>JAAUQT010000156.1 GCA_012033495.1 Cyanobacteria bacterium RM1_2_2 | reverse complement strand
ACAAAGATTTAGATCCCCCCTAAATCCCCCTTCAAAAGGGGGGACTTCAGACTTTTTGGCTCGGTTCCCTCCTTTCTAAGGAGGGTTAGGGAGGTCAAGTCTTGAAGCCTGTTTCAGCCTCTTCAAATTCATTTACAAACAGTCTCTTAAACATCATCTTCTCCTGGTTCTGTAATTAATCCATTCCTTCTCATCTGGCTCATAAAGCGTAATCTTTGTAACATCGGACTCCATCTGTGAAACCTGAATGTGTAGAATTCGATCGCTCTTTGTAAAGCCTAACAAAAGACAACTGGGAGAATATTTATCATCTGGATAGCCCTCAATCATTTCTAGATTCTCAGCAATTTCTTAAATTTCTTGTTCGCTGATATTACGTTCGATCGCTCTCTTAAAGGCATGGCGTGTGAATTCAAAGCTACCTGCTTTTGACTGCTGTTGAATCTCAAAAAGGGATTTCATGCAGCTTGATCCTTTTCTTTCTTTTCTTTTCCTAACAAGAAACATCACCGCGATTCCAGTTTGAATGCCAAATATGTTGTTTTTTGTACCAGAGATTTCAGAATTATTCCTCACATCCGATTGGGTATCGACAATATACACATAATCAAACTCGCGATCGATGCACTTGCGAAAGCCATCAAAGGTTTTGGAATCAATAAACAATCAATTGGTAATAAAGGCAATCAAGCCATTTTGACCTAACCTATCTGATGCCTACCGAAAGAAGCGGGTATACCTATCGTAGACAACAATTTGATTTTGGGCGGTTCCTTCTTTGATGTAGGTTTCCTTGATTGCTTTATCAATCCCTTTGTAAAAACGATTGGCATTACGCTGGTTAAAGTTTTCCTGATGAGCGTTGTAGGGTGGATTGCCAATGATGACAGAAATAGTTTTTTCATTTTGTTGTTGAATCCGGGCTGTATTTTACACACTCATGGCAAACAAATCAAACTGATGCCCTTCCGAAGTGCAGTGATCCAGCGTATCCACCAGGCAAATATTTTTGAATTCCTCATACTTCCCCATCTTTTGCTGATAGGTAAATTCAATATTTAGATTCGCAAACAGACAGCATTGAACCACAGTTCCAACCCACCTACTGCACGGTGCTTTGCCTCCTTGTGAATGACTCGGTGAACGAGGGAAATGACTCTTTGCGGAGCCAGCTAACCAACCCTTCAACTGCTACAGCAAATCTTTGAGGGTTTGTTCAACCGAGCGGGGTTGCCAGCCAAGTTCCTGCTTTGCTTTATCGCCTTTCACCCGCACACAGCGATCGTAAACATAATGCACTCGTTCTCGGCTGAGGGGCGGTTGCCAGGAAAACAGCCGTCCGAGCGGATCGAGCAGATTTCCTACTAAGCGGACAAGCGGTTCTGGGGCTTCCCACGGCACCGGAATTCCGGTTTCGCGGCTGAGAAATTCAAACATTTCCTGCGTACTCAGGTCGCCTGTTGAAACAATGTAGTGCGCTCCGGTGGGGGCTTTTTCGGCAGCAAGTAGCATGGCTTCCACCAGATCATCGACGTGAACAATGCCCGTAATCCGTTGGCTGCCCGCCCAGACTTTGAGCTTGCCCTTCAGAAAGGTTTTAACGACGGGGCCAAAATGCGGATCATCGGCTCCAAAAATTCCCGATGGCATGACGCTGACGACTGGCAACCCTACGGCGGCAAACTGATCGACAAGCTGCTGCGCCTGATATTTGGTTGAGTCGTAGGCTGAAGAAAAGCCCTGCTGCTGGCGCTGAAAGGTTTCGTCGATGGTTCGCCCCTGTGTGTCGCCATAAATTCCAATTGTGCTGCAATAGACCATTTTGAAAAGACTGCCCGAACGGTTGGCCGCTTCAGCCGCTTCCAACACCGCCCGCGTGCCTGCGACGTTGATCCGCTCCATTTCGGCAGCATTCACCAAGCCTAACTCCACATAAGCAGCGGTATGAAACACCCAATTCACATCCGCCATTGCCGTTTGCAGCGCTTGTCGATCGGTGATGTCGCCGTAAACAAGCTGGATGTTTGTCTCAGTCAGGCGCGCCAGATTGCTCGATTCTCTCACCAAGCCGACCACCGTATGTCCGCGTTGCTCCAAGGCTCTGACCAAATGGGAACCCGTGAAACCGTTGGCTCCTGTCACGAATGCTTTCATCGTGTTTTCACCTCACTTCCTGCTCAAGATCACCCTAGCGCTTTTTCGTAAATTCGATAGGTTTTGTGGATTGTGCCGCCCGATGCTTCGACCAGTTTTCGGGAAGCGCTGTTGCTCTCAAAAACGTGACCCAATTCTGCCCGCTTGTAGGGTTTGCCTTTTTTGATACCGCCCTGCATTCCCAGATAAATCAACGCTAGGGGAACCATTTTGCGGCGATATTCCGGCAGCGAGCAAAACAGCACGACCCTTCCTTGATCAATTTGGCGACGATACCAGAGAAACTTCAGCGTTCCCCACAAATCCAATTTGCCGTTGATGTGCCTTAGCGCCATGTTGTAGTCTGGTAGCCCCATCCAATAGCCCACCATTTTGCCGTTGTGTTCGGCGATTGGAAACACATCGGGGTCAATCAAACTTTGAAACGAGCGGGCTTCTTCTAAAAATTCTGCTTCAGTACGGGGTGTGGCGCTGTAATTATTGGCAAACATTTGGCTAGTCAGCCGATAAATATTGCGAGCATCTTCTTCAAAGCCCTCTTTTTTGGTGCGAACCGGGCGAAACGAAACGCCTGATTTGCAAGCAATTCGGTAAGCCTTCTCGAATTCTGGCGGCAGCGTGGTGGTCAACGGAAAATTATAGGAATAGGCATCCTGAGCTTTTTGCCAGCCGTCTTGCTCGACAAACTGCGGATAGTAAGGCGGGTTGTAGGGCATTAGCACCATTGGCGGCGTCTCGAAGCCATCCACCAAAAACAGACAGCCATTGTGGGTCGAAAGGTCAATTGGGCCGCGGGCGAGGGTCATGCCTTGTTCGCGCAACCACTGGCAGGCTGCCTCTAGTAACGCCTGAGCAACCGCAAACTCTTCGATGCACTCGAAGAAGCCAAACAGCCCCACCTGCTGCTGTTCGCGTTCAATCAAGCGCTCATTCACCGCCGCCACAATTCGCCCCACGGCTTGACCGTCTCGTAGGGCAATCCATTGCTGCAACTTGCCGTACTGCAAAATGGATTGTCTGGCAAAACTGTTTGGCCACACTGCTGCGAAACGGCGGCACCCAGTTTGGATCATTCGCATAAACCAAGCTGGGAACATCCAGAAACCAATCTGCTTCTTGAGGAGTACTGACGGCGCGAACTTCGAGCGTTGAGAGAGAGGCAGTAACCATATACACCACTAGAACAACGTAACGCTTTCGCTACTGTACCGGATCAAGACCGGAAAGCGATCGTTGATTTAGTCAGAGCGTAGGATGGTGATGATCAGCCAGAGTCCAAGCAAGCTGGCGACGGCAAACAAAATATTGCTGACCAACTGCACTTGGGGCGTTTGCTGTCCGGCAGAAATGATTGCGGCGCCAATGATCAGCGCTCCAACTACCGTACTAAACGAGCGACGATTTGCCCCGTCATCCAGGGTTTTGCGTAAGGCGTTGAAATCTTGCAGCGATAGGTTCAGTTTCAGCGTTTCAGAGGTGAGGCGATTCAGCAGGAACCCCACTTGGCGCGGCGATTCTAGAGATAGCTGCTTGAATTCAAGGGCCGTTCTGAGGGCAGTTTGAGCCAGATCGTTGCCCATCAACTGTTGACGAAACAGGTCAATCATCAGCGGCCGCACTTCATCCATGATGTTGATGGTCGGATCAAACTCGCGTCCGGCTCCTTCTAAGTTGGCTAGCGATTTGGTTAACAGCCCAATGTTGCTTGGCCAGCGCAAATTGTTGTTGCGAGCGGCTTCAATGATCTGGCTAAAGGCTTCACTCAGGTTAACGCTCGCCAAACTGAGGCTATGATAGCGCCGCAGCAGTCGATCATAATCGGCTTGAAGTTGGGCTACATTAATCGGCTGGGAAATGTCCATTGGTTCAGCCAGTTGCAGGGTTAGCTGAGCGCAACGGTCGGGGTCAAAATCCACGATGGCTAAGACTAGCTCCACCATAATCGACTGCATTCGCGGGTTCAGCGTCCCCATCATGCCGCAGTCTAAAATGCCGAGCCGCCCGTCTTCTAGGTAAAACAAGTTGCCCGGATGCGGGTCAGCGTGGAAGAAGCCATCTACCAAATATTGCTGAAGAAAAACTCGAAATGCCAGAGAAGTGAACCGATGACGAGTAGCCAGATCGGCTTCAGTCCGGCTGTTTGCAAGGTCTGCTTTGAGAATTGGGACGCCCTCAATCCATTCCAGCGCCAAAATTCGGCGGCTAGAAAGCTCCCGATATACTTTCGGAACAACCACTTGGCTGGGGTCAAACCAACGGCTGCTGGCTAGGGTTTGCCGCAAACGCTCGGTGTAGTTGGCCTCCTGCGTAAAATCTAGCTCGTTGCGCAGGGAGGTGCTGAACTCATCCGCCAAATCTGCCACGTTATAGCGCTTGCCAAAATCAGTCGCCGATAGCAATCCGGCAATTTGCTTAAATAGCGAAATGTCTTGCAGCACAATCGGTTCGATGCCCGGACGCTGAATTTTAATCGCCACTTGCTGACCGTTTTTGAGGGTGGCACGGTGGATTTGCGCAATTGACCCGGCGGCAATGGCCTGCTGGTCGAATCCTTCAAACACTTCCTCTGGCGTCTGCCCCAACTCGCGCCGCAACACTGGCTCTAGATCGCTCCAACTCAGCGGCGGCACATTCGCTTGCAAACTGCTCAAGGCTTGAATGTAGGCGGGCGGCAGCAGGTCGGGGCGGGTGCTCAAAAGCTGCCCTAGCTTGACGTAAACCGGGCCGAGATCCGTCAAAATATTGCATAGCACTTCGGGGGCAGGCAGCGTCGGTTCGTCACTTTTACCAAGGGTCAGCAGTTGGCGCATGAAATCCCAACCATGCCGAATAAATACTTCAACAATTTCTCGTTGACGAGCCGCAGAATTAACAAGCGCAATCATGGGTGATTTCATAGCAAAACCGAAAGCAGGATGAGGGTAGATAGCGGCAAAGTTAAGGTTTAGTTAGGGTTTAAGCGGATCAGACAGAAGTTTGATAGTCCATCAAGAGGTATGTCTATGGTAGCCCACAGACGGATTTCAACCGCTTTGCTGCTCAACAGCGATTCCCGATCGGTATGATGGAGAAAAACCTTGAGCAGCCTGGAACTCAGGCTCTCTAGAAAGCGTCTCAAACAGTATCGTCTTAGGCACCGTCTGAGACAGTGAAGCCCTGTTCAGATTGTAACGGAGTCACCTCAACCATGTTTTTGCCAAAATTTTTGCCAAAATTTGCTCCTCTCAAGCTCATGCCTTGGCTGGTTGCCACTGCCACGATCGGGTTCCTGCCGTTAGGGTTGACTCCTTCTGTCCAGGCACAAACGGTAATTTATAACGGTAGAACCATCGTGACTGAAGACTACGACCGGTATGATAACGGCGATCACGATGACCGCTACGATCGGTATGACCGCTCCAGTCGCTATGAATATGATCGTTACGATAACGGCGGTCGATATGGCAGTTACGACCGATATGATCACGACGGTCGATATGGTCGCTATAACGATCATCGTGATGGGTATGACCACTATGATCGATACGATAACAGCAGCCGCTACGACAATGATGGTCGATACAGCGAATATGACCGCTATGATAACTATGATAATGGCAGGTATGATGACAGCTACAATCGCCGCGAGCAGTATGGTCACGAGCAGTACGGTCACGAGCAGTACGGTCACGAACAGTACGGTCACGAACAGTACGGTCACGAGCAGTATAACCACGATGGCTTCTCTCGCCGTCGTCGCTCTACGGTTATTTACCAGCGTCCTTCTACAGGACAAAGCAATCCGGCTTGTTTAGCCTTTGAGAGTCTGCGAATTGCCTGTCGGCGCTAGTCGGTTGCTAGGGATGGCACGGTTGGGAGAGGTTCTGAGCCAAGGTTTGCGTCAGGACAGAAAGCTCACCCATAGAACTCTTCAGTGATTCGTAACCACCAGATCCTCGGAATCTTGAAGATGCCGTAGATCCAGATAGCTCACTTTCATGACCTCCACCGGAGCGCTACACTAAGACCTTCGCCCTTTTGCCTCCTGCCTTCTGCCCTTTGCTATATCGCTCACTTCATCATCCCGGACGCACGATCATGGAGCCAATCCCTGCATCGGTGAAGATTTCTAACAGCAGGGCGTGAGGAATGCGACCGTCAATGATGTGCGCTGCTTTGACGCCTTGAGCCAGAGAACGCACGCAGCAGTTGACTTTCGGAATCATGCCGCCTCCAACGACGCCAGTTTCAATCAGTTCACGGGCTTGCTGAATGTCTACTTTGGCGATCAGCGTCGAAGGATCTTGGAAGTCTCGCAAAATGCCGGCTGTATCGGTCATCAAAATCATTTTCTCTGCGCCCAGAGCCGCCGCCAGTTCGCCTGCGACGGTATCCGCATTGATGTTGTACGCCTGCCCCGTTTCATCTGCCGCCACGCTAGAGACAATGGGAATGTAGCCGTTTTGCACCAGCGACTCTAACAGCTTTACATCGGTTGCCATCACTTCGCCTACAAAGCCGATGCCCAGATCTCCTTGAGGACGGGCCCGAATCAGGTTGCCGTCCTTGCCGCACAGACCGACTGCTTTACCGCCCGCCTGGTTGATCAGCGCCACAAGCTCTTTGTTGACTCGTCCCACCAGCACCATTTCCACCACATCCATCGTTGCAGCATCCGTAACGCGCAAACCGTTCTTGAACTGTGGCTCAATCCCTAGCTTATCCAACCATGAATTAATCTCAGGGCCGCCGCCATGCACCACCACCGGACGCAACCCCACGCAGGCTAAGAACACAATGTCGCGGATGACGGTTTCTTTCAAATGGGCGTCTTTCATGGCGGCTCCGCCATACTTCACCACAATTGTGCGTCCAGCAAACTGCTGAATGTAGGGCAGGGCTTCGCTTAAAACCCGTACCCGTGTCGCTTCGGTTTTTTGAATGTAGTCGCTTTCAGTCACCATGAGCGGCAAAACCCGTGCAAATCAAGTTGGCAATGAACAATCTAGCAGTGTAGCAGGAGAATGGGACGGGTTACGATGCAGGGGCTACAAAGCAAAAAATCGCGGATTCAGATGCGAGCCGGATAGCGTCGAGTTCTGTTCTGCTTTTTCTGTTCTGCTTTTTCTGTTCTGCTCGTGTCCTGCTCGTGTCCTGCTACTGCCCTGCCTCAACCTGACAATCAAGCGACTCGCCACCTCGAAAATGCGCTAGAATTTTAAAGGTAAAATGCGATATTTGGCAACCACCAAGGGTCAGAACGGTAAGAAACACCGCTTTTTCACGACTTAACCGCTAAAATCGCACCGTATTGGAGTTTTTGTCAGGATATGACCTTTTCCCAGGAGCCGATTCAGGAACGAATTGTCCCAACGGATTTACGCAACGAGATGTCCCGATCGTACCTGGAATACGCAATGAGCGTGATTGTGGGACGAGCGTTGCCCGATGCGCGGGATGGGTTGAAACCAGTTCATCGTCGCATTCTCTACGCCATGCATGAACTGGGTTTGATGAGCGATCGCCCCTTTCGGAAGTGCGCCCGTGTGGTCGGGGAAGTGTTGGGTAAATATCATCCGCATGGCGATACTGCCGTCTATGATGCGCTGGTGCGGATGGCTCAAGATTTTTCGATGCGCCACCCGTTGATCAACGGTCACGGTAACTTTGGCTCGATCGACAACGATCCGCCAGCAGCCATGCGATATACCGAGTGTCGGTTGCAGGCACTCACTTCCAACGCTCTGCTGCAAGACATCGAAGCCGATACCGTTGATTTTACCGACAACTTTGATGGCTCTCAACAAGAGCCGTTAGTCTTACCGTCCCGGATTCCGCAGCTATTGCTGAATGGCTCCTCTGGAATTGCGGTCGGCATGGCCACCAATATTCCCCCTCACAACCTCGGTGAATTGATGGATGGCGTGATCGCACTGATTCACGATCCTGACATCTCCCAAGCGGGCTTGATGCAGTACATTCCTGGCCCTGACTTCCCCACAGGCGGACAGATCCTTGGCACAACTGGGATTCGGGAAGCCTACGCCACCGGGCGCGGTTCGATCACCATGCGTGGAATTGCCGCCATTGAAACCATCGAGCAGCGCGGCCGTCCCGATCGGGATGCCATCATCATCACCGAATTGCCCTACCAAACCAACAAAGCAGCGCTGATTGAACGCATTGCTGAAATGGTCAACGAACGTCGGTTAGAAGGGATTTCTGACATCCGCGACGAAAGCGACCGGGACGGAATGCGGATTGTGATTGAACTGCGGCGCGATGCCTATGCCCGCGTGGTGCTGAACAACCTCTACAAGCAAACCCCGATTCAAGCCAATTTCGGCGTGAATATGCTGGCGTTGGTCAACGGAGAGCCGCAAACCATTGGGCTGAAGCAAGCGCTGCAAGTTTTCCTAGACTTCCGGGTGGAAACAATCACGCGCCGGACTCAGTATCAGCTTCGTAAGGCGGAAGAACGCGACCACATTTTGCAGGGTTATTTGATTGCGCTGCAAAACCTGGATGCGATCATTGCGCTGATTCGTCATGCTGCCGATGCACCAACCGCTAAGCAGGAATTGATCGAATCTTACGGGCTGTCTGAAGCGCAGGCAGATGCGATTTTGCAAATGCAGCTTCGCCGTTTGACTGCCCTAGAAGCCGAGAAAATTCAGCAAGAGCACGAAGATTTACAGCTTAAAATTGCTGATTTACAGGATATTCTGGCTCGACGCGAACGAATTCTGCAAATCATTGAAACCGAAGCCACTGAACTGAAAGCAGCTTATGCTAACCCCCGCCGCACCGTAATTGAACGAGCCGACGGAGAGTTGGTGGATACGGATTTGATTGCCAACGAGCAGGCAATTATTCTACTGACCGAGCAGGGATACATCAAGCGAATGCCAGTGAGTACGTTTGAGGCTCAAAGCCGAGCCACACGCGGGAAGTCGGGCACGCGCATGAAAGAGGATGACGGAATTGAACATTTCCTGACCTGCTGTGACCACGACAACGTGCTGTTTTTCAGCGATCGGGGCATTGCTTACTGTCTCAAAGCCTATCAGATTCCAACCGGCTCTCGGACGGCGCGGGGCGTCCCGATTGTCCAGATGTTACCCATCTCCCATGAGGAGAAAATTACGTCGATCATCCCCGTTACGGAGTTCACCGATCACGAATATCTGGTGATGTTAACTCAGAAGGGCTACATTAAAAAAACTGAGGTTTCTGCCTTCAGCAATATTCGCGCCAATGGGCTGATTGCCATCTCGTTGGAAGAGAGCGATCAGTTGCGCTGGGTGCGGCTAGCACGAGCAGAAGACAGCGTGGTAATTGGCTCTCGGCTAGGAATGGCGATTCATTTCCGCACCAACCATGAGCAGTTGCGGCCGCTGGGCAGACCAACTCGTGGCGTCAGGGCAATGGCTTTGAAGGAAGGGGACGAACTGATCAGCATGGATATCCTGCCGAGCCAAGTAGTTGCCAACATTGCGGAAGGCGATGAAGCCGAAAGCGATGCGAATGGCGAAGAGCTTGATGTCGAATACCAATCTCAGGGGCCGTGGGCGCTGGTGATTACCATGGGCGGGTTGGGTAAGCGGGTTCCGGTGAACCAGTTTCGGTTACAAAATCGGGCTGGCATGGGGCTGCGAGCCATGAAGTTCCGCAAAGCAGGCGATCGGCTGGCGGCTCTGCGAATTGTGAATGACGACGATGAAATTATTCTAGTCACAGGGCGCGGCATTATTATTCGTCAAGCGGTTAAGGCGATTTCCTGTCAGTCTCGTGCAGCAACCGGAGTGCGGGTGCAGCGGCTAGATGGAGATGACGCGATTGTGGCGGTTGCGCTGGTTCCACCAACCGGTGAAGAAGAAGGACTGGTTGTGGTTGAGGCAGAATAAGGTTTGGCGCTGCTGAATCAGAAGATGAATGCTAATCACTTGTATCCACTTCAGCAGCGCTAACCCGCCCAGAGATTAAAAGAGAAGAGAGCCGTTAACATTGCCAGAAACAGAATGCTGATTAAAGTCCAAACGCGATCAAAGAGGACTGATTGACCGAATCGACTCAGAACTAGAAAGATGGAAGGAACGGCCAACAGATAGCGCGAAATACTCCAGGCTGTACCGCAAGTTGTCGAAACGGTAATCATTAAAAGACCATAAATTGAGATTGCTGGATGACGTTTAAGTGTCAGCAAACAAGATGTGATTCCGATGAGAATGATTGCAAACTCAATTGCATAGTAGGCAGCAGCGGCTGAGTTGTCGAAGAGGGAAAGGAACGCCTGCCGCCAAGCAGAGGTGGCTTCGGCTAAGCTAAACATTGTGCAGCGAAAAAAGCTCTTTTGGACAATCTGAAATGCACCTCCCTGAAACGAAGCCTTCCAGCCTAGATGCACCAGCAACGGTGACAGCAAAGCTATCGTTTGCAGCCAATAGCGTGGAGTCAGCAAAGCTCTTCGGGTCGGTTTTTCAGGGTCAGATGCTGAATGATGCTGAAACCATGCCCACAGGAGTGGAATTAGTAAGCCCACCCCAACGGCCCTCGTTAAGGTGGCAATGGCTGCCAAAATGCCAGCCCCAATCCACTGCTTGCGCTGCAACATTGCCAAACAGCCGAACGACAAGCCAATAAACAGCCCCTCGGTGTACACCTGCGCTAGAAAAAAACTGGTCGGAAAACTGATCAAATAAAACGCAGATCGCAGCCCTGCCGCGTGATCGGCACTTGTTTGGGGTGAATCAGATCGGGAATCAGATTGCGTCAACTCATATAGCGCAACCATGCCCGCCAAACTGCCCAACAGCGAAATGAGAACGCCTGCTAGGGTTGCCGTGGCCGTGGCATTGAGTCCTAAAAACCCCAGCGGAATTGCCAGCACGCGCATCAAGTCAGGATAGACCGGAAAGAAGGCATAATTGAGCGACAGCGGGCGATTGTAGGGCGGCTGGGCATGAGGCTGAGGCGGCACAGCCCGAACTTGCGGATCATCATATCCGTGCAGCGCAATCGACAAGTAAAACTCTGAATCCCATGCAACTTTGGCATTCATGAACGGATCTTTCAGGTAAGGTTGATCCAACTGATCGCTGGTCAAGGCAGGCGTCCAAGGCAAGGCAGCATCCGGCTTTTGCACCTGATATCGAGCCGTCACTGCCGTTTGATAGCCACTCAAAACGACAGCCCACGCCAGCCATAGACAAACAATCTGACGAATTGCGGATCGACTCATACCCCTTTCCTGTTTCGCTGATGATCTCGCTTAAGCTGGCGGCGTTTCTCCATCTGCTACCGCTGCTGCTTTTTTGGCATCAGCCAACCGATCGCTAGAAAACTGGGTCGGAATATCTTCCGGCAAGAGCGTTGTCAGGACATCATCTGTAAATGAGGAGAGCACTGCCAATCGATTCGCCTGCAATTCAATACTCTTTTCAAATAGATTGCGTACAATTCTAGCGTTGCCAAACGTGCGATCTCGATTGATATACAACTCCTCCAGCAGTTTAAGCAGACGTTCTCTAGTGGCATCAGTGAGTTTAAAATGGCTCTTCTCACAAAATTTCTCGAAAATCTTTAGCAGTTCCTCCGGTGCGTAATCGCTGAAATAGAAATAGCGGTTAAATCTTGACTTCAAACCTGGATTCGATTCGACAAACTCTGTCATCTCGTCAGTATAACCCGCCACAATCACCACCAATTGACCGCGATAATCCTCCATTCGTTTCAGCAACACATCAATTGCCTCCTGTCCAAAATCCCGCCCGGAATCTTTTGGCACGAGTGCGTAGGCTTCATCAATGAACAACACGCCATCTAGCGCTGAATTCACCAACTCATCTACTTTCTTAGCCGTCTGACCGACATAACCCGCCACCATCCCTGCCCGATCCGTTTCGATTAGATGCCCTTTCTTCAGGAAACCCAAGCCTTGAAAAATCCGGCTGGTGAGCCGTGCAATCGTCGTTTTGCCGGTTCCCGGCGGGCCGCAAAACACAGAATGCAAAGAAACAGAAGTCGTTGCCAAGCCGCGATCTTGGCGGATTTTTTGCACCTTCAAAAAGTTGGCGAGGGTTTTCACTTCTTCCTTGATGTTTTCCATCCCGACAAGATCATTCAACTCCGCCATCGCCGTATCCAGAATTTGGGTTAACTCTTCCGGCGTTTTGGCAGGGGCTTCGGCTGGAAGTTCGGTGGCAGCAGCAGGCGGGGCGGCAGGCGGGGCAGATGAGGGAGATGACGGATTGGAGGAGGCAGTGGGGGCAGAGGTTGGCGGGGTAGAGGTTGGCGGGGTAGAGGTTGGCGGGGCAG
>JAAUQT010000155.1 GCA_012033495.1 Cyanobacteria bacterium RM1_2_2 | reverse complement strand
TCTGTTTTCTGCGTTAAAGCATTTGTCCATACGGTAATTGCCTGAGCAACATCATCAGGATGAACAAACTGTGCCCAGATCGCAAACCGCATTTGCTCTGCTGTTACACCTAAATAATTTAAGCAGCGACGATTGTAATATTCACCTGAGCCATCCGCATTGCCTGTCCAAACAAAGTGTGGAATCGATTCTGCCAAAAATCGAAATCGTTCTTCTTGTTCCCTAAGCGTAGCTTCAGCTTGCTTTAATCGGGTCAAGTCAATACAAAATACAACAATTTCCTGCGACTGTTCATAACTCTGCCAAAAAGAACCTCCAGATTGATAATCAGAAGCGTTTAGAAAAGTATCTGAAGTAACACTCTCAGTTTGGCAGTTTGTTTCATTTGCAGAGTGATTTACAGATCTATTTGCAGAGTCTTTTGCAGATAGGGGTTCATCCAACAGCGCTGCACCAATTAAAATCGGAACCCGATGTCCTTGCTTATGGATATATTCCTTTTCAAACGCTGGAATGCTACCATGTTTGGCTAACATTACCGCCAAGCTTTGCTCAGTGGCTCGCAGTTCAGGTGGCGTTAGCTCAATCCAATTCAGTTGACTCAGTTCAGATTGAGTATAGCCAATCATATGCAGAAAAGCATCGTTCGCGTAGGAAATTTTGCCATCAAATTTACCAATAGCAACGCCAAACATGCTTGTTTCAATTAGCCGACGAAACCGGGTTTCACTCCGTCGCAGTTCTGCTTCGGTTTGGCGTAAGGCTGTGACATCCAGAAAAGCGCTCACCGCCCCACGCACATTTCCTTGATCGTTCAACAACGGCATCGCATAGCCATACAAATTTGAGACGGTTCCATCCTCGTGTACAATGTCAATCTCTGCATCGCGCACTTCTGTTTGCTGCTGGGCTGCATACTGAAGCGGCAGTTGATGGGTTAGCAATTCTTGCCCATGCCGCAGCACGCGAAACGGTAGGCTAGCAGTACCAGCCGCAGGGTTGACATTGAAAGAACCGCCCAGCAGTTTTGAAAAAGCCGGATTGATCCGAATTTCCCGACAGTCAGCGTCCTGGGCAATCCCAACGCAAATAGGCAATACCTCAAACAAAGTCTGCAATTCTTCAAGCCGTTGCTGTGATTCGGACTGAGGCAGAAATGAGGCGGCAGATGAAGCGGCATTGACAGCGCTAGGATCAGCGTCTTGCTGATGAACATTTTCCTCAAAGCCTTGCGCAAATCGTTCGATCAGATCAGAAATTGAAGCTTCCTGCTTTCGCGCTTCCGCTTCCAGGGCTTGTAGTGCTCCACGGCTCAGCGACAAAACAATATCCTGCTTGGCTTCACCGCTGCCGATGTCGTCAACAGGGTCTAGCCCATCCGTTGCGTTACGCTTCATGCAATGCTCATACCGCTGGCTTTTCTCTATTAAAGCGGAGTTTGGAACCTCTTAAATATGCCTTTAGAGGGAATTTAGTCAGATGAGTTGCAGTGTGGCTTGACTGCTTGTGACGCTGTAGGTTAAGCGCAGCCGCATCCTTCAGGATCAGCGACGATGATGAGAACGACTATGAGAACGACTGAAACGTTTGCCGTAAAATTGCCTCATTGTCTGTGCTGATGTTGCGCTCGTTGTTTTCGATCAAGGAAATTAAGCCCTGACTCAACCCCGATAAAGCCGCAAGTTTGCGTTGGCTCCAGCCTCTAGCAGTTCGTAGCGCTCTGACCTGTGAGCCAGACAGCATCAATTCGGGTTGATAAGTGTCAAGCTGCGGCTGATTACTCTCTGGATCAGGCTCTTTAATGGCAGCTACTTCGTTTACCAAAGCATCTTCTGGCGTAATCCAAAGTCGTCCATTCAGTAAGCGATCGAAAAATCCACGCGGGCGCTGCAAATTTTCTCGTCCAAATCCAGTTGGGCGGATTTCCAGAGGATAGGTGGCATCATCAAATTTGAGTTGCCAACCTCGCTCATGCAGCGTGAGCAAATCGTCATCCCAGGTATTTGCTAGTTTTTTACGCAACTCACTGCTTTGCTTTGCCTGCTCAATCTTTTGTTCACTGTAGGCAATTTCCATCAAGGCCTGAACGCTTAAGGGCTGACTGCGGCTAAATTGGGTTTTAAACAACAGCCAGACCATTAATCGGGCGGCACCTGGATGATGTTGCCAGATGCTCATAATATTTTCTAAAAGCGTTCTGGGTAACGTTCCGCACTGATAGTGAGCGGTTTTATTTTTGCGTCCTTCTTCGTTTAGAAAATACTTGGCCCACAGTCCGGCTCGGACAATAAACGTCATACCAATCAACTCTTTATTGCCATTAATATCTTGCTGATAGTGATAGCGTGTTCCCAAGAGATGCCAGAGCCGCCCTTCCTCAATGGTGATTTCTTTCTTGCCAGGAGCCGACCAAGAAATGAAGGTTGTAATTTTGCAAGGCTGTTTCACTAACTCTTCGATCAATGCCAGCTTGGTTTGGCGGTTTTTATCGGTACGTTTTTTCAATCCCAAATAAGCTTCAAGCTGTCGATCGTCGATGACCAACTCTTGCTCCCAAGGCTTTTCAAGCTGAGTGGCATGAGCAGCATAAATCAGGTGCATACAGGCAGCACGAATATCAAACGATTCGACCACCGCCAGCGCTGCTGCCCCCGCCAAAGCCGCAGGATACTCATCTTCAATGTTTTCAGTGACCCAGAAATGCACAGCCCCTTTGCCGTTGCCGATATCTTTGGCATAGCACAACCGCCCTTGAGGGTCAGCAATCCAGGGCAAATTGCTGTTTTGAGCCAAAACGTTGCTCGCTTCCCAGATTGGTAAAGCCGACGCCATTCGGGTTGTTTGGCTATCTGTAAACAAGTCAGGATTGGTCTTGGGGCGATCGGTCGCTGGCAGCGATTGCCAAAGCTCTGCTGAGCCTGATTCGGCCTTGCCAGTCAAAATCGGTTCTAGAGCGACAGATGGGGCTGGGCTGGGGCCGCCACGCAATTGAGCCAATTGACCATTCTGAGGATCAATCGGCAGGCTTTGCGTGGAACGTTTCTTGCGGGGCATTCTGATTCATTTCCTTGTTGCTCAACACTCGACTCGACACTCGACCAATTAAACAGATTTTAATTTTTGAGGACTATATTCTGGAAATGTTAATCAGCAAGATTTTTCTGTCAAGCGTAGAGCCTGATAAATCGCCACAACTTTGTTACGGTTCTGCGGTCAGTGGTTCATTCAGAGGTGGTTTTGCCCGTCCAATCTCAGCTTTGCTAGCACAGTCTGTTTATTGCGAAACTGAATAAAACTTTAAAAAAGGTATTCTAACAAGGAACGTGAAGCTACGTTCAACCTGCAAGAATTCTTGATTCATCGTTTATCATGATTGAACAGAAGCAATATGCCGCGAGCGAAAAGGAATGCCAGCGAGGTTACAAATACAGCCAAAAGACTGCTCGCCCTTGGGTTTGCTCATCCTTCAGTATTTGGAAGAGCATCACATCAGCATGAATCGGCTAGCAGAAATGGCTGACATTCCGCAACCCCGTCTGCGCGGAGCCTGCTTCAAAGGAACGTGCCCCACCCCAGAAACCTTGAGAAAACTGTCGAAGGTCATCGGGATGCACCACCTTGAACTGTATACTCTTGCCTACGAGGGGCGGATCGCCAAGCGGCCTGAAGACAGTGACGACAACTATTACAGCAATTTAATTCGAGAAATTTTTGAGACTGCCCGCGAAATGGATTTGTTAGCGCCGCCGCAGCGCCCCAGCAAAGCCCAAATTGAGCGAGCACTGCGCGAGTTAGGGTTTACCAACCGCGACCAAGACAACGTGAGTCAGGTTAAAAAGCTCCGCCGCCTCTAACCCCGACCGTGAGGCTAAGATGCAGCGGAACTGTGCTTGAAGGATTCAATCGATACTCTGATCAAATTCCAGCTTGAAGATTTCAGCTTAGAAGTGAGACTTGAAGCCAAGCATCAATGCACTGATGCCGCTACTTTTTCCGGTAAGGGACGGCATTGAGGAAGTCTACGTTCATCGCAGACAACCGCTGGGGCATGTTGCCCTTGGCATCAATCGACCGCGCCATGTTCAAGAAGTTCGCCGGGTCGCCCGCCTTGCTCCGCTGCTCCTGCGGCTTGAACGTCCGCGTTGCATTCTGCCAAATCACCTGCGGGAAGCCCAACTTGCGCCGATGGTACTCCCCATAACGCGGCGACTTCAGGTTGAACGGCATCTCCCCTTCGTTGCGTCCTGGCAACACCCGCCGCCGCTGATAGGGCACCACCGAGTCTCCAAACGCTTCGAGGTACTCCTGAGAGTTGAGCAGTTGGTCAACAAAGCCCTGGATGCCCTTGGTTGCCACAACAATCGACCAAGCAATCGATTCTCTCTGGTTGTACAAGTCGCGTCCCAACACCCGCTGCACGGTTTGTTCGACAAAGCGGTAGTTGTTGTTGAGGTTGTAGAAGCTGCGCTTGTAGGTGTCAGAGAGCAGCAGACCCCGAATGAAGTCGCGCACGGTGAGTTGACCAGAGCGCAGTTGGGATTCGAGGAAGGGTTCGCGGTCAGCGGCGAAGGCATGGAAGAAGATCTGGCGGTAGGCGGCTTCGATCAAGAAGTCCATGTCGGAGTTAGAGAGGAGGTTATCGGAGGAGAAGATTCTGGGTTGTTCATCGCCGGGGACTTCGTAGCCTGGGACGCGGGTATTTTGGGACGAGGGGTTGTAGGAAAGGAGTGGAATAGCCACGAGAATATAAAGCTCCCTAATCTTACGAAAGATTACAGAATGGATGAGTTTAAGGATTATGATAAGGGCGAGGCGGGGTGTTATTCGCTTTAGTCTAATAAAACGTTACGGAATTGAAGGGATTGGCAGCAGGATGAGGGGTGTATTTGCGAAATGGGGTAGCCGACATCTTGAAATCAGTCTGTGAGATCAGTCTGCGAAATCAGTACCCATCCGGGTACTGCCAACGAAAGAAATATTTCGCAAATTGGTAAAGAAGGTTCATCCTTCGTTCAAAATCGTCACAAAGGAGCTACTTCCCATGCAGCGATCTGCTGTTTCAACCTTTGAACTCTTGGTCAAGCCGATTATTCCTCGCGTTGCGGATCAATTAGGGGCAGGCAGAACCGTGATTCAGGGTTATTTCCTCTCTATCACCAATCTCGACAGTGCAAATGATCCCCAATCCTTTGAACCTTTGACGTTGAATCTAAAGTTCACGGCAATTAGCCCGAACTTCACGGTTGCTAACGTTGTTGC
Source organism: Cyanobacteria bacterium RM1_2_2 (assembly GCA_012033495.1). GTDB lineage: Bacteria > Cyanobacteriota > Cyanobacteriia > Elainellales > Elainellaceae > Elainella. Next base: position 7,330 of record JAAUQT010000155.1, on the reverse strand, counting down.
ATTTTGGGATACCACAGGCGCAGATATCCCTGTTGAGGGCACGGCATCCGTTGTGTTGAACACATCAGAACTCAACTTCAAACTCACCTTAAATCGGAGAGATACGGGGCTATTTATTCTTCAGCCCAACATCGCTAATCTCGATCTTGTCACAGCAGCAAACTTAGAACTACGCGGTTATGTAGAAATTTCCTTGGGTGCGAACGCCTCATCAGCTGATCTCATTCTGACTCCAGAACATCGAGGCACTTTCTTACCGGTTGGCTTTCAGATTCCCCGACCTGGAAGCGTTCCTCCAACCAGATCGGATTTTGATCACCTGGTAAATGCTCTGCCTTTGGTAGGCGGCAACAGTTTATTTCAACTTCGCAAGGTCAGAAGAGCAGCAGTTGATGAAGCTGTCTTAGGGCGCGTCATCAATTAGTAGTTAACTAATAATCAACTAATAGTCAACTGTTGACGGCATCCGCCGGATCGCGCCCGCCCTCAAAAATAGGCGAGGGGCTGTCGTGCCATCATAGAATTCTGACCGAAATAGATGACAGCCCCTAGAAACTGCGGTGTAGTTGTAAGCAGTAGCTTTAAGTGAAATTAACTCAGTGATTCCCTGGCAAGTCGTGTATTACCTGATGGGACTGCTTCCCTAGAGTAGGTTAGCGCTAATTAGCATTAAACGAGTGTTCTTGTGACCAAATCGCAGGAGCACTTTTTGGTATCAAATAATAAATGACAGAAATGAGGTGATTTCCCAAAGAGGAAATTGGGCTCTGAGTTTCCTTCTTGAAAGGGGAATGTAGGGACTAAACCAGTTTGCTTAATCAAGCAGTGCCCTACTTTTAAAATTAGAGGTAACTCAGTGAACTTGGGTTTAGTGGAGAGTCAATGGCTCTACCGGAATCAATAAAATTAGCAGCATTAAATTAGTGTGTAAAATATTACGAATACCGGGAAAAATGGATAAACAAAATAACAGAAGTAGCGCCATCGAGTTATTAGATACAAGACGGATAGGAAATCTCGAAAATAAGATAGCCGATCTCCAGAATGGATGCTAGATTCTAAAGAGGGCGGTTGCAAACGGTCGTGATGTTATCCTACATTTTTCTCTGCGATTCGCAATTCGTGAAGTCAGTAACAAGCAGCTTGAGACTACAGCCTAGCTACCATAGCGCCATTGCAGCCTGTTGGGCGAGATTAATCCCTCTGGAGTTTGGCTCCTCTACGCATCTATCCAAACTTGTTTGAGCCAACTGTTAGCACGAGGGCTGTAAACGCCGTCTATTTTATTGAGGTAGCTAAAGTTACAATAAAATAGGGTTACTGTTCCGTGAAATTGCTGCGACATAGCCCTGTTTCTTGAAGCTGTTGGGTTGATCAACTGCTGCCATTTGCGTAAGCTAAAGGCTAACATTTCTCGAATTCTAAGCCTGTTGAGCTTGATTTTTATACCCCTTAACTCGATCGACGCACAGCCCCTTAAGATAGATTCCTAACGCTTCTTTGCGCAATCCTTAGGAACTCAGTGATAGTGTAAAGATCGCGTAAAGATGAGCGAATTCTCATGATTTCTACTGATCTTGCGTCTTAAGGTACATAGCATTGGTGTTCTAATCTAATTGTCTTAATAGACTAGAGTATTCCTAGTTTCTTCCTATGGGTTTGTAGATAAATTCAACACTTGTTCTCTGCTGAATCTCGTTTCTGGGTGTGGGCATCTGCCGAAAATGGTGAGTCTGAGGTTTTCAAGTTTTTTCTCAATTCTTCCTGAGCGCAACTCCTCGACCTAGAAGTCGTGTTTATCCGATAATTTAACAGTGTGTTCGCGTCCCTGGTATGAGTTCAAAGAGTTTGAGGTTAACTTGCTTGCTTTAACTAGCTGAATTGATCAGCACTCGGACAAGCAGAAGCAGTGCTTAGGGTGAATTATATCTGTGCACTGATGACAAATTAAAGGAACCATGATGACTTACACCTCCTTGAATGGCTCTTCTAACCCGCCAACACTCTCAATCGTTATTCCAGTTCGCAATGGAGGCGACAGCTTTCGTCAATGTTTAGCTAGCCTGAAACACTTTGGAGCGATCGCCGTCGAAACGATCATTGTTGTCGATGGAGGCACAGATGACTCATGGCGATGGGCAGAAGCGTCTGGCGCAAAAGTGTTGAAGCTGCCGAAAAGCGGCGGGCCTGCCCGGGCTAGAAATATTGGAGCGCAAGCCGCAACGGGCGACGTTCTTTTCTTCATGGATGCTGATGTCACAATCAATGCTGATACGTTGAGCGGAGTGGTTTATGCATTCTCCCAGCAACCCAACCTCGCAGCACTGATTGGCTCCTATGATGATGCTCCTGGTGCTCCTAATTTTCTATCTCAGTACAAGAATTTGTTCCATCATTACACTCATCAAAATGCCTGTGAAGAAGCTTCTACGTTTTGGGGTGCGTGTGGCGCAATTCGACGCCATGTATTCTTAGAAGTGGGTGGTTTTGATGAAGTCTACCGCTATCCCTCGATTGAAGATATTGAGCTAGGCTATCGTCTGAAACGAGCAGGACACAGAATTCAGCTTTGTAAAACGGTGCAGGTCAAGCACTTAAAGCATTGGGGCGTTGTTTCTTTGCTGAGGGCTGAAGTTTTTTATCGGGCTTTACCTTGGACAGAATTACTCTGGCGCGATCGGCAATTTGTGAATGACCTCAATCTCAAAACATCGAGTCGCTTAAGCCTAGTTTTGACCTATAGCCTCTTGGGAATTTTGGTAGCCAGCTTTTGGTGGACGAATCTAGTAAATGTTGCAGTCATCTTGGGACTCGCACTGTTAGTCCTCAATCTCCCTGTCTATCAATTCTTCCAACAAAAAAGAGGCATCTGGTTTGCCCTTCAAACGATTCCCTGGCATTGGCTCTATTTTCTCTATAGCGGGCTAGCTTTTGCAATTGGCACAACCCGCTATCACCTGCGTCAATGGCGTACAGCGACCGCAGCTAATTTATCTCAGGTTTAATCATCTCAGATTCACCAGCAAGGTCATATCAGGCGATGATCTCGCTTCAAGCCTCTCAAGCTGAACTGCGAGTGCAGCAGGTTGATGCTGAAAAAATTGATATTCGTAAAATTCACTGAAAGTTACCGATCGGGAGTTACTATGACGACGCATTATCCTGTTGTGATTGTAGGGGCAGGCCCGGCTGGATTAACGGCTGGATACGAATTGAGCAAGCATGGAGTCAACTCAATTGTTTTAGAAAAGTCCGATAAAGTCGGCGGCATTTCTCGAACCGAAACCTACAAAGGCTATCGTTTTGATATTGGTGGACATCGATTTTTTACCAAAGTTGGCGAGGTGCAGCAGGTTTGGCAAGAAATTATGGGCAATGAGTTTATCAAAGTGCCCCGGCTGTCTCGTATTTACTACAAAGGAAAGTTTTATAACTACCCACTTTCCCTGTTCAACACTCTGATGAATTTGGGCGTCGTTTCTAGTGCTTTCATTTTACTCAGCTACTTGAAGGCAAAAGTTCGAGCAAAATTCCAGCCCGTTGAACCTGAAACTTTTGAAGAGTGGGTGACGGATCGCTTCGGTTCTCGGCTTTACCGCACTTTCTTTAAGACCTATACCGAGAAGGTTTGGGGCATTCCTTGCAACAAAATTCGGGCAGACTGGGCGGCTCAACGCATTCAAGGCATGTCGCTGAAGCGGGCTGTGATTAATGCGCTGTTTGGTAGCCAAAATGCCAAGAGTTTGATCAAAGAGTTTGATTACCCGCTGCTGGGGCCCGGTCAGATGTGGGAACGCTGCCAAGAAATTATCGAGAGCAGAAATTCACCTGTTCTGATGAACACAGCAGTAACGCGAATTGAACGAGAAGGAACACGAATTAAGAGCATTACGGCCCAGAAAGGTGATGAAACCATTACTTTGACAGGCGATCACTTTATCTCTTCGATGCCAGTCACAGCCCTGTTGCATCGGTTAGATCCTCTGCCGCCTGCCCATGTCTTGGAAGCAGCCCGTGGCTTAAAGTATCGAGATTTCCTGATTGTGTCTTTGGTGGTTGATCGCCCTCATCTTTTCCCAGATAACTGGATTTATATTCACAGCCCTGAGTTCAAGGTTGGACGGATTCAGAACTTCAAAAACTGGAGTCCGGCAATGGTTCCCGATCCCAGCAAAACTTGTCTGGGAATGGAGTATTTTTGCAGCGAAGGCGACGCTATTTGGGAACAATCTGATGCTGAATTAATTAAGCTAGCGACTCAAGAAGCCATTGACTTAGGCTTAGGAGTTCAGCCAGGAGATGTAGAAGATGGGGTTGTGATTCGTCAACACAAAGCCTATCCAGTGTATGACGGTGAATATCGCCAGCATTTGCAAGTTATCCAAGATTACTTGGAAACTTTCGACAATTTGCAAACTGTAGGGCGAAACGGGATGCACCGCTACAACAACCAAGACCACTCAATGCTGACTGCTCTGCTTGCTGCCAAAAACATTCTTGGTGAGACCCATGATCTGTGGAATGTCAACACGGAACGGTCTTATCACGAAGAGTTTACCAAAGCAGAATGGTCAACGGATCAGCAGTCCTCCGAAGTACCACCGCCATCGCGCCTCAAGCAGGTTGCATAAGGCATTTCCCTTACGAATCGTCCCCCCATTTTTGACCCCTCCCAACCATCTACAGGCAGCCTTCTGAACCACCTACTTAGGGGCATTTACAGACTAAATATCCAATGTGGCTACGTCTAGACAAGAAGGCTGCTACATCTACAGTTCGCTTTTGAGGTTGCCTTGTATGCAACAGCAGACTAGAGGAAGAAACGATGATGGAACAGCCTTTTGCATTTTTTTCAATTGTTATTCCAACCTATAATCGACCAGAGCGGTTAGAAAAGTGTCTACATTCCATCACGCAGCTAGACTATCCTCGAAATTACTTTGAAGTGATTGTTGTTGATGATGGTAGTCCTACGCCGATGGAAACAGTGGTAGAAGGATTTCGGAATCAACTTAACTTGAGATTGATTCGCCAAACTAACTCAGGCCCAGCCAAAGCGCGAAATGCAGGGGCGGCTCAGGCGAAAGGGCAGTTTTTAGTCTTCACTGACGATGACTGTATGCCGTTGCCAAACTGGTTGAGCGCATTAAATGATCGATTTCGCAAGCTGCCAGAGTATTTGATTGGCGGCCGCACGTTGAATGCGTTGCCTGACAATATCTACTCGACGGCAAGTCAAATGCTGATTGACTACCTCTACCGCTACTACAACACCGAGGCAGGGCAGTCTAACTTTTTTGCCTCGAACAATTTTGCCATGATGACCGAGCGGTTTTGCGAACTGGGCGGCTTTGATACGAGCTTTCCGTTAGCGGCGGGCGAAGATCGAGAGTTTTGCGATCGGTGGCTGTCCCATGACTACAAAATGTTCTTCGCTCCAGAAGTTCAAATCTATCACGCTCATCACCTGACGCTGGCTCATTTTTGGCGACAGCATTTCAATTATGGTCGAGGTGCGTTTTGCTTCCATCGCGTGCGGGCAGTTCGTAAGCAGGAACGGATCAAAGTTGAGCCAATCTCGTTCTATTCAAGGCTGTTGGCGCATCCTTTCTCTAAGTCGGTTTCTCTGTCTACGGTTCTGATCGCCCTTTTGCTTTTAGTTTCACAAATTGCCAATGTGAGTGGCTTTTTCTGGGCGCGGCAGCATCTACCCATCAAGAATTAGGCTTTTCAGAATCTGATTGGTTTTTTAGTGCATTCAATATGTATCAATTGAGCCGAGCTTTTGTAGTCAAAGCGTTAAATTTTTTGTTAGCAATTGCGATTATGATCGCTTTGTTAGGAGCCGCCTATGACCTGAAAAACACCGTTGAGTTGGGTGGAGTTGATTTAAGAAACCGAGTTGTTGGCGCTAGATTGCTAGTTAAAGGTTTAGATCCCTACTTTTTTCGCTGGCAGCAAGGTGATCCAGAAACGCTCTTAGATCCTTTAGATAAACCAGGACTTCCAGTTTCAAGAGTAACAGTTCCTCCAACTGGTTTAGTGCTCTACATTCCGTTTTCTGGGCTTCCTTACATCTATCAAAGATTTATTTGGTTTTTCTTGCAGTGGGGAGCAGTTTTACTCTCTTTATTTCTGTTACTCAAGCGCAGTGCAGACCCACTCAGAAATAAATTTTTGTTAGGATATGGACTCTTTTTTATCGGGGGTTCAATTTTTTGGCGGATTCATCTCCAGGTAGGGCAACTTTACGTCTTTTACATGCTGCCTATTGCAATTTCCTATTGGATTTCCTCAAAAAAGTTTCGCTTCAGTGATGAAATTGCAGGGCTTCTAATCGGGTTGACAGCCAGTATGAGATTTCCCGTTCTGGTGATGATTTTACCGATGCTTCTGTTCAAAAAAATCAAGCTGCTTATCGCCACTTTATTAGGCTTTTTGATTTGCATTGGCACATCTTTTCTGATATTTGGACAATCGGTGTGGGCGAGCTATTTTTCAGCCATGCAAACGATTAGCCAACTCAATCACGGAGCGATTGAAATTTCTGCTGCTGTTCAAAATCGAATTGTTTCCAAAACTCTGGAAGGCGCATTTTTTACAAATCAGCCTGACCCCAATAGATTGCCGACTTCAAACTCCTCGATTCCTCTTTTATTAGATCGCTATCTCAATCTAGAAACTTCCGTAAGCTATATACTGCTCGGACTGATGGTATCCTTGTTGTCCTATCTGTTGCTCCTGCATTACTCATACCATCAAACCAAGCGGCAGTCGAGATTACCTGTGTTGGATATTGTCTTTATTTCTGGTAGTCTCATGCTGATGATTGCAGATTTAATGATACCGACAATACGCTACAACTATAACGACATTCAACTTCTAGTTCCTCTGATTCTGTTGCTTAAGAATGCAGATTTCTACAACATTCAAACTTTTTACTTATTTGTATTACTGTGTTTTGGATTCTTGATCTCTGCTGGATTATTTCCTTGGTTGCCGCATGAACTTTTGGTAGGACTATTTTTGGTCATTTCTGCTCTTCTACTCATGAGCTTGAATCTGAGGACTGAAGCGAGTAAGCCCGCAGAAGAGCCAAATTCCCTTCTTCCCTTTCAGCATTAAGTGACGCTGCTGCATACATTGCATCCTAGAGGTGTTGTGAGAATTAGCTGTGTTATGGCAGTACTGCCTAAGGTTAGGACGGGGTGTAGGGGTTCCACCCCTAGCTGCTACCGTGTACACACATCTCGCATTGGAAGTTAAAACCCTGCTTGATCCCCCTAAATCCCCCTTAAAAAGGGGGACTTCAAGCCAGTTGTGGGTCGGT
>JAAUQT010000154.1 GCA_012033495.1 Cyanobacteria bacterium RM1_2_2 | reverse complement strand
CCTGATTATGAAGAGAACATCCGGTAAGAGGTTAAGGGAAGTTTATCTCTTACAGCAAAAATAACACTTGAGATTTCTTTGAAAATGTTTGAAGAGCGAATCAACCAGCAGCCCATCTGCAATTACACCCATTTAGACTCGCTAAACCTCTCGATTGGGCAGCAGAACTGAGCGAAGGCCTCGATTCGAGAAGGCAAACCAAGCACCCTAGCTAGACGCAAACCTAGGCTAACTATGCCGATCAAAAGCCTGCATCTATCAGAAGAATTGCATTTCTGAAATCAATCAGGGTGATCAGCAAAACGAAAACCGCTTAACCTGACGCGCTATCTTGGAATCATGGTGACTCGACGATTCTTAAGGCTGCTTGGATGATGTATCACGTGATCTACGACGGAAACTGTAACTTATGCGTCAATTTGGTCAAGTTGCTAGAACAACTCGATCAGGGGCGTCAATTTCGCTATGCTCCGATGCAAGACCAAGCAGTCCTCAGTCAGTTTGGTATTACACCCCAAACCTGTGAGCTAGGGCTGATTTTGATCCAGGCAGATGATCCTAGCCAACGCTGGCAGGGCAGTGCTGCTGCTGAAGAAATTGGGCGAATGCTCCCCGTAGGTGAAAGCTTTGTCAACGCTTACCGAGCCATTCCGGGCTTCAAAGGTTGGGGCGACCGATTCTATGAGCAAATTCGAGACACCCGCTACCAGCTATTTGGTAAACGCGATGCGACTTATCAATCCACCTATCCAGTTTGCACACCTGAATGCGGCAATCTTAAAGATTCACAGACTTAAAGACTCACAGAGAAGCTAAGAGGATGTTTGAGAAGTTAAAACGCTTGCACTTGATCCCCCACTAGCCCCTTCCGAAAAGCTACCGTGTATACACCAGTTGAGATTCGCTTCGTTGCAGACTTTTTCGCCCCCTAAACCGATGGCAGATCACGTGGGAAAAGTCTGCTAGAGCAGGCAAAAACAGGGGTTTAGCTGGGGGTGCGTCAAGCCATCATGCAACACGAGTAGATTTACCGAACTAGTGCCTTCTGCCCTCTGCCGCATTGAATTTTTATTCCTTCACTCTTCACCGCTTCTTAACCCAACGCCGATGCTTTTGCTCCAAAAGGGGCCATGTTTCTGTATGATAATGAAGCTATTTTTAACAAAACTTGCTGGTTGGAGGTATTGATATGTTGACCCTCAAGGTTGTCGTTTATATTGTTGTGTTCTTCTTCATTGGTCTGTTTGTCTTCGGCTTTTTGTCAAACGACCCCTCTCGCAACCCTAACCGTCGCGATCTCGAATAATTTTGCTTCGGCTGTTTGCCTGCCATGCCATCAGCTTTTTTGAGATGCTGACCTACCTCATGGGAATGCTCACCATTCTGTGGGAGTCAAGGTGTTAAAAGGTATTAGATTAGATCGCTAAGACAGATCGCTAAGATCGTTCGATCGTTTGTCCACACTCACACTCAAGCTTGCGCTCAACGAGTCTTGAATTTCCATCAGTTGGGCTGATCTGCCTCAATGCTTTGCTCCCACCGATTTGGAACCTCCACGTTAACGGAGAGTCTTATGAGCCTGTACCGAAGGACGGTTTGAGTCCTGCTGGGCTGGCCGTCTACATTGGTGTGATGAGAGTATGCCCTATCCGGTTTCGCCGCCTGCTTTGCCTCCGGTCGCTGATGTCGTTTTGTCTGAGCCTCATGACCGATCGGGTGCTGATTTATCCCTGTTTACCGCTCAAACCCAAGATCACCAGCCTGAGAACCTGATTCAGTTTGAGCAAGACGCATCTAAAAATAGCCCAACCTGTTTAGAGGAGAACTGCGACCGACCTAGCCTAATCTCTACAGAACCTCCGCTAGTAGGCTCCTCGACCGCAGAGGAGTTGGGTACTCCCTTGTCTGTGGGTAGCTCCGCCCACCTGTCAACCACCAACCTCACCTCACCTGAAGTTACTTCTGCATCGATCCCTGTGGTGGAGTCTATTTCTCGACCTTTGAGCAGGGTTGAGCCTTCCATACCCCGCATTGATCCCCGCTTCACGACGCTCTTGCCAATGCCAGAAATAGAGGCATTGACACAGTCTGGCTCGACACCACTGCATTCGTCTGGTCGCTTGAACTCTGCCCGTCTCCACTCTGCCGCTGATCCAGTTGACTCAGAGGGCATTCACTTAGGCAACTTTGGCTTGAATGGCGTTGCCAACAACGCTGCCCGAATCCGTTTGGCTAGCTTCGACCCCTCTAACCCGGATGCTGAGCAGCTTCAGACAGCACCTTCTGTTGCTGAATCTGACCTCACCCGCCCGGCAGACTTAAACGAACAGATAGAGGAAAGATATCTAGAGGATTCGATCCGGTTAGATCTGCCGATTCCAGATCCAACCACCGCTCCTGACTCTAATCTTCCGACTGAACAACCTATTGAACCGTCTGATGATGCTCTGCCTGTCCCGATTCCAGCACCAGCAGGTGGACAGATTCTCACAATTCCAACGCCTTCTCGTACCCGCTCGGATGGTTCTGACGCAGACGAACCCAACGCAGGTGAACCAGACGCAGATGAGCCGGATAGCATCGAATCAGACCCCCCAGTGAAGCTCCAGCCATCCTCGATCCGACTCTTCCAGATCCGGTCACTCCTGATCCAACCGTTGATCCAACCTTGGAAGATAGCCCACCTGCTGATAGCCCACCCGGAGTCACAGTCCCCATTGATCCGCAAGGGGTAGGAGAAGTGCTGGAAGTGATTGCCGATCGGCAAGAATTTGATGAACGACAGCAGATTTTTAGAGCCGACGGTAATGTAGTGGTGCGGTTCCGCCAAGGCGAATTGACTGCTGATCGAGTCCGGGTCAATATCCCAAATCGGGTGGCGGTTGCGGAAGGTAATGGGGTTTTAACCCGTGGTTCCCAAGTGCTGCGGGGCGAGCGATTCAGCTACAACTTTGCCTTAAATCAGGGCACAATCCAAACGGCTCGCGGTGAGCTATTCATTCCGGCAACCCAACAAGATTTCCAGCCCGCCCCCTCTGCGGATGTGGGCACAACCGATCTCAGTCAGCCCATTACGCAGCGCGTCTCTGCGGCGCAACCGCTCCAAGTACAAGGCGGCGTACCAGGGTTAGCTTTTGGCTTTGGCAATCTCTCCTCGCTTCAGGGCGGCACGGTGAACCGATTGCGGTTTGAAGCCGAGCAAGCCGAGTTTTTTGGAGACAGCCTCACGGCTCAAAACGTGCGGATTACCAACGATCCTTTTTCGCCTCCTGAACTGGAACTGCGTTCTAGCCAAGTCACTTACAACCGCCTTTCTCCAACCCGCGCCGAGATTCGGGCCCGCAACCCGCGATTGGTCTTTGATCAGGGGTTTTCTCTACCGCTGTTGGTCAATCGTCTGGTGCTCGATAGCCGCCAACGCGATTCAGGATTGCTCAGCTTTGGCTACGACGAAGACGACCGAGACGGCTTTTACATTGAACGCTCGTTTGATGTTTATTCTTCCCCCCAGGTTTTCTTCAGCCTCACGCCGCAACTTTTGATCCAACGGGCCATTGATCAAGGTGGGTTCCCCGATCCTGATCACTTTGGTTTAGTGGGAAATCTGGATGTGCAAATCACGCCCACCACGTCGGCTCAGGCAGTGGCCAACTTCAGCAGCCTCGATCTCGGTGAGATCGAAGATAACTTGCGTTCTAGCGTTCGGCTGCGTCAGCTTGTCTACAACCATACAGTTGCCCTCGACTATAGCTACCGCGATCGGTTGTTTAACGGCTCACTCGGCTTTCAAGACATTCAAAGTAGTGCGGGTCTGGTGGTTTTCTCACCGCGCTATGTGTTGGGCACAAGCGGCATTAACCTGAACTATCAGGGCAGTATTCAATACATCAATGCCCAAACTGACCAGCGCAATTTGCTGCCGAGCGACCCTGCCTTCGAGGATGTTGTTCTGCCGGAAGGTGTTTTGCCGCCGCCTGACCCTGACCGCGATTTAAGCTGCATCGATCCAGATGATCGAGACACCACTGGCAACGGCTGTGCTGACTTAACGCGCTATCAGGCTGCCGTCGTTTTGAGCCGCTTTTTCCCGCTGTGGACTGGAACTGCGCTGCCCCCGACTCCCACTGAGGGCTTGCGCTACACTCCTACGCCAGTCGTTCCTTATGTGGGGGTCAGCCTAGAAGCCAGAGGCGTTGCCAGCGCTTACAGTAACGGGGACACCCAGAACAGCCTGCGGGGAGGTGTAGTTTTACTGGGGCAGTTTGGCAACTTTTCTAGACCGTTTTTAGATTACACTGCCTTTACGTTGGGCTACTTCAACACGTTGCGGAGTGGTGAATCGCCGTTTTTGTTTGACCGAATTGGCGATGATCAGTTTGTGGTTGCCAGCATCACGCAACAAATTTACGGCCCGTTGCGATTTGGTGTACAGGTTGCTTACAACCTTGATACCTCTGACGAAATCGATACGGTCTACTCACTCGAATATAGCCGCCGCACCTATTCGATTAGCGCTACCTACAGCACAGGTCGCTCGTCAGCCGCTCTTACCCTCCGTTTGAATGACTTCAACTGGACAGGCGATCCGGGCCCCTTCTCTGGGCTAGGCAGCAGCACCGTTGAAGGTGGGTTGATTCGAGACTAATTGCCGCTAATCTGAGGACTCGCTTGATTCAGTAGCGCGGTCGAGTCAAGCCTCGGAAGCTTGAGTCCCCATTCTCGAAAAATAGCGACCCATCAAACATTAGAGCCAGACGGGATAACGGTGCGCGTTCACTTCAAATTTCAAATTCATTCAACTTCCTCCTTTCGGTCTAAATTTTTCGCAATTGCGATCCACTTCTGCGATTTCCCGATTAGAGTTTGGTAAGAACCCTTTTTATGAGCGGGCGAGTCCTGAGTGAGCAAATGGGTCATGAGTGAGCAAGCAAAAGATGCAATTGCTGCGGATGTGGCTGAGATGATGACTCGCTATAGCTTCGACTTGGGAGGCTACACGCTGAATCAATGGCTCGATCAGTGGTTGCAGCATTATCCGGCAGTGTGGTTGCCTGGAGCCGTGATTGAAGCTCTCTATCAAGGGCGCTATAAAGCTATCTCAGTTTGGCAAATTCTGGATTTGTGGCGCAGGCGCGGCAAACCGTTACAGCACTTCAACCGGGAGTTTGAACGCATGGTGTCAAACCGCGCCCTTCAGCTTTTGTTTAGTCCACCTCCCCAACCGTTGCCCGAAACGACGGCAGAGCCACAGTTGGTTACAAGTGAAGTCAACGGGCGACAAATCTGGACACAAAACGGCAGGTCGGCTGATAGTGATTGGCGCAAGCAAACCCCATCTAGCGCTGTACTGAGCACGCTGACCGTTGCAACCCCGCCACTCGTCGTCCCTGCGGCATCAATACCAGAAGCTGACCGTCTGGTTGATATGGCTTCGCCTCACCCTGCCATTGAGCCGTTCAAACCTTCAGAGCAGTGTAAATTGTCGTTGCCGGGCGAAATTCACCGGACGCGAGCCGAGGCAGCCAAATATCCGATCCAGCAGTTTGTGCCCTCGCCTGCGTCCTCTGATTTCCACGATAAGCTGAAAGCCATCGCCCAAGCCCTTTCGATGGCAAACGCCCAAGCAACGGCAAGCTTGCTGTCTCGTCCCAGGCAATCCGCTCGACTCAGCAAACCCGATGCGCAGGAAACCTTAGAGCAGAAGGAAACTCCCGCTCCTGCTGATTCTGCAACGAGCGACCCACTGCCGCAACTAGGAACACATCAGGACAGCAATTGGGCTGAAAAGTAGATGCCGAAGTAGCAAAGTAGGGCTAAGGAATGGGAATTCAATCCGTTTGATCGTGGGTTGGGGCGGGTGTTGCGGTCAAATCGATTGCCGGACGCCCATTGCTCTGCTCAACCCGCCCGTCCAGTTTACGGATTGATTCAATCCACGATCCTTGGAGATTTCTGGGAGATTTCTGAGCAAAAATATCCCGCTGGGTTGGGGCAGGTTTTACTCAGGGGGTTGCCAGGTGATCAATTCATCACCCAATTTGCCCGTACAGGGATTTTGGCTTCTAGAAATCTCAGTTAGGTTAAACAGAAGCGGCTTCGCAGGAAACCTACTCTTGCGGTGAGACTGGGGGAGTTGTCACCGTATCTTTGTCTTTCGCTTTCGCCCGATCTTCTTTCTTCTTCCGGTCTGCTTTCAAAATATCTTCCATCACAATCTGGGCTTGGGCGATCTTATCGAGATTGCCGCGATAAAGCTCTAGATCTTTCTGTACCTTGTCGTCTGAGAATTTAAGCGTGTCACTCAAGGTTTTCAGCGCTTGATTCCGCCTCGATTCATCTTTCACCAAACTTGGGTCGAGCAGTTCCAAAATCGTGTATAGACCAATCGCAAACAGACGGCTGTACTTAAACTTATCCTGGCTAGTCACCGAGCGTAGCGTATCAAACAGCAGCCCACTCGACGCGCCATCCAACTGCTTTGCCTGCGACAGGAAGGAATCTGCCGTCAACGCTGTCACCTCAGACCGTAGCTGCTCAGCATTCTGGCGATATTTTTGTGCGTCGTCTTGTAGCGCCTGACATAAAGCATTAAAGATCGACTCTTTGTCGGCTTCAGGACGATAGCCCTGCATGAAACGATCGAATGCTGTAACCACACCCAACCCGTAAATCGGGTCATAGTGAAAATCCGCATTGACCGAGAGCAGGTGCATTTCTACCATTAGCTCATCCACGACCCGACGGTAGATCGAGTTGATCGGGCGGGTGTGAAGCGTGTAAAAGGCTCTCTTGGTATCGGAAACGGTGCGGACGTTACTACTCACGGGTCAATCTTTAAAATAGTTTGATCCCCATTATCCCACACGGCGGCAGTGGTGACAGCGCAGATTGGCAGAACAAATCGCAGGGCAAATTGCCCAACCAGTTGCCAAACAAACCAGAAATGAGCGAGGGGCTGTGATCCATTCCAACTCAAACCCTGATGATGGCAAGGCGACAGCCCCTCGCCTATTTTTGGAGGCGGGCGCGATCCGGCGGATGCGGCAAGCGTTTGCCCCTTCATGGATGACGCGCCCTAGGACGTGCTATTGCCGCAGTTTGCCTGTATCTTTAGAGTTCGCTGTTCTCTATTCTCTCTGGCGATAGAACTGCGATAAAGTACGTCTGTTCGCTGAGAAATCCCTTACCCTAGAGGTTGAGGAACCGCCCTAAACCTATGGCATACGAACCGCTACATCACAAATACCGCCCCCAAACCTTTGCCGAACTGGTAGGACAAGACGCCATCACCACAACCCTAACCAACGCCCTGCGTCAGCAAAAAATTGCCCCGGCCTATCTATTTACAGGCGCACGAGGGACGGGAAAAACTTCGAGTGCGCGGATTTTGGCGAAGTCGCTCAACTGCCTGCAAAGTCAGGTTCCCACCGAAAAGCCCTGCGGCGTTTGTGAGGTGTGCCAGTCGATTGCCAGAGGATCGGCGCTGGATGTGATTGAAATTGACGCTGCTAGCAACACCGGCGTAGACAACATTCGAGAGTTGATCGAGCGGGCCCAGTTTGCGCCAGTCCAATGCCGCTACAAAGTATATGTGTTAGACGAAGTGCACATGCTGACGGGGCAGGCGTTTAATGCGTTGCTCAAAACCCTGGAAGAGCCGCCCAACCGCGTCGTGTTTGTGCTGGCTACCACCGACCCACAGCGAGTTTTGCCCACGATTATTTCACGCTGCCAGCGGTTTGACTTTCGCCGGATCGAGCTAGGGGCAATGGTGCGTCATCTCAGCCAAATTGCCGCTCAAGAAGCCATCGACATTGCCCCCGACGCGGTGCAGTTAGTTGCTCAAATTGCCCAAGGCGGCTTGCGCGATGCTGAAAGTATGCTCGATCAGTTGAGCCTGCTCGAAGACCAGATCACGATTGAGCGCGTTTGGGATTTGGTGGGGGCAGTGCCCGAACGTGATCTGCTCGCGCTGGTGCAGGCAATTGCCCAAAACGATTCCACCTGCGTAATCGATCGGGTGCGGCATCTCATGGATCGAGGACGCGAGCCGCTGATTGTCTTGCAAAACTTAGCCAGCTTTTACCGCGATCTGCTGATTGCCAAAACCACGCCCAACCGCAATGATTTAGTTGCCATCACGCCACCAACCTGGGCTGAAATGACCGAGTTTGTGCAACGGCTCGACTTCAGCACTTTATTAAAAGGACAGCAGCACCTCCGCAGCAGCGAAATTCAGGTGAAAAATACCACCCAACCGCGCCTCTGGCTAGAAGTCACCCTACTCGGATTACTGCCAGCGGTGATTGATGGGGTAGGGGCTAAGCCTCAAGATTTGCGAATCGGGCAGGTCATGATTGCTCAACCTGCTCCTATCCAACCTGTTCCCATCCAATCTGCTCCTATCCAATCTGCTCCTGCCAACGGAACGAAACCTCCCCAATCTCTTCCCTCTGCCATCCAAACTCCTGCTCCTGAGCCACTACCAGAACCCGCCGCCAGCGCCACCCCACCCAGGGTAGCGATTCCTGCCGCAGAGATGCCTGTTGCAGAGGTTCCTGTTTCTGAAGCGCCATCTCCTGCTCCTCAGCCTTCGGTCAGCTTAGAAGTCAATTTGGAACAGATGTGGCAAGAGATCTTGCGGGTATTGCAACCGCCCGGGACTCAGGCATTGTTTAAGCAACAAGGACGCCTGCTTGCCCTCACCGACACCAGCGCCAAAATTGGTATCAGTTCTCAGCCTTTATTCAAAATGGCGCAACTGCGGGTGGCAAACTTGGAAGCGGCTTTGGCTCAGCTAACCCAGCGATCGATCAAGGTAAGTTTGGAAGTGGTGGCAGCCTTAGCTTCCCCTCCTGTGCCCAACACACCTTCAGTCTCCAGCGCACCTTCAGTCTCCAGCGCACCTTCAGTCTCCAGCGCAATGGTAGATGCCCCATCTGAAACCCGTTCAACCGCTCTTCCAGCCCCACCCAGACCTGTCGCCAGAGAATCAGTCAGTAGCAACAGCAATGGCAATGGCAATAGCAGTGGCAACGGGAGCACAGCCGATGCGGGGCATTCCTATCACAGCCAATCACCTGTTGCTCAACCTGTCGCTGCCGTCGTGCCTTCAGAGATGCCCCCCGAAATCAGGACACCAGAAGCGCCCCAACCTTGGCAAAACGAAGACGACGTTAGCCGAGCGGCCAAGAGCCTAGCCCAGATGTTTAATGGGCAAATTGTCAGTTATGATGATGACCCCCAACCCATCAGTGAAGTTGCAACTGCGCTAGGGCAAATCTCTGATCAGGCTGGAGATCAGGCTGGAGACGGCGATCCAGATGGAGATGTCCCGTTTTAGCAACCAGACGGCGAGATGAAAGGCGAGATGAAAAAGTGTCCCGATCAGGTTTTTCTAGGGTGCGTCATCCATGAAGGGTTAAATCATGGTCAACCGTTGGCCGCATCCGCCTAATCGTGCCCGTTCCCCCAAACAGGCGAGGGGCTGTCGCCTTGCCATCATCAGGGTTTGAGTTGGAATGGATCACAGCCCCTAGATCAAGACACTCAACTTGCTTGAAACAGCCTAAACGCAGGTTGCGGCGTGAACCTGATCGAGTATTGTGTGTAGATTCACAACCTGACCAATCACCACAATAGCTGGAGCCTCAAAACCCGTTAAAACGACTCGATCGATGATGGTTTCCAGCGTACCAAACAGGGTTTCCTGCTCAGGACGGGTTCCCCAGCGCACTAAAGCAACGGGCGTGTCTGACTTTAACCCCGCCGTGGATAGCTCATGCACAATCTGCGCCAGGTTATGCATCCCCATATAAATAACAATCGTTTCAGAGCCGTGAGCTAGGGCTTGCCAGTTCACTTGCGGACGGTATTTGCCCACAGATTCATGCCCTGTGACAAAGGTGACAGACGAACTGTAGTGTCGATGCGTGAGCGGAATGCCCGCATAAGCCGGAGCCGCAATTCCAGACGTGATGCCCGGCACAACTTCAACTGGAATGCCTGCTCTCACCAAATCTTCCACCTCTTCGCCGCCGCGTCCAAAAATGAACGGATCACCCCCCTTCAATCGCACCACCACAGCATGGGTTTGGGCTTTTTCAATCAATAGCTGCGTTGTTTCTGCTTGCAGCGATGAATGCCGCCCCCGCCGTTTACCCGCATCAATGCGTTCTGCGCGCAGGCTAATCATGTTCAAAATCGGCAAACTGACAAGCGCATCGTAAATGACAACATCTGCATGTTCCAGCAACGCTTTGCCCTTAAGGGTCAATAAACCTGGATCTCCAGGGCCCGCACCCACAAGATACACCTTGCCTCTAGGGGCAGTATAAGGAATGGGTTGATCAAGCAGAGAAATGCTATTCATGGAATGCTGATTGAATGAGGACGTTAAACAGAAAGAACCGCAGTCATTAAGCACAAACTACACAGACTGGCTAAACACCAACTCGCTAATTGCAAAGTAGCTAATCACAAATCCATAGCCAGTCATCAAGCATTGAGACAGCAATAAATGCCGCAGACAAACCCTGGAACTAAATCGGCACCCCTTCTAAATCGCACCGCTGAGTCTTGAACCCTAGAGCACAGATGGCTGCACTTGAGATATTTCTCTAAAGTATTGAGATCGAGAGCAATATCTAGTAGTGACAGTTACAAAATAACCGCGAAACATGATTGGATTGCATCCTGCCATGTCGGTTTTGCATCAAACTTGTTGATCTTGCTCTCACCCTATCTTCAGCAGATTAGCCCTGTCTTCAGCAAAATTCTGGCACTTGGTAAACTGGCAATCCGGTTGCAGTTTACACCCGACTCATGCAACCCGTGTTCTATCCAAACCGATTGGATGCAACCCGTGTCTGTGCAACCTGATGAGCGAACCTTAAAACCTAATCGAAGATTAGTGTAGCAGGCAAATGTGTTGAGCGAATAGCAGGCAACGCGATCAAAAGTAGGCTAGATTTCAGACGGAGCACCATCGCTTCGCCTAAAGTGAACAGAGCAGCGCGTTCCGTATTCTGCATTCCATATCCAAGGAGGAGTGATGTCCAGCCCTGCGATGCCTACGTCAATTCCATCAGATGTGATGGTTCGCACTGAATCTCGTTGCCCCGAACTTGATCCAACCCTTGGCGTTGTGGTTAACCCTGATCGCATAGGAACGCCTCGGCATCGACTGGTGACAATTGGCGATTCGCTCACTCAAGGCTTCCAAAGTGGCGCGATCTTCAACACGTCGTTGTCTTATCCGGCTTTGATTGCGCAGGCGTTAGGCTGGACAGAATTCCGCTATCCGACTTACAGCGGGCCAGGGAACGGCTTACCCGTGAATTTAGAATACCTGATTCGAGAACTCGAACAGCGCTTCGGCGAAACGTTAGATTGGTGGGAGTTTGCCCCCGGACTCGTCAAGGTACGAGAACTGCTCGACAAAATTGAAGACTATTGGGAACGCCAGGAGGGAGCCGTCATCCCTGCTGTTAACAGTCCCAGAAATCACAACCTTGCTGTTTATGGATGGGATTTGCGCAACACCCTTTCTCGCACGGCTGATCTGTGTCTGGATGCCATTGAAGCCAATCCACCCACCGATGATTTCATCAACCAAATTGTCGAAAATGCGAACGAACGAGCAGCCTTGCGGGTCTTAAACTCAGCGCGAGATGCCAGAGGACGATCGCTGGCGCCACTGCGGGCGGCGTTGGCTTTAGGAATGCAAGGCACGCTGGAAACCGGAACCGGAGACGGCATCGAAACCTTGGTTGTGATGATCGGTTCAAATAATGCGCTGGGCAGCATCTTAACGTTTGAAGTTAAATGGAGTGATGTTGGCTATGACGATATGGCCCGCAACGATCAATACACCGTTTGGCGTCCGATTCATTTTCAAGCCGAATGGGATAAAGTAATCGCAGAAATTAAAAACATCCGGGCGCGCCATGTGATTATCAGCACAGTGCCGCATGTGACGATTGCGCCGCTAGCTCGTGGAGTAGGCGCGAAGGTGGCTGCGGGTTCTCGCTATTACCCCTACTACACCTTTCCCTGGTTCGATAACAAAAGCTTCGATCCTAAGAAAAACCCCCACCTGACGGGACAGGAAGCGCGAGCTATTGACAGCGCCATTGACCAATACAATGACCTGATTGTAGCGTCGGTACGGCAGGCGAGGCAGGAAGGCAGAGATTGGTATTTGTTTGACCTGGCTGGCTTGCTCGATCGGGTGGCCTACCGTCGCTATCTCGAAGATCCGGCGGCTCGCCCGTCTTGGTGGGAGGCGGTTGGGGGCGAATATCAATTACCTGCCCCGCTGCAAGCTCTTTTTCCCGTCCCCGACTCGCGCTTCTTTCAATCCGATCGAACGGGGCGACTTCAGGGTGGCTTGTTTGCACTCGATGGCATTCATCCCACAACCATCGGCTATGGAGTTATGGCACAAGAGCTCATTAAAATCATGCAGCAAGCAGGCGTTTCGTTTTACCAAGCGGATGGGGTGACACCGCGCCTAGGAGCCGTAGAAATTGACTTTGATGCATTGATTCAGCAAGATACACTGATCTTAAATCCACCCAAATCGCTCTCCAGCGGACTCAGCTTGATTGGCTGGTTAGACAAGAACTTCAACATTTTTGGCAGATTATTACGATCAAATGTTTAATTAGCATGACTTGTAACGCCGTGTGTAACCATCTCTTAGCCCCCTTTTCAGGAGGTTGGGAATCGTT
>JAAUQT010000153.1 GCA_012033495.1 Cyanobacteria bacterium RM1_2_2 | reverse complement strand
ATTGATGCGGTAAATCAGCCGATTCCAGTACGCCCGACGGTTCACTACTCGATGGGCGGCATTCCAGTCAACACTGATGGGCAAGTCCGCAGCAGTGCCGCAGGGTTGGTCGAAGCTTTCTTCGCGGCTGGAGAAACGGCCTGTGTGTCAGTGCATGGAGCCAACCGTTTGGGTAGCAACTCGCTGTTAGAATGCGTCGTTTATGGACGCAGAACGGGCGCGGCGATTGCCCAATATGTGCAAAACCGCAAGCTGCCGGAACTAGATGAGCAACGCTATTTAACTCAGGCGCAGCAGCAGTTGCAGGGGCTATTAGATCAGTCGGGGCACCATCGGATCAACACGGTACGACAGGCATTTCAGGACTGCATGACCGAGTTCTGCGGCGTTTTTCGCACTGAAAGCTTGATGCAGGAAGGCTTACAAAAATTACGGCAACTGCGAAACCAGGCGCAGCAGACTTATCTGGATGACAAAGGCAAAGTCTTTAATACGGAACTGATTGAGGCGCTAGAAATCCAAAGTTTGCTGATTGTAGGCGAAATAATTTTAACAGGAGCGCTTAACCGCCAGGAAAGCCGGGGAGCACATTCACGAGAAGACTATCCTGATCGTCAGGATGAATCATTCTTGAAACACACATTGGCTTATTACTCACCTGCCGGAGTCGAAACCCAATATATGCCAGTGGTAATCAACATGTTTGAACCTCAGGAACGCAAATATTGATAAAACGGCTTTTCATAGTGGAATGAGCGGCGGCAAATCGCTATTTTGGATTCCATTTTGGACTTTATCCCGATTTAATATAGAGGACGCGGCAGTTCGCAGACTGAACCTATTGCGGCGCGAAGCTTCTACCATCCAAAAGTTGCTAGCGCAGCGCTGCGCGAACGCAAATCCAAAATGGTATGAGCTTGGCAATTTTGGATTTCCATAAAACTGTCCATCCCTGATCCACTCATCCATCCAGCTTGACAGACCAGCACAGCAGCAGAAAAGCTAAAGCAAAGCACCTCAAATCATTGCGGCAATGGGCTTTCGGGCGTTGAAGGAAGAGCCGCTCCTTGCACCGCAACACTCAAAACGAAGTCGGTGGGTTGGGTGGCAATCACATCAATTTGATACTGCCCTGCCTCAGAGATCAGAGAGTTCCAGGTCACTATCCCGCTCGCATTTTCCACAGGACTCCCATCTGGATAGCGAATATTCAGCGTGACGGCTCCTTGCAAAAGTTCAGCTTTTAGCACTTGTTCGGGCTGAACATTCACCAAATACCGCTTGATTTGCGTCTCGCTAGCTTGCTCGGAAACTTGAACACCATTGATTAGATCGGTCGGGGTCAAGACCTGCACATCAATCTCCGGCTCTGGTGGCGGACTGGGTGAAGGTTCGGGCGAGGGTTCGGGTTCCGGCGACGGTGCGGCAGATTCTAAGCGAAGGGTGAGTTTGTAATCGGTTTCAAAGACGCCTCTCACCGGCCTGAGCCGAATCGCATAATCACCGTTGCTTGCCAATTCTCCTTGCCACGATGGCACTTGCTCGGCTTGACTACTGATAGGCTGGCGATCGGGGGTCAAAACACTCATCACCGCGCCTTCTCCTTCTAGCGTCGCAGTCAAGGTCTGCCCCTGGCTGGCTAGCAAGGTATACACAATCGTCTCATTGGCGGCTAGGCTGCCTTCTACGGTTTTCTGTTCTCCGGTGGGCAGCAACGCTAAGCGCTGGGTATATTCAATTGGCTGAGCATTTGGCGGCGGAGCGGGCGAGGGTTCGGGTTCCGGCGATGGCGATGGCGTGTCAACGATGACCGGCGAGGGAGAAGGGGTGTCAATCGGCGTCGGTGAGGAAGTATTCAGCAGTGCACTCACAATGGCCCAAGCTGCAATGCCAGTCACGGTGGCTAACCCTAACCCAATCGCAATCACAGCCCAAGGGTTTTCCCAAATTGAGGTTTCGTCATTCAAGGGAACCATGGGAGGGGGAGTGGGTCGAGCCGCAGCGGGTTTAGCCGACTGAGACGGACGATGGGTTGAAATGGGTTCGACTCGCCGCCCTACAGCAACGGTTTTCACCCGCGATAAATCCCCAGTCCCACTTTGAGGATTGACTGCACTGGGCTTGGGCGGTGTCCAGGCGGTCGGCGTGGGCGTGGGCGGCTGCCAAGCTGGCGTGGACGGTGGCGGGGTCGGGGTGGGCACAGGCGTGGGCGTAGGGGCAGCAGGAACCATTGCCTGCAAAGCTTGGGCAACCTCGCTCACTGACTGATATCGATCGCCCGGCCGGTAGCTCAACATCCGGTTTAGCACCGCTGCGAACTTCGGGTGAAGGGTCGGAACTCTCTCTTCCCAATGCCAAACCAGATTGCGATCGTCGTAAAGCTCTTGGGGTTCGCGGCCGGTCATCAACACAATGGCGCTGACTGCCAGCGAATACAGATCGCTGTTGGGATAGGCTCGCCCGGTTTGCATCTGCTCACTGGGGGCATAGCCCAACTTTCCGACGGTTGTTGGCACTTCCGTCTCAGATGCCTGAAACCGAGTCGCAATTTCCTTCACCACGCCAAAGTCAATTAAAACGGGTAGGCTATCTTCTAGCCGCAAAATAATATTATCGGGTGCAATATCGCGGTGAATAATGCCTCTTGCGTGAATATGCGCTAATACGGGCAAAATTTGATAGATTAGCTGAAGCACTTCGGCATCAGAAAAAGTAGCGCCCCGCATTTTGCGTTCGTTTAGCAGCGCCCGATAGGTTTTGCCATGTACGTAATCTTGAACCAGAAATAGCCGCTGATTTTCTTCAAAGGTGGCGCGAAACTGGGGAATTTGAGGATGAGAAATCTGATAAAGCGTGGCGGCTTCGCGTTGAAACAGTTCTCTGGCTTTCGTTAAAGCGTAGTCGCTGCCTTGGGGCGGAATGAATTCTTTCAGCGCACATTTCTCATTGAAGCGACCCTGATCTTCAGCCAGATAGGTACGCCCAAAGCCTCCTTGACCCAAAATGCTGAGTACAAGATAACGATTTTGCAGAATAGTTCCAGTAGAAATGGGTGGTTGCATGGCAGACGACTAGCCCTCCCAGGACAACATCAGGACATACAGCAGGCAAGCCCCTATTGGGAATACAAGCGGGAAAATCACAAGTCGCAATCGCAATGAGTAGAACCGAAGCAGGCGCAAATAACCAGAGCGTAGATGCACTGAGTTAGAAAGGTTAATCAGGGCTGAAGGATGACTTGAAGTCTTATCGCCCCGTTGCTCATCCATCCTTTTCGCGATGGGTGGGCAATTCATCATAGCAAGGATTTTTTGGCTTGATGGCGGATTGGAGCCACCGAAACAAGCATCCTGACACAACCCGCAAAACAGGCGATTTGCCTCACTTCATGGCCGCTGCTGTCAGAAAAGAATTGCCAAAGTGCACGCAGGGTGGTTTATTGCTAGAGGTGGTTTAAGTGATGATCGGTCATCGATCGGTCATGACAACCCCTCGGCAACGCAACTCTGAACACCCCATTCACAGACCTGACTGATGACTTCAAATCCTATTGATGCCTCTACCTCGTCTAGTTCCAACCCTGCTGGCTCATCTCCTCGACGCCCGCAAAAACCCATCGGAGCAGATTTGGGCGAACTCAGAATTAGTTTAGAGGGCGACGATCGCAACAATACTTTAAGAGGAACCGCTGGTGATGATGAATTGCGGGGTGGAGAGGGTGACGATCGGCTAATAGGGCTGGGCGGCAACGATCGGCTGTTTGGGCAAGACGGCGAAGATCGGCTATTGGGCAACCAAGGCAGAGATCGGCTGAACGGCGGCAACGGGAAAGACACGTTAGAGGGCGACAGCGGTCGAGATCGGCTGATTGGAGGCAGGAAGAGCGACATTCTGAGAGGGGGTAACGGTCGAGATCGGCTGAGCGGCGGCAAGGGTGGCGATACGCTGATTGGGGGCAACGACGACGATCGGATCAGCGGCGGCAATGGCAATGATGTAATTGTGGGCGGATTTGGCGAAGATCGACTGACGGGCGGCACAGGCAAGGATCAGTTTGTCTACAGTTCAGTTGATATTGATCAAGAGAGCGATCGCATTATTGACTTTGATGATGATGAAGACAAACTAGACTTCAGCGAAATCTTCCGAGACGACAAATACAACACTTCTGATCGGTTTAGAGATTATTTGGTAGTCGTAAACGACGATGAAGACACTTTAATTCGGGTAGACGCCGATGGCGAAGATGGAACTCGCCCCTTTGAAACCTTGGTTCGCTTAGTTAACACCGATTTTGATGACATCGGGCGCAGTAACTTTATTCTCTAAATCCGTTCGATCTAAATCCGTAGATCTGTCGGGGCAGGTTTTGCATCAAGATTTTCGTGCTGCAAGGTATCTACTGCTAAACCTGCCCGTACAAGTCGGGGTTGCATCGAGATTTTCGTGCTGCGAGGTATTTGTTGCTGAGCCTGCCCTGACGGGTCTGGATGGCAAAATCTTTTTGGCATTATCGGCATAACGCAATCCAAAATCTAAAATCTAAAATCGGATTCCATCGGCTTACTTTTGTCGCAAGCGAAACAGCAAAAGCTCGGTGGTTTGTAGCTCGTTGAAGTTGTCGTCACTGATTACAACGAGACTTTGGCTACCGTCTGATAGCTGCGGACCAAGAGCCATGCCTTCAAAGTTGTCGAGCGGGATGCCAAGATCGGAAAAATCGAGCAGCAGGCGTTTGTAGATGGGCGTAATTCCTTCAGTGCCGCCACTCAAGTTGGGAATGGATGTAATGTCGGTAGCTCCGCCCATCACCAGTTGATAGAGCTTGCCGCCAAAACCAGTGATGCCAAACGATCGCTCTAAACCTAGGAAATGACCACCTTGAGCAAGCACGAGCAGATCGGATAAGCCTTGATTTTCCACGCCTTCGGGGGCTGGATCAACTAAGTAAAGATGTTCATCTAAAATGAGCGACTGATCTTCGCCAATCAAATAATGCAGCAGGCGAATTGGGGTTGCTGCCTCCGGTGTAGGGCTGACATCTTGGGCTAGAGCCGATTCCGTTGCCGCAAATAGGCGAAAGGGTTCTAGTTGGCTGCTGCCATAGCTGCCCGCATTTAGCGTTAGGGACTCAAATCCTTGATTGTTTTGGACGCCGCTTGCCTGTTCCGCCTCAATGCGAGGTAAATAGCGAGTCGGAATTGGAAGCCGTCCGCGCCAGTTGCCTGTGGCTAAGTCAAACTCGTCAATGAAAGGGTCAATGCCTTGACTGGTATCGCCTTCACTCGAAATAAACAGCGATTGGCGGGGCGATAGAGCAATCCCTTCTAGATCAACCGTGCTGTTTGCAAACGGCTCGCCGTTCTCACCTTTGAGAATCGTGACCTGCTCGATTTCTACGCTGCGAATCACGCTTGTGGATGGGTTTGCCGGATCTGGGTTCGCTGGATCTGGGTTCGGCAAATCAGCCGCCGAATCAGGAAGAGCCGGAGATTCGCTGACCGGATTGAGCGTGAGTTTCAAAGTATAAAACCGCGCCGGAGCAAAATTACTTCGATCATCAGAAATGGCATAAAACCGATCTTGCTGGCGATCGTAGGTGAGTCCTGACAGTCCGCCGACTCGCGTTTCCTGAAAGTCTAGTTTGGGAAGCTGATACACCCCTAAGAAATCAAGCGACAGCGGCAAAAACAGGCGATCTTCTGCCTTCACCTGCGGTAAGCTACAGCCACTCAATAGGCTGCTCAACCACAGCGTCACCAGCAACACCGCCAAAGCAGGCAACCGACGCTTGTTTAGATTCCATTCGCGCATTTCGTCCACCCACTCATTGAGTCGTTTCCCTCAGACAAGCCCTTTCTCATCATCCAGGCTAACGGGAGAAATTTTCAATATTGGCAGCCGATCCCCTCGAAATAATTCTTCGCTGCTTTGGCCCATCTCTTTCATGGCAGCAGCAATGGCGCGACTGCCGACTAAAATAAGAAGTAAAGGCACCGTGCTAAAACTCAGCAAAAGATCGGTGGAGACCTGAGAACTAGAATTTGACATAGGATTTGCCATCGATAACTTAGATTGATTGCCAAAGATTGCTAAATTGATTGCCCAGCAGATTCATCACCTTACTCCATCCAGCAGATTAATCAACGCAAATTCGCTAGAAACCCAGCAATTGCAGCATGTTCATTACTTCTATGCTAAAACATCGTAAAATGGCGTGCTCAATCTGCGCTGGTGCGAGTATCCTATATGCCTGACAACCGAATCCATTCCTTTCAAGCTGTCAAGCGCCACCGCGATGTCTAAGCCTGTTGAAATCCATCCCCCCAAACGCAATACCTCTCAGTTAGAGCAGTGGCTCTATCGCACCATTGTCTCTAGAGGGCTGAAGGTGCAGTATCGCTTGCGAGGAAACACGCTCCACTTGCTTTGCCGCAGTAATCCCGCCCCGAATCGAGAGAAAACTTTGGTTTGGCTGCTGCCAGTTTTGCAGAAAACAAATTTCAGTGATTTACTGTCTGCTGCCGATCCGCGAGTTTACCAAGTGTGGCTCTATGGCTGCGAACCGAACGACAAACGCCCGCGCTGGACGGTTCCCCTTTACCTCAACCAACTGGATCGGCATCTTGAACAGCTTCAGGCGAGCCTTGCAACTCCCGTCGTCGAATCGGTGGCAGCTGGGGCAACTTCTAGAGCAACCTCTAGAGCATCTGGGGTCGCAACAGCCACCCTTGCCAACGGCCCGCAGCCTCGTGATAACGCCGCCGGAATTTCTGCCCTCGCTCTGTCCAATGTGGCTCTGGCTCGTCGAGGCGAAGAGATGGCGATTGCCTGCTACCTCAGCGAAACCCTGAATGAACTAGGCGTGGCGGTTCGAGTCAGTGCCAAGGTGATTCCCTACAAGCCGCCTGCCGCCGTCCAACTGAAGCCGGATGCAGTGCCGCTGACTGCCAAACGGCTTTGGGTGGCTTGCGAAGCGTCCTATAGCCCTGATCCAGCGCTGCTGAGTGAACCGATTACGCACAAACTGCGCCAGCTAGAGGTGGAAGGGTTTCATGATGCGGTGATTTTGTTTCAGGTGGCAGGCGAACCCAAGCCAGATTGGGCGCTGCGGGTAGATTTAACGCCGCCTACCGAGATGCTGCGCGAGTGGGCCCGCTGGGGAGACTTAGAAGCCATTCAGCGCTTACTCAACCAAGACTTGGCCTCGCTGCACCTGCAAATCACCACCGCCACCCTCAACGCCACTACACTGCATTTGTTTTGCAGTAGCTGCCCGACTTCTGCCCCCAATCTGGTTGTCGAACATCACAAACGCGCCAAGGCAGACGTTGCCCTGCTATTAGAGGCGATTGGGCCACAGGGAATTCATGCCGCGACGCTGTATGGTCAGTTGCCACAGCAGGATGCGCCAATGTGGGTGGAGTGGCTTGACCTTCCTGCCGCTCAACATCCGGCTTTTGCTGAATCTGCGCTAACGCTGGCAAAACAGGCAGACTGGGAAGCGATTGCCTTCTTGCTGCATCGGTTGCTCAACCCTGATCTCGATCAGTACCTCAATACAGGCGGGATTCGGCTACAGCTTTTGCCGAAACAAGATCTGCTGCATGTAATGAGCGAAGCGTCTCGCTGTCCCGATCGGCGGCAGGTGGCTTCAGTGGTGGTGCGGTTTCTACGGCAGTTAGAGCTTCCGGGCATTGCAGGGGTGCGGATCTACGGCCGACGCGCCGGACAGAAAAAGCCTTACTGGAGCTACGGGCTAGATTTTGTCTCGCGTTCGCGCCTCGTGCCAGAAGTGACGCCAGAATTTGCCGCCACCGATGCGTTTGTCACCGATTTGCTGCCGGAACCAGGGCAAGCCGTTCTGCGACCCGATCTCACTCCTGCTGATTTGCAGCAAGCCTGGACAAGCTGGCAGCAGCGGCTCCGACAGAAAGTACAGCAGAAAGTGCAGCGGGTTTTGCTGCGCTCTCAGTGCTTCACTTTCATTCCCCATGCCGAATCTGAAGTGAATGCCCTTCCTGGCGAAAGCAGTGCCTACAGTCGCAAAGTGGTTTTGGTGTGGGGTGCGGCAGGGTTGCTGTTGCTATTGCAATCCAACTGGATTTTGTCTCAAATCTTGCGCTCTCTGGCGTTGCAGTCTCGTTCACCGTCTGCCCCGGTTACAGTGGCGATGCCCCAGGTTACGCCTGCTAGCCCCACAACCTTGCCTAGCCCTACAGCATTGCCTCGCGCCAACGAAGAAACCTCAGCGCAATCTTCAACAGAGGAAACCACAGCCAAGCAGCCCGTATTTAACACCAGCAGTTTCACCCGCTCAGAATCGGCAGAACCAGCGGATGAGCCAGCGGTTCAATCTACGGCTCAAACCAGTCAACCGTCGTCGTTACCCTACACGCCGCGCAACCAGTCTGCCACGCTAGTGACAGCAGAAATTTTGTCGGAAGGTTCGCCGCTACCCACGTTCAACAGCCATCAACTCGATGAAAAACTGCTGCTCTATTACCGTTATCTAGAGAAATTTGGCCCGCCAGACGTGCTAATTGTTGGCAGCTCGCGGGCACTGCGTGGGGTTGATCCATTAGCGCTTCAGGCAGCCCTAACCGATTTAGGATATGCCGATGCCCAGGTGTTTAACTTTGGCATCAACGGCGCAACGGCGCAGGTCATTCAGGTGTTAGTGCAGCAAATTTTGGCCCCAGAGCAGCTTCCACGCCTGATTTTGTGGGCAGACGGAGCCAGGGCTTTCAACAGCGGCACGGATGATGTAACTTACAACGGCATTGTGGCATCAGCCGCCTACCAGCAGCTTTTGGCAGGCACGTTACCCATTCCTCGCCAAACTGACGAGCCAATCGCAGCGCCCATCCAGCAACCGAGCATTAACGACTCCCTGACCACAAGCTACCAATCGATTGATCGGTGGTTCAGCGAAAAACTGGGCAGCATCAGCGGCACTCATCCCGAACGCGACCGGCTCAAATCTTGGCTTCAGCAAGGAATGGCTCGCCTGTTGCCGTCTCCATCGGAGCCACTCCCGACCGACCTTGAACCGTCACAACCCGGAACCCAACCTGTCAAAAGCCTACAAGCCAACCAGCCGCTCCCCGATGAGACTGGGTTTCTGTCCTTAGCGATGCAATTCAACCCTGCCACCTACTACCAGCAATATGCCAGGGTGCTGGGCGCTTATGATAGCGATTATGAAGATTTTCAAATTTCTGGCAGTCAAGAAAAAGCGCTGCAATCCTTACTGCAATTTACAGAAGCGAGCCAAATTCCGCTTGTGTTTGTGAATTTGCCGCTCACAGAAGACTACCTTGACCCAGTGCGGCTGGAATATGAGCAAGAATTCCGGGATTACATGGTGCAACTCAGCCTCAACCAGCCCGGATTTGTGTTTCGAGATTTAAGCGAACGTTGGATAACTCAATATCGCTACTTCTCTGATCCAAGCCATCTCAATCGTTACGGAGCGCACGCCGTTTCAGTTAACTTAGCCCAAGATGTCAAAATTCCTTGGAGCCAATCGACTCGCGCAGCCGCGCAGCAAGTCCCGGAAGACCGACAGGCGAGAGTGGATTGATTCGGAGAGGGTAGAAGGCAGACAGCAGACAACAGACAGTAGAAGTGTAAAACTATTTGTGAACAGATCTGGTTCAAAAAAGTCCCCTAGGACAGGGAATTGAGGGAGCGAAAAAGCCTCTAACGCTAGCAGGCTCCACTTGTGCGTCATGGATAGCTTTTTAAGGAGGACGCCGGAGGTAAGGGGATCGGTTCTGCCAGGCTCAAAAACCGAATTGGTATCACTCGAAGTCTCTCAACGCAGCGGTTTAATGAGCTTTTGGAGCAATCTCACTGTTCAAGATTCACATTTTCAGCAACACCTCAGAGCCTCGTGCCTGTTGCCTTCTGCCTTCTACCCGCCGCCTTCATACCTGGATGAAGTTGTATTAGAAACTAAGTATTCTATTTTACAAAACTTTACTACTTTTTAATCCTCTGGTATAGTTTGGCGTGGACTAGGTTAATTCAGTTACTCTGCCAGTGGTGGGGCTAAGTTTCTCACAGCCCTACTGCAAATCTAGCTAGGCAGGGTTAAGAGTATGTCCTTCAAGGAGCTATATCCTCCCTTTGAGCCTGACTGGGAATGTAGCTTAGAGCATTCTGTCTAGCTTCTCCCTTCGCTGTTCCGATGAGCATGATTTGGAACAGCATTCGTCCATTACGCCAGTAGTCCATTACACCAGTACATAAGTATGGTTCAAGCTAAGCTTCATCCAACATCGCTGACTGGAAATCTGCAAAGTATTTCGCCTTCAGAGTCGGAACAGGTCATTCAGTTCAAGCATTCAGACAAGTACCGCACTTCAGAGTGGTACAGTGGGCACGGGCAGATCGCGGCGAGTGGCGACAATCGCTCGTTTGAGGTTTCTGCGACCTACACGCTGAAGGCAGAGGTTAAGTTAGTCGAGGGTGTTTTTGAAATTGCCAACCCAACCCTTGCCCAAGCCTATTGCCGTCGGGGTCGCTGCGTGGCAATTGTTGATCAAACGGTGGCTCAACTCTACGGAGAGGCATTAAGCAATTATTTTGCGCATCACAACATTGCGTTAGAAGTGCTTACTTGCCGCGCCTGGGAATCGGATAAAACTCCCGATACCGTTCATCGCCTGCTGAAATTTTTGGGCAAGGATGGTTGTGATGTCTCTCGCAATGAACCTGTCTTGGTAGTCGGCGGCGGCGTTCTGAGTGATGTAGCCGGACTCGCCTGTGCGCTACACCATCGACGCACTCCTTACATCATGGTGGGAACCACCGTCGTTGCAGCCATTGATGCTGGCCCTTCGCCTCGCACTTGCACCAATGGCACTCAGTTCAAAAATAGCCTTGGCGTCTACCATCCCCCAGCTTTGACGTTGGTAGACCGCAATTTCTTCCGCACGCTAGAAACGGGACACATCCGCAACGGCATGGCAGAAATTATCAAAATGGCAACCACCGATGATCCGGTTTTGTTTGAGTTGATGGAACAGCATGGCGCTCGGTTGCTGCAAACTCACTTTGCCACCTTAGATAGCGACGAAGGTAGCGACAAAGATAGCAACGAAGCGCTCGCCCAAATCGCAGATGAAGTGATTTATCGAGCTTTGTTCTCCTACATGAAGCATGAGGGGACAAATATGTTTGAAACTTACCAAGATCGACCTCATGCCTATGGTCATACTTGGAGTCCTCGCTTTGAACCGGCCGCCAAGCTGATGCACGGTCATGCCGTTGCTATTGGAATGGCGTTTGGGGCAAGTTTAGCCGTCGAGATGGGCTGGCTTAAGTCGGCAGACCGCGATCGCATCATTGCTTTGTGTCAAGCGCTGGAACTGTCGGTTTATGACCCGATTTTGGAAGATGTCGATCTGATGCTGGAAGGGCAGAAGAACATGCGGCGTAAGCGCGGTGATGGCGGCTTATGGGCCCCCCTACCGACGGGAATTGGCTCTTGTGATTACGCTCAGGAAGTTCCGCCAGAGTTGCTGCAAGCGGCAATTATCAGCCATCAGCAGTGCTGTTCGACCTTACCGAATCAGGGCAGAGGCAAAGAGATGTATTTGCATGATCTGGGTCTTGAGTAGGGTGAATCAGCGATGAATAACCCCCTTATGAGCGATCAACAAGAGATGGCTAAACCCGCCAGACCCGTCACGCCGTTAGGAATTTTGGTGCAAAAGCTGGAGGAAATTGTCCACACGGCGGCACACTCCAGCGTTTCCGCTGCTTTGATGACCGATTTGCAACAAGCGCTCGCGCTCGCAGCCGGACTTGATCCGTATCTGGAAGCCTGCACCACTCCCGAATCACCGGACTTAGCCGCCTTGGCTCGAAAAACGGCAATCGAAGATTGGAGCCAACACTTTTCAGATGGAGAAACTGTTCGGCAACTCGAACAAGAAATGCTTTCTGGGCATATCGAGGGACAAACGCTGAAAATGTTTGTTTCCATGACTCAGACCAAGCGGATTCTGGAAATCGGGCTGTTTACTGGCTATTCTGCCCTGGCGATGGCAGAGGCTTTGCCTGAAGATGGGCAGTTGGTGGCTTGTGAAGTCGATCAGTATGTGGCTGACTTTGCCCGCGCCTGCTTTGAAACGTCTCCTCACGGCCACAAAATTCGGGTGATAGTTGCTCCGGCGCTGGAAACGCTGAAGGCTCTGGCCCACGAGCAAGCCTGCTTTGATCTGGTCTTTGTCGATGCCGATAAGCGCGAGTATGTTGACTATTTTCACCTGTTGCTGGATCAAAACTTGCTGGCCCCAGGAGGCTTGATTTGTGTAGACAATACCCTACTGCAAGGACAGCCCTACCTGCCGCCAGACCAGCAAACGACAAATGGAGCAGCAATCGCCCAATTTAACCAAACTGTGGCAGATGATCCGAGAGTGGAACAAGTGTTGCTACCGTTGCGAGATGGTCTGACTCTGATTCGACGCAAATAATCACTGAGCAAGGAGGCAGTGAATCCTGATTGATTGCCTCCTAGTTTTGCTGCAACTAGAAACTCAACCTCACGATGGATAGACCGTTGACTCCCTTGCTGAAAAATATCGGTACCTTGGCGCTGTTACTGATTGTCTTCCCCATCAACTGTGCCATTGTGCTGGTTTCGCTGATGGTCAGTTGGCTCATTGCCCCATTCCAGAAAAAAACGGTCAGCAAACATCCCCAGCGCATCTTACTGACCGGGG
>JAAUQT010000005.1 GCA_012033495.1 Cyanobacteria bacterium RM1_2_2 | reverse complement strand
AAATAACGGGGCAAAAACCAGAACCCAGGGAATTCACTCTTTTGGTAGCAAGTTCATCAGGAGAAATCCAATAACGCTTTCCTGATTTTGCTACCTTTCCTCCCCTTCAAAATGGATAAAGTCGAGCTAAGGAATGGGAATTCAATCCGTTTGATCGTGGATAGGGGCAGGTTTTGCAGTCAAATCGATTGCCGGATGCCCATTGATCTGCTCAACCCGCCCGTCCAGTTGACGGATTGATTCAATCCACGATCCTTAGATTCCAAAAGGGGAAGCCAGCTAGAACAGTTTGAAGTCTCCTAGGGCGCGTCATCCATTCATGCTCAAACGCTTGCCGCATCAGCTTAATCGCGCCTGCCTTCAAAACAGGCGAGGGACTGTCGCCTTGCCAGGGTCAGGGTTTGAGCCGGAATGGATAACAGTCCCTAGTATTTCCAATCTTTCTAAAAGTTTGTGAAACACTTTCCAGTGCTGCCAAATTGAGTTTGAGGGCAGATTTTCAAACAGATTTCGTCTTGACAAATAGATTTGACAGACCCACTATTAGAGCTTATCCTACTTCCCGATATCATTTAACCTAATCGCTCTATTTCATTTTGGGGTTTCGCACAATGATTCCGAGCATACCTGCTTTGCAGAAAAGGTTTAGCAGCTATAGAACTTTTAGCAGTTCTGGAGCATTGTTGACTGCTGAAAATAATCTCATTGCTATTTATTTTTGCTTAGGATTGATTGGCATACTTCATCATGAAATGTGGCGAGATGAAATGCAGTCCTGGCTCATTGCCCGCGACAGCCATTCCCTTGCTGAACTATTTGAGAATACAAAAGACGAGGGACATCCAGCACTGTGGTACTTGTGTCTTTATGGGTTGAGTCAGTTCACTCATAACCCGTTGATTATGCAGATATTTCATCTGCTCATTGCCACTGGAGTTGTTGTTCTATTTGTCAAATTCTCGCCTTTTAGTAGATTTAATCGATTTATTTTTCCGTTTGGCTACTTTGCTTTTTTATGAATACTCTATTATCAGTAGAAACTATAGTTTAGGGGTATTTCTACTATTTCTATTTTGCGTTTTTTACTCTCGAAATAAGGAGAGCTATATCACTTTTGGCATCATTTTAGCTCTGCTTGCTAATGTTAATGCCTTCGTCCTAATTGCTAGTTTTGTGATCTTTCTAGGATTGTTGATTCAAGCTTTCTGTAATTACAAACAATATCTCAATTCTGGAAGTAAATGTCGCAACTTGTGGATTGGTGCTGCGATTGCTGCTCTGGGGTGGGTTGTTTCTGTGATTCAAATTGGACGAGTTGCAGACGAAGTTAAAGTTTTAAATACTGTGAGTGCGGGTGCGATTGAGACTGCTCAGGAAAATGGCACGACTCAAATATTTGTTGAAGAATCTAGGAAACTCATATTAGAGTTAACAAGTATTTGGAGAAGCTACGTACCAATTTCTGATGTTTCTCTCGAACACTTTTGGAACGAAAATTTTTTGATCGACAGCACAATGGACGATATCTTTCATATTTCCGGCTCTGAAATTGGTAAGTTTCTAGCGCTAATACTCACAGTGGTGATTGTCGTCATCTCTTTACGGTTGTTGTCTAATCATTTCCTTGGTTTTTTTATTTATGGAGTCAGCACTCTAAGCATTGTTTTATTTAATTACTCTGCTCTAGATCCAAAGTTAAGACATCATGGTCACTTGTTTATTCTATTAATTGTGGGGCTGTGGTTGATAAGTTCTAGTCAGCATATGAGCAATTCCCTTAAGCAGCAGAACTCAGTCCAACTTCGATGGATGAGCCACTGGTTAAGCGTTTTTCTTTGTCTTCAGCTTGTTGCTGGAGTTTATGCTTACAGTATGGATTTGCTACGTCCGTTTTCCGTGATGAAATTAGCTGCTGATTATCTTCAGTCTCATGAACTACAGGAGCATTTCATTCTAGGACATCGTTATCGTCAAGCATCAGTTTTAGCAGGGTATCTTGACCGAGAAATTTTCTATGCTGAAAGCCAGCAGCTTGGTAGTTTTTGGTCGAGACGGGAGAAGGAAATTAAGAGCGAAAAAAAGCTGTTAAATGCAGTGCAGGAGGTGCGACGGCAGAATAATAGTGACGTTGTGCTTGTCCTAACCAAACCCATCAATTTTCCGGTTGAACTTAATATTGTTGAGTTGGAAAGCTTCGAGGGCGCAATAGAAAGCAGCGAAAGTGCAGTTTATTTATATCTTGCTCGCAATCTGATCGTTGAATGATTTGGTCGAAGCCACCAAACCCGATTAGCTAAAACGCGAACGGCATTTCCTCGCTGATAATGAGAATTGATGATAGTACGCTGCTCCATGCTGAGGTGCCTCATGTCCGCTTCGCAACCGCGCCCGGCAGCCCCACGCCCCCGCTCGAAGACGGTAATCGCCTAACTCGCGCTGAAGTTGAGCGTCGCTATCACGCCCTGCCAAACGTCAAAAAAGCGGAGTTAATTGAAGGAATTGTTCACATGGCATCGCCACCCCCATTTAAGCCTCATGCCGAACTGCACGGGGATTTGATGACCTGGCTAGGAACCTACAAAATTTTCACACCCGGAGTTCGCCTCGGAGATAATCCAACCGTCCGCCTCGACTCAGACAACGAACCCCAACCCAACGCGGTGCTGCTCATCGATCCGCGAGCCGGAGGACGGTCTAGCTTCAGCAACGATGGCTATGTTGAAGGTGCGCCCGAACTGGTGGCAGAAATTGCCGCCAACAGTGCAGCGTCAGATTTACGCAACAAAAAGCAAGTTTATCATCGCAATGGTGTGCAGGAATATTTGGTTTGGCAGGTATTTGAACAAAAGCTGGACTGGTTTATCCTTCAAGCCGAAGACTATAGGCTACTGACAGCCGACCCAAACGGCATCATTCGTAGCTCTGTGTTTCCGGGGCTGTGGCTGGCCGTTTCAGATTTGCTGCGAGGCAATACACAGAAGGTGTTGGCAGTGCTGCGAGATGGCTTAAGTTCAGCCGAGCATCAACGCTTTGTGCAAAAGTTGGCAAACCAAATTAGTTCTAATTGAGCAAGTCGTTATCTCGATTTGCTTCTGCCATCAACGTCACCACTTGAGCAACATTGGACGATATGAAGTCGAAACCCCACGCTTCAAAGCGTCGTAGCACACTATCATAAAGTGGCGCTAACCTAGGCAAATAGAGGATTCTAGAAGCAATCGGCAGCAAATGGGTTCTCATGAGTTCGCTATACTGCTCAGTGACAGATTGGCGAATCGAATGAGTAAAACCAGCCCAGCGATCTTGAACGAACGATCCAACCAACTGGTGATTTTGCTGCTGGCAGGCTGCCTCACCACGATGACGGGAAGTATTGTTCTACCCATATTTCCAGAGATGCGAGAGTCTCTCAATCTTGATCGCAGTTGGGCAGGGCTGCTGGTTAGCATTCATACCCTGCCATCGGCTTTGTCTACGCTGGTTTTGGGACTGTTGGCAGACCGGATTGGCAAACTCAAAATTCTGATTCCCTGCTTGCTGCTCTATGCTGTGGTGGGCGTCTCGACCATATTTTTTACCACGATGCCATGGTTGCTGACGAGCCGTGCTCTGTTGGGAGTCGCCAGCGGCGGAATTGCGGCAGCCACGATTGGGATTTTGGGCAACATGTTTGCAGGTGAAACTCGCCTCCGAATTTTGGGCTACGCCACCGGAGCCATGACTATCGCCGCAATTATCTTTCCGCTGCTGGGTGGCTGGATTGGTGCAACTCACTGGCAGTATGCCTTTTACCCCTACGTCGCAGGTTTGCCGCTAGCCCTGGTCGCCGCCCTCAGCTTGAAGGAACCCACCTCCGACAGTACTTCCCTAGCAGGTGGACAGCAGCAGCTAGGCAAGATTCTGCAAAACCCTGAAATTATTAAACTCTATCTGTTTATTGGCGTCACCGGAATCATTGTCTACAGCGTAGTCGTCTACACGCCGCCCTATTTGAAAGAAACGATCGGCGCTGATCCAATTCTGAACGGGTTTATTTTGGCGATTCGGTTAGTCGGAGCCGCCATTGCCTCCGCATTTGGAGCCAGCCGAGTTGCGCGTAGGTTTGGTCAGAAAGCCGCTGTCGCCTTTGGGTTTAGCCTAATGGCGATGACGCTGGTGTTGTTTCCCTCCCTAACGGATTTGGCGCTGATTATTCCCACGGCAATTCTGTTTGGGGTCGGCTTCGGCATGATTACACCCAACCTCTACGATGTGTTGGCAGAAATCGCGCCTGCTGAAGTCAGAACTTCGGTGCTGGCAGTTGGGACTGGCTTCAACTCGGTAGGGCAGTTTGTCTCGCCCGTGATCTTAGGGCAAATTTTGAAGTATGCCGGATTGCCAATGGTCTTCTACGCCGCCGCCGGACTCTCGATGCTGGCGTGTTTGATAAGTTTGGGGCAGCGCAACCGAGTTTAGGGTTGAAACTCATCACTGTACAGCTTGTCCTGCTTTAGAAGCCGGGGATCTTTGCGTAAATTCTGATTCACTCGATGGAAGATAGTGGTGAACTACACTAGAGCTATTTTTGAGGAGCATTCATGAAAGCGGTTGTATGCACAGAGTACGGCTCACCGGAAGTTATGCAGCTCAAGGAGGTAGAAAAACCTACCCCTAAAGAAAATGAGGTGCTGATTAGAATACATGCCACAACAGTCACGTCAGGAGACTTACACATCCGCAAAGCTGACCCGTTTCCCGTCAGGTTTTTCTATGGTTTCACAAGACCCCGAAAAAACACGATCTTGGGCTGTGAGCTAGCCGGGGAAATTGAAGCAGTCGGCAAAAATGTAACCCGCTTCAAAGCAGGCGATCAGGTGTTTGCCGGAGCAGGCATGAAAATTGGCGCTAACGCTCAGTACATGTGCCTGTCTGAAGCAGGAGCGATCGCCATCAAGCCTGTCAACATCACTTATGAGGAAGCCGCCGCCGTTCCTTTTGGGGCAACAGCCTCCTTGATTTTCTTGAGAGATAAGGGAAACATTCAGAGCGGACAAAAGGTTCTGATCTACGGGGCTTCTGGAGCGTTAGGAACGACTGCGGTGCAGCTTGCTAAATACTTTGGGGCAGAAGTGACTGGGTTATGTAGTACGGCGAATTTGGACTTGGTGAAATCTCTGGGAGCCGACGAGGTAATTGATTACACCCAAGAAGACTTCACCAAAAACGGTCAGACCTACGATATTATTTTTGACACGGTTGGTAAAAGTCCGTTTTCAGGGTGTCTAAGCTCACTCAAGCAAAACGGAATCTATCTCAGGGCTGTCCACCTAGATCTGTTCTTGATCCTTCGGGGGCTATGGACTTCCATCACAAGCAGCAAGAAAGTCATCGGCGGGGTTGCAATCGAGCGCAAAGAAGATCTGATTTTTCTCAAAGAACTGATTGAAGCAGGGAAGATGAAATCGGTCGTCGATAGGTGCTATCCGTTGGAACAGGCTGTCGAGGCTCACCGGTATGTCGAACAAGGACACAAGAAGGGAAATGTCGTCCTCACTGTGGAGCATCACAACACCGTAGAGCATTACAACAAAACCTAACCGCTGAGCCGTACCGGAGCATGGCAATCGGGTGAGTGGAGTTGCTATTGCCTGCGTGCGGTGGCGTGAACGATAGGCCGCCACTACATTCGTAACGAATAGTGATAGAACGCTTCATCTTTGCAGTACCCACGCGATTCATAAAGAGATTGGGCAGTTGTGTTAGAAATTTGCGTTGCTAAAATAATTCGGACGGCTTCTGTTTCTCTTGCCAAGTTCTCGGCTGCACGCATTAACAACTTCGCAACCCCCTGCTTTCGATAGGCTTGCTCCACAAATAAATCGTTCAAAATCCAAACAGGTTTCATCGACACTGAGGAAAAACTGGGATATAGCTGCGTGAATCCCATGATGTGCCCGTCATCACTGGCTACAAATAGAACCGAGTCACCTTTGTGGAGACGCTCTTGGATAAATTCCCTAGCAGCTTTAAGGTCTGACGATGCCTTGTAGAAAATACGATATTGGTCAAACAACTTCGACACTGCTTCAAGATGCTCAGAATGAGCCTGAAAAACTTCCATCCGTTATCCTCAAAAGTCACCACTTCAAAATTAACGTTGATTATGCTAGCCACCGCCTTTAAAGCACTGCCTAACGCTTGCGCCAAAACACCCTCGTCAAGCGTTCAGACCCATCAGCATTTGCGCCTATTCCATTGCCTATTCCATTAAGATCTCCTGCTCTACGGGCAGTGCTGAGAGTAAATGGCGATTGTCGCTGATATGCGAAAACTTAAACTGCGCTTCTGGTACGCCCGCCTGCAAAGATCGCTGCCTCAGCAGGGCAAAACTACCGGGCGCTAAAATTCGCAGCCGGGGAGCCGGAATCGGGTCGGGACGCTTGACCGCATAGGAAGGCTGAATTTCCTGCAAGTAGCGATCAAACCGTTGAATAAATGCCTGCGGATCAGATAGCACATCTCCTGCCCCTAACTCAATATTCACCAAATAATGGGGTGGAATCTCGTGTTCAGACAGCGTGACGCAAAAGTTTTCTAGCCTTAAATTAAAGTCTTGCTGAAGCCGCTGCATCACCTGAATCGCGTGAAATTCACTCGTTTTTTCGGTAGTAGATGAAATCACGCCGCCTTGCCGATGCCGAAACACAATAATTGGCGTTTGGTGATAGAAGCCCAACACTTCCACGATGTCTTTAATGTCATAGCGGTATAGCCCGCTGTAGTTTGTCACCAAAACTCGATAGAGCGATCCGGGCGTCAGTTCTTGCGGCAAGAGGGTTTTAGGCTGCTCAGCTTGCCACTGATCCTGCGGAATGAACTCGAAAAAAGCGCCGTTGGTTGCTAAAATTGCCCCTTCGTTGTTGAACTCGTAGCAAGTGCCGAAAATGGTTTCTGAGGATGCATAAAGGCTGCCAAATAGAGGCGTATCACCAAAATAGCTAGGAAATCGTTCTAAATAAAAATCAGACGTGCCGCCCAGCGCTGTCACGATGGCAGACAGATTCCAAGCGGTTCCGGGAGTGAGTCGTCCCTCGCGGCTCAAAGTCTGGCGGAGTTCAATGGCTCGCTGCGGATCAGCCGACCACATGCGTTCTAACTTGGCGCGCAGTTCTGGCTCCAGCTTCAGCCAAGCTGCGATTTCGCCCGTTTTGAGATCATGAATTAAATCTTCGGCGTAGGTTTCTAAATAATTACCTAACTGCAAGCCCAAAATGGGGAAAGTTGCGCCAATGCCGCGAGTTTCTCGATCGCGCAAGGCAAACAGTAGGCAAAGATAGTGGCGGGTCAGGCTATCTGAAACTTGAAGCGCTTCTAGCGGATGGGCGGAAATTTGGCGATAGAGCCGTCGGTTTAGCCGCAAATCGCCAGCGCTCACAAATCCATAGTCAATGCCGCCTTCGGTGTGACCGATAATCCTCGAAGAAACTGGAGCCAGCATTTTGCCAATCGGCAGGTTGCGTCGCTGTAATGCCTCAATCAAAAAACCGATGCTGGCCAGGTTGAGCCAACTGCGAACTTGACGCGAGCGTTTTGTCACCGGAATCAGCTTTTGTTTTCCCGTCGAACCGCTAGTAATGTTCAAATAAATGACACGTTCGGGTGTAAGAATGTTTTGTTCTCCGCTGGCGATCCGGTTAGT
This sequence comes from Cyanobacteria bacterium RM1_2_2, assembly GCA_012033495.1. Taxonomy (GTDB): domain Bacteria; phylum Cyanobacteriota; class Cyanobacteriia; order Elainellales; family Elainellaceae; genus Elainella. The sequence goes on along the minus strand of JAAUQT010000005.1, from coordinate 60,799 downwards.
GTAGGGTTCATAATCGCGGTAAGACAAAACAGGCACTTGTTCGCGGAACTGTGCCACTGATGTGATGCTCGTCAGCTTGTAGTGCTGTCCAAACTCCGTATGTTGAGCGGATCGCAACAATGACAGCAAAAATTTTTCTTGAGTTGCCGTAACTCGTCGGGTGTTGCGAACATAATCTGCCTTGATCTGCTTCGCCACCGCTGAGACAAGGGATAGCGTTAAATTGCTCATGAGGTGCACATTGAAAAGCAGATCAATCCTAACAGTTAGAACGCGGTGACAGAGTTTCATCTCTGCTTCTCTAAAATCTATCTTCAGTGAATGTGTCTTTGTGCCCTGTCGAGTTGAACACAAGCCAACAGTCCGAACCCCATTCCTTCTCACCAGATTAGGTTTGAGTTGCTAAAGTAAGGCGCAGAGCAAATTTTTTGAGGCAGCAACTGTGAAAAGTCAATCATCAAGCTGGCAGATCCCCCTATTCCTAACGCTGGTGGCACTTCTGGCTGTGATCGGGCTAAGTTCCTATGTGATTATTAATCCAGGAGAGGCAGGCGTATTAAGCATTCTCGGAAAAGCCAAAGACGGCGTTCTACTAGAGGGCGTTCACTTTAAGCCGCCCTTAGTTTCAAAAGTCGATATTTATGACGTGACGGTGCAAAAATTTGAAGTTCCGGCTCAAAGCTCGACCAAGGATTTGCAGCAACTTTCGGCTAGCTTTGCGATCAACTTTCGACTTGATCCTATTCAGGTTGTCACCATTCGACGCACCCAAGGAACACTTCAAAATATTGTCGCCAAAATTATTGCTCCCCAAACACAGGAATCCTTCAAAATTGCGGCTGCTCGACGCACCGTAGAAGAAGCGATTACGAAACGAAACGAACTGAAGCAAGATTTTGATGAAGCACTCGGAGAAAGACTGCAAAAGTACGGCATTATTGTGCTCGATACGAGCGTGGTTGATCTAGCGTTTTCGACCGAGTTCTCGAAAGCCGTTGAGGAAAAGCAAATTGCCGAACAGCGAGCCCAGCGGGCAGTTTATGTTGCACGAGAAGCTGAACAGGAGGCTGAAGCAACGATCAATCGTGCCAAAGGACAAGCCGAGGCCCAACGGCTATTGCGAGAAACGCTAACATCGGAACTGCTGCAAAAACAGGCAATCGAAAAATGGGACGGCAAGTTTCCACAGGTGTTGGGAGGCAACGGTGCTGTGCCCTTCCTCAACCTAGATACGGGAAAGGTGACGGCTCCAACGATTAAGCCCTAGGCGCGTCATCGATTCATAGTCAAACGCTGGCCGCATTCGCCGGATCGCTCCCGTTCCCCAAAATAGGCTAGAGGCTGTCGCCTTGCCACTGTCGGGTTTTAGCTGGAATGGATAGACAGCCCTTAGTGCCACTGATGCGTGCCCTCAGCCTCGGCTTTTCAAAGCAGGGGTTGGGGGTGAGTTCACCCAAGTTTTGGCGCACTCCAGTTTCCACATCTGTCGCCTGCTGGACTACAGGAATCGCAGACTTGTTTCCAGCCAGCAGATTATGATGTTGAGCAGTGATGGCAGCGGGCAAGAGTGACTGATGGTGCAAGATATCCACCAAGTTGTAGAGCAGCTTAATATTAATGTTGACCTATTGTTTGAGCATTTAAAAGCTAGCTCAACTACCTTTAACGAACTTGATCAAACTGTTGTTTGTCAGTCATTACTCGGATATTCTCCTCAAGAAATTTCTAGTCTGCTGGCACTGCCGCGTCAAAAAATTAGAGATCGATTAAGCGACAGTATTTACCCTAGCCTGGCAACTTTGATGCAGGTTGAGCAAGAGCAGATTGCTGGCAAATGGGTCATCATTCTCAACTTTTTGCTGAATCCAAAACATTGCTATAAACTCAATCCTGCGCCTCAGTTAAATAGCGATAACTTTCAAGGCAGCTTCGGGCGGCAAATTTTTCTTTCTCCGCCTGATCAGGCAATTGTTCGACTGCAAATTGATGGCACTCAGTTCTATCAGCAAGGGCTTTTCTATCAGGCGGCAAAATGCTTTTTGTGGGCATGGGAGCAGGAGAAACAAACCTATGAAATGGGCAATCCAGAAGTTTTAATCTATCTTAATAACTGTTTGGTTGATTACAAAATTTCATGCTTAAGAGCGCAGGAGATACAGGTTTATACAATTGCAGTTGTAGTGCCTTTTCACCATAATCAAGGTCAAATCGCCGCCGAAATTTTACGAGGTGTGGCCCAACTTCAAACTCAAGTTAATCTACCAATTTTTGATGCAATTCAACTCAACCAAGAAATCAACTTAGAGATTATTCGACCGAGTACCTTTTTCAACCTTAACCGCACCGCTAAACAATTTGCACTCAAGATATTGGTGGTGAATGATCCGAACAATCTGTACACGCCTTATAACCAAACAGCAGAGATGCTGTCTAACTTGGCGGCTCAAATTAACCTTGTTGCAGTAATTGGACATTACTCTAGTGAAATGACTCAAAAAGCCCTAAGTTTCTATGCAAAAAATGGGCTGATGTTAGTCAATTCAAGCAGCACTTCTGATCAACTTTCCAGTCTTTCAGGCGGCGAGCGTCTATCATTTTGAGGTTAACAACTCAAGACAGTATTAGTGCTGCTAGCCTAGCCAGTTATTTAATTCAACTCGCTTCAGATCAGCAAAAGAAAGTTGCCATTATTTACAACAAAAACAGCAGCTATAGCAATTCCTATCGAACTGCGGTGCGGCATCGTTTAGAGCAGCATCCAGATCGATTTCTCTTTTTAGAAGAATGCTATTGGATTAGCGAATCCTACTACCGAATTCAGCCTTATTTAGAAGAGATTAAGCGACAAAATGCCGACATTATTATCCTGATTCCAGACGGCGGAATTGAGCCAAATTCGCTCAATAATGTCGGTTTGATTAGTCGCTTGAATTTGAAAAATTGCCTGATTGTTGGCTCAGCAACGCTTTATCAAGAAAATGTGTTGCACTGGATTGATGAGCAATGCCAGTATCAGATTGAGCCACATTATCGCCTAAATGATCATTCAAGTTACAGTCAAATGATCGCTTGCATTCCTTGGCATTGGCAAAGTCAGCGCAACGGTTCTAGAAGCGCAAATGCCGTAGCTCAATCCTTTTGTCAAATCGGCGCTCAACTTTGGGGTGAAGGTAATCTAACCTGGCGCAGTGCCACAGCTTTTGATGCAGGGTTAGTGATTTTGAGAACATTAGAGATAAATTCAAATCAAACTGGCCAATCGGTATTGGCAAATATGAATCGTTATTTTAAGGAACAGAAAAAACAAATTAAAGGCGTAACTGGAATCATACAATTTGAGCAAAATGGTGATCGAGTTGATCCACCTTCTGAGATAGTAACTGTAACATGGGAGCCGCAGCAAAAACGATGGCGATGGCAATGCTTAACTTAAATGTTTAGTTTAGCTGTAAGTTTAGCTGCAAGTCGCTAAACTCAAACTCTCCACATCTGTCGGAAAAAGTAGCCACACCTGAAGTGGAAACATCCTTGAACTGGCTGTTAGGCTACGTCTAGAAGATTTCCAAAAAACAAAATACCTGTAAGGGCAAGTTTAGCAAAACCTTTCCCAATCCAAAAGTTTATCTTTTCTCCGAAACCTCCTACCTCCCCAAAGATCCCTAATAAGGAAATTGATGAATGGCGCACTCCAACCCCTCTGAAACCGGACGCTGGCAGTTTTGGATCGATCGCGGCGGCACTTTTACCGATGTAGTTGCCCGTTGCCCGAATGGTGAAATCATTGTCCACAAGTTGCTGTCTGAAAACCCCGCTCGCTATAGTGATGCGCCGATTCAGGGCATCCGCGATGTTTTGGGGATTCCGGCTGATGTGCCGATTCCCTCTGAGCAAATTGAAGCCGTGAAAATGGGAACCACGGTTGCTACAAACGCTTTATTGGAACGCAAAGGTGATCGCACCCTCTTGTTGATTACTAAAGGCTTCCGGGATGCGCTGCGGATTGGCTATCAGAACCGTCCCAACATTTTTGCTCGCCACATTGTTCTGCCAGAAATGCTGTATGAGCAGGTGATTGAAGTTGAGGAGCGCTACACAGCCGATGGTGAAGTGCTGACTCCGCTTCAGCTCGACAATTCGCTGATCGAGTCACTGCAATCGGCGTATGCAGCCGGGATTCGAGCTTGTGCGATTGTGTTGATGCACGGCTACCGCTACTCTGATCACGAGCAGCACATGGCGGCAATCGTGCGGGAAATTGGCTTCACTCAGGTCTCGGTATCGCATACAGTCAGCCCGTTGATGAAGCTAGTGAGCCGAGGCGATACTACCATTGTCGATGCCTATCTTTCACCGATTCTGCGTCGGTATGTCGATCGAGTCGCAGCAGAATTAAGTTGCGGAACGGGCACTTCCCCCAAACTGATGTTTATGCAGTCGAATGGTGGATTGACCGATGCAGCGTTGTTTCAAGGCAAAGACAGCATTCTATCAGGGCCAGCAGGCGGCATTGTCGGAGCCGTCAAAACCAGCGCCCTTGCCGGATTCAACAAAATGATTGGTTTCGATATGGGCGGCACATCTACCGATGTTTCCCACTTCAACGGCACTTACGAGCGCACCTTTGAAACCGAAGTGGCGGGTGTGCGGCTGCGAGCACCCATGATGGCGATCCACACGGTAGCGGCAGGCGGCGGCTCAATTCTCAGATTCGATGGATCGCGCTATCGAGTCGGGCCGGCTTCTGCGGGAGCCTATCCTGGCCCGGCCTGCTACCGTGGCGGCGGCCCGCTGACCGTGACCGACTGTAATGTGATGCTCGGCAAGCTTCAGGCAGACTTTTTCCCTAGCGTGTTTGGCTCAGAGGGCAACCTGCCGCTGGATGGGGCGATCGTGCGCCAACAGTTTGCCGAATTAGCGGCTGAAATCAGCCAAATCACCGAAAGCCAAACTACGCCAGAGCAGGTGGCCGCCGGCTTCTTGGCAATTGCAATCGACAAAATGGCCAATGCGATTAAAAAAATCTCGATCCAGCGCGGCTATGACGTAACCGAATACACGCTCTGCTGCTTTGGCGGTGCGGGTGGACAACATGCCTGCCTGATTGCTGAAGCCTTGGGCATGACTCAGATTTTTCTGCATCCCTATGCAGGCGTGCTGTCTGCCTACGGAATTGGGCTAGCCGATCTGCGTTCCCTGAAAGAAAAAGCCGTCGAAACGCCCCTCACCGAAGCTGCCATGCCGCTCCTTCACAAAACCCTAGAAGCGCTAGCCAATGAGGCCCAATCGGAGTTAAGCGCTCAAGGCGTTGCCCCCGATCAGATGCAGGTTTTGCTCAAATCTCATCTGCGTTACGAGGGCACGGATTCTGCCCTAATTGTGACGTTTGGCAACCCTGCCGCAATGCGAACCGAGTTCGAGCAGGCATACCAGCAGCGCTATGGCTTCGTGATGGCTCACAAAACCTTAATCGTCGAAGCCGTTTCGGTTGAAGCCATTGGGCAAACCCCTGCGCCCGCAGAACCTCTCCTGCCCGTCACCCGCTTAACGCCTCTCAAACCTGTCGGCGCTGTCCAAATCTACACCAAAGGCAACTGGCACGAAACCCCAATCTACCAGCGTTCTGACCTCCAATCTGGGGATCAGATTATCGGAGCCGCGCTAATCATCGAACCCACTGGCACAAACGTGGTTGAACCCGGCTGGACAGCCTACCTCACCTCACGCAGCCACCTCATCCTCAAGCAAACCCAACAGCCTCCAGTCTCCCCCCACTCCCCACCTCCCTACTTCCCCACTCCCCACCTCCCCACCTCCCCACTCCCCTGACCCCGTCCTGCTAGAAATCTTCAACAACCTCGTCCGAGCCATCGCCGAACAGATGGGCATTACGCTGCAAAACACCAGCTACTCCGTCAACATCAAAGAACGACTAGATTTCTCCTGTGCCATTTTCGATCAGCAGGGACAGCTTGTGGCCAATGCACCCCATATTCCTGTTCATCTCGGTTCCATGAGTGAAAGTGTTCGTAGTTTGATTCACGCCCATGGCAACACGTTGAAATCTGGCGATGTTTATGTGTCTAATAATCCCTACAACGGTGGCACTCACTTGCCTGATATTACAGTGATCACACCTGTGTTCTGGCAAGGACAACCAGATCAATCGCAACCTCTCTTTTATGTCGCTTCTCGCGGGCATCATGCCGACATTGGTGGAATTACGCCCGGTTCAATGCCGCCCTACAGCGTCACAGTTGAGCAAGAAGGGGTGCTCCTCAATAATTTCCAGCTTGTCCATCAGGGGCAGTTCAGAGAAGCTGAATTGCTGCAAGTGTTAACATCCGGCGCTTATCCCGTCCGCAACCCAACCCAGAATTTAGCCGACCTTCAGGCTCAGATCGCCGCAAACGAGCGAGGCGTGCAAGAGCTTCACCGTATGGTCGAGCACTATGGCTTAGAAACAGTTCAGCAATATATGCAATACGTTCAAGAGAATGCTGAAGAATCGGTACGGCGAGTTATTGAGGTTTTAAGAGACGGAAATTTCCATTACGTGATGGATAACGGTAGTGAGATCAGAGTTGCAATCACGATTAATCATGCTAACCGAACGGCACAGATTGATTTCACAGGCACTTCTCCGCAACAGGCAACCAATTTAAATGCTCCGCTAGCAATTTGTAAAGCCGTTGTGCTGTATGTGTTTCGCACGTTAGTTGAAGACGACATTCCGCTGAATGCAGGCTGCTTAAAACCACTCAAAATGATTATTCCAGAAGGGTGTTTTTTAAACCCGCGCTATCCGGCGGCTGTGGTTGCTGGAAACGTGGAAACCTCTCAAGCCATTGCCAACGCACTATACGGAGCGCTCGGCGTGATGGCAGCGGCTCAAGGCACGATGAACAACTTCACCTTTGGCAACGAACGCCATCAATATTACGAGACGATTTGTGGCGGTTCTGGGGCCGGAGCCACTTTTAACGGCACAGACGCTGTTCAAACCCACATGACCAACTCTCGCCTGACTGACCCAGAGGTGTTGGAGTGGCGGTTTCCGGTGCTGGTCGAAAAATTTGCGATTCGTCCCCAGAGTGGTGGCAAGGGAGCACACTCTGGCGGCAATGGCGTGATTCGGCGAATTCGCTTTCGAGAAGCCATGACAGCCGCAATTCTGTCAGGACATCGAGTCATTCCACCGTTTGGCCTGCAAGGAGGTGAACCAGGTTTAGTCGGGAGGAATGCGGTCGAGCGGCGTGATGGAACTGTCGAGCTTTTGAGCAGCAGAGCCGAAGTTCAGATACAGCCTGGTGATGTGTTTGTGATTGAAACGCCTGGCGGAGGCGGATTTGGCGCTTTGGATTAAATACTCGATCGATAGGAGTGAAATAATGTCTAACTTGATTGAGAACACAATTTTAGTTATTGATTGCCCTCTAACAATTACAGATTGGGGAATTCTAAACAGCATCAGTTCAATTCGGTTAAGGCGTATGCTAACAAAACATCCAGCATACAAACCAGCAGAGATTCAAGCGGCTTGTGAGCTTATCTCTGCTTACCATCAAGTCTACCGTCGAGACTTGATTCAGCTACGCTGTCGAAAATATTTTGGTCAATGTCCGCCTCCGACCTTTGAACAATTACAGAGAATTGCCCATCTACAGAACAAGAACAACAATACTACGCCACAGCAAATTTTAGTAGAACTACAGAACCTTGCTCAGTTGCTGCGTTAGCATCCTTAGCTTGCCTAATTCCGACTAAAGCACAGACCCTACAAACCACTGCCATAACTCGAACTTACTTCACAGGAACCTAAAATGTTGAATGCTGCGGCGTCCTATCTGCATACCTCTGCTGAAATTCGCCAACTTTGCCGAGAGTCCAAATTCACAGCCCCTACTCCCGGACTCGCGCCAGGATTTGTGCAAGCCAATCTAGTGATCTTGCCTGATGATTGGGCGTTTGAGTTTCTGCTCTTTTGCCAACGCAATCCTAAAGCCTGCCCTATCCTCGACGTAACCGAAATTGGCAGCCCTGAACCAAAACTCATTGCGCCAGGATCTGACCTACGGACAGATTTACCTCGCTACAAGATTTTTCGGCAAGGACAGTTTTGGGAAGAAACCACCGACATTCGAGCTTTTTGGCACCAAAATTTGGTTGCTTTTCTGATTGGCTGTTCCTTCTCGTTTGAAAACGCCATGATCGCCGTCGGGCTGCCTGTACGACATATCGAAACCGGAAAAAATGTGCCCATGTACAAAACCAATATCAACTGCATCCCAACTCAGAGATTTTCTGGGCCGCTGGTCGTCTCGATGCGTCCGTTACCAGCCCACCAAGTTGTACGCGCCGTCGAAGTGACTCAGCGCTATCACAAAGCTCACGGGTCGCCTGTGCACATCGGTGATCCTAGCGCCATTGGAATCCAGACACTCGAAAACCCTGATTATGGAGATGCGGTTCCGCTGCATCCGGGTGAGGTTCCTGTATTTTGGGCCTGTGGCGTCACAACTCAAACGGCAATTCTGCAAGCTCAGCCCGAATTCGCTATCACCCATGCACCCGGACATATGTTTATCAGTGATTTGAGAGACGAGGACTTAACGCTCTAGCCTGCTGTTCTAGTAGCTACTAAAAAACCTGCAACGTTTGGATGGCTTGAAGTAAACCAGGGACAGCAGTTTCTGTCCATTCGGCTTCGGTGCGTCTTCCGGTCAACAAGATGAGGCGAAGTCGATAAGCGTGAGGAAAACCTTCCACCTCTAGCCAAACCAGATCGCTTTCTGTCTCGCAGCCCATCCGCTCTTCCTCCATTAGCTCTGGCTGCATCGCGTGCATGGTTTCCGCAAGCTGAAGCACCAAACGACAGAAATCTGCGAGTTCTGCTTTGGTCAGTTCAACTGCCCAGCTATCTGTACCTACCAAGCCTTGGAAGATCTCAGCATCTGGATTCCATCCTAAACGCCAGCCCATCCCTGATTTGAGTTGACGCACCATCTAATTTTTCTGATCCAACTTAAGGCTGTAACAATTGGGCGTCTCCGGGCTGCGGTTGGCGTGGAAACCGGGAAGGCGTACTCGTTGGAGACGGAGCCACTGTTGGGCTAGGAGGGCTAGGAGTTGCCGGAGCAGGTTCTGAGGAGGTTTGGGAACTGGGGTTAAATAAACTCACTAAAGCATTCACCAAAGCATCCCGCTGAGCACGATTCAAGCCTTTAATTGCTACGATATCGCCATCTAACGGATTCGTTCGCATACTCGTACCGCTAGGATAGGTCTCTGCATCCATTCGTTCGTTCACGCCCAAGTAATCTGCCAAAGTCAGCTTCCAATCTAGCCGATAGGCCGTCGGTCGCCCTTTCACGTAAATGTGATAGCGAATCAATCGATTGATCAGCGTGTTATCGGTGGAGACATCGCCTGTGTCTTTGTTGACATACTCGTTTTCCAGAGGAATACCGGGAACCTCTTCGTAAATTTGTTGCCAAATCTCATCAATCTGAAATCTTTGCGCCGTTGCTGCTGGCAAATGAATCGATCTCGCCCATGGATGACTGGAATTGGGCAATGCGGTGGGTAGAGCAGCTAAAGCCATCACCAGCCCCATCGTCAGGGCGGCACACAGCAGGCGAGATTGGCGCAGAACTGGTGATGGCATAAATCAATCAGGTCTATTCACCAATAATTTCGGGTTGGGTTAGTTCATCCGACATTTCAATAATCGCCCGAATCACAGGTTTCATTTTTGGATCATCTAGGCTGTCAAACTCCTCGAACCGCCGCCGCTGCGCTCGGTTTGCTACTTGTACGGTAATTCGATACCGGTTTGAGGCAGCACTGATCAGGTCTTCTGCCCGACGCATCAGTTGGCTAGTATCTGGATTGGTACGCTTGAGCATAAATTAATGAATTCCAAATCGGAAAAACTGAGCTTTCGTCTAGTCTATCAAGCTTTGCTGGCAAGCTGGACTGGCTATCACTTGGCTTTTGGCTTTTTGGCTTTGTCCGCCGTTGTTTTAGTGGTTGTTTTAGTGTCTGTTTTGGCAGCTTTGGCTACCGTTTTAGCCGCCGTTTTGCGAGTGCTGCCGTTGACAGGCACAATCTCGACCTCGGTTTGTAAATGCGCTTCTAGGAACCACAGCCGCTTGTCAATAGCGCGAGAAATTTCGGTGTAGAGGTCAGCCGTGTCGGCATCACCCAAATCATCAGTTTTGTCAATGTTCTCCCGTAATGACTTGGCATAAATTGCGTAACGGTCAGCCAGCGCTGTGATGTGATCCTTGCCGTCCAAGATGTCGAACAAATATTCTGGCAATTCAGATTGAGTTGCGGCGATGCGAGCCGTGCCAAGCGCCAAACCACCGAGCGCCGTCACCCGTTCAGCCACCATATCGACGTACTCTTCTAGCTCAGAAGCCATTTCGTCAAATAGCTCATGAAGCTGGTAGAAATCCATTCCCTTAACATTCCAGTGAGCTTGCTTCACCTGTGTTTTTAGATCAAGGGTAGAAGCAAGGGTTTGGTTTAAAGTCGCGATCACCTGCGATCGAGTCTCAGCAGGCATATCAATGCGAGTAGAGTACAATTGACCATAACCGTTGCTGCCCATATACCTTACATCCTGTGTAAAAACTAACAGTAATTTTAGTCCCCACCATAATTGAAAACGGTCAGGATGACACAAGTAAGCGCAGTTTTGTAAGAATACTGTAATAATTTTGCCTTCTTGGCTTGTCAGATAGTGATGAGTTGAGCACAAGGCAAGAGATTAGTTTTGCTCACTCGATACTTGCGTACTTGCTTCTTACGGGCAAGTTTGGCAGCCATGATACTTGCTTATCGCAAAGACTTTAGTAAAACAGTAAAACCCATCTAAATCTCTGTAAGGGCAGATTTAAGTGATGAGAGTGATGAGATGGTTGACTACTGCAAGGACTTTGGCAAGCCCTGCCCCTTACCTAGGAGTTGCCATTCATTCCGGCTAAAACCCTGACCATGGCGAGGCTACAGCCCCTAACTTGTTTTCTGGAAACGGGCGCGATCCGGCTGATGCGGCAAACGTTTGACCATTCATGGATGACGCGCCCTAGGGCAACGTTCGCCAAGCTTGGGCCACAATGTCGCTCAGCCAACGGCGAGCATCTCGATCTAGCAGGCTATCATCCGCCAACACTTCCGCAGTCAGGTCGTCTAAGCTTTGACCTTTTAATCGCGCAATTTTCACAACGCCAGCAATTGCCGCTGCGATCAACTCTTCATTGATGGGCTTTTGCTTCAGTTCAACTATTTCTTGAGGGCTAACTGGGATGGGATAATACATTGCTAATTGTGAGAAAAAACATGTCAAAGATGAGAAGCGTGTAAAGTTTGTTAAGCAAACTGCGTAACCGGAAGTGTAGCGCACAACTCGCTGTTGTCAACCCTGCTTTTACAGGAAATTTACGCTTTACCTCAAAAATTTATCTGAGTTTTAGAATTTGAGAATGAAAGAACTGCTTTACCTCGAAATTCCCACCCCTGAAAGTGTCGCTGTGCGTGACTGGTTGCAGCAGCAATTTCTGCCCTCAATTCAGACAAATTTGGCTACGAAGTATACCACTCCTGACGGATTTCGACTAGTTTTTAGCGATGCTTCTACAAGTTCTGCTCAAGCGTTGCCTGATGAGCTTTCGATTTTTACTTGGTCGCTGCAACGCACTACCTATTTGAAAGTTTTTCGTTGGGCAGATCAGGCAGCGCCTCAAGAAAGTCAAATTCTAGCGGCTCTGACTCAAGCGGTTCGCTTGCAATTTCCCCAGCACTATCCGGAGCCGCCTGTCATTGATCCTCAGCAGCCCATCTTTGACGCCCTTGCACCCTATTATCCCAAGACCGTTCACTATTTCCGCCGCATCCCCAATGGTGAATATGACCTGACTCGCGTTTATTGGTGGGAGCAACGCTGGCGCGAAGGCGTCCGTAATCCTCAGCAACCAAAGCAGGTGATTTTTGAGAATGGAGCAGCATCGGTTGCAAAAAGTTCTAGCTTGTCTACTTACGATTTGATCTATGTAGGTGGTGCGTTGGGCGTAATCCATGCGGCGGTGATGGCGCGCTTGGGCTATCGAGTTTTGCTGCTAGAACGGCTGCCGTTTGGCCGCATGAATCGAGAGTGGAATATTTCGCGGGTTGAGTTTCAAAGTTTGATCGATCTGGGGCTATTCACGGCGGTTGAATTCGAGAGCCTGATTGCTTGTGAATATATTGATGGGTTTCACAAGTTTTTTGATGCCAACAATCCTCCTCAGTCGAAAGCGCCAATTCTGCATACACCAACGGTGCTGAACATCGCTATCGACGCGGAAAAACTGCTGAAGCTGTGTGGCGAAAAGTTGCGGGCGGCAGGCGGCGAAATTTGGGACGAAACCGAGTTCTTGCGGGCAGAGATTGGCAGCGAACAGGTGACGGTACGAGCCAAGCATTTAGCTGATCAGACGGTACGACAGGCTCAGGGGCGGCTGTTGGTCGATGCGATGGGAACGGCTTCTCCGATTGCGTGGCAACTCAATGGCGGGCGGGCGTTTGATAGCGTTTGTCCCACGGTGGGCGCAGTGATTGACGGCGGCTTCGAGCCAGGCGTTTGGGATGCGCGATATGGCGATGTGCTCAACAGTCATGGCGACATTTCGCGGGGGCGGCAGCTTATCTGGGAACTATTTCCCGGTCGCGGCAACGAGCTTACTTTCTACTTGTTTCACTACCATCAGGTCAATGCCACCAACCCTGGATCGCTGCTGGAAATGTATGAAGACTTTTTCACGATCCTGCCGGAATATCGTCGCTGTGATCTCGACAAGCTGACCTGGAAAAAAGCCACCTTTGGCTACATTCCCGGTCATTTCAGCGTCCGTGCTAGCGATCGGCAAATTGCGTTTGATCGCCTCATTGCGATTGGCGATGCGGCTTCCTTGCAATCTCCGCTCGTGTTTACAGGATTTGGCTCGCTGGTGCGGAATCTGCCCCGATTAACCGACCTGCTCGATACGGCATTGCGGCATGATTTGCTGAAATCTAACCATTTAAATCAAATTCGCGCCTTTCAGAGCAATATCGCCGTCACCTGGCTATTTTCCAAAGGCATGATGGTTCCGACGGGTCGATTCATTGCTCCAGAGCGAGTCAATTCGATGCTGAATACGTTTTTTGGCATTCTCGCTAGCGAATCTCCCGCCGTTGCCGATCGGTTTGTTAAAGATCGGGCGGGTTGGATTCCGTTTAACCGCATGGCGATCAAAGCGGCGTGGCAAAATCCGGCGCTGCTGCTGTGGATCTGGGAACTGGCGGGCGCGAAAGATTTGCTGCGCTGGTTAGGAAGCTATGTAAACTTTACAATCAGTGCCCTGATAGGCTGGCTGTTTCGCTGGCTGCCTGCCTTCACGCAGATGATCCAACCTTGGCTGGAACCCCGGAATCCGGCGCTGTGGCTGTGGCTGCTGACCCAAAGCTATGCCGTCACCTATGGCATCGGTCAGCCTCAGTCAGACTGGACGCAAGGACGAGAACGCCAGCAAAAGATGAACATGAAGCCAGAAGGCTAAGAGTTGGGCTAGATCGCGTCAGCAGTAGTACAATTCTCGAAAAACCGGCAACGATTCAAACGTTGTAAATTGTATGCGATGATGGGATTCCAGAGTTTTGAATTGCGAGTTCCAAATTGTGAATTAGTACAAAAAACACCCCGTTTGTGGAGGTCAATATGGTTGAACTGCCGTCAACTTCTGTGATGTCTCCCCTGCTCCCAGAGCCACCCTATCTTGAACCCACACCGCCCACGGATCTGATTTTTGATGATGGAGAACCCTTGGAATCAAAACGTCACTACATGGCAATTGGGGTGCTGATTCGCTCGCTGGTGCAAGCCTATGCCGGTCGAAACGATTACTTCGCGGGCGGCAATATGTTCATCTACTTCAGCAACAAACAGGTCTTCAACCGAGACTTTCGCGGCCCCGATTTCTTTGTCACGCTCAACACCGACGGCAACCGGGAGCGCCAAGGCTGGGTCGTGTGGGAAGAGGACGGGCGCTATCCCGATGTGATCGTTGAGTTTCTCTCTCCCTCTACGGAAGCCGTCGATCGCAAAATCAAAAAAGACCTCTACGCGCGCACCTTCAAAACCCGCAATTATTTTATCTACGATCCCTTCAAGCCCGATTCTCTGGAAGGCTGGCAACTGAACCTCGAACAGGGCTATCAACCGCTTAGCCCCAACGATCGAGGCTGGCTCTGGAGCGACGCCCTCGGACTTTGGCTCGCCCCTTGGGAAGGCGCACTTGACCGCGAACCTCCGACTGGAACCTGTCACTGGCTGCGGTTTTACGATCCTGACGGTAACTTAGTTCCTCTCCCTGAAGAAGCCGCCCAACAACAGGCAGAACTGGCACAACAACAGGCAGCAACCGCCCAGCAACAGGCAGAACTGGCACAGCAGCGAGCCGAACGACTAGCCGAACAGTTGCGGCAGCTAGGAGTTGATCCAGATCTCTAGAAGGTTGACCTCTCTCTCGTGATGTTTAGCCACCCGATTGCACGATGCCCATCCAAACCTGAGTTGGGCAAAATGGCGCATACGCTAAATTATTGATACTTGATCCCAAACCTTAAGATCTTCAAAACCTTCTATGACTCTGACTCAAGACCTTTCTACTAATGCATCCACCAACATTGCGCCTGTTCAGCATCCGCTGGAACCATTGACGGCGGCAGAAGTGCAGGCAGCCGTGGCAATCGTGCGTGCTGAAAAAGCAGTTGGCGATGCGTTTCGGTTTCCTTGCGTGATGTTAAACGAACCTCCTAAATCAACCGTACTGAACTTTCAGGCAGGGGATGCAGTTGAGCGGGAGGCGTTCTTGATTCTGCTGGATAACGCGACGGGCGCAACCTACGAGGCAATTGTCTCCCTGAGTGGGGCAACCGTGAAATCCTGGAAACAGATGCCACAGATGCAGCCCAACATCATGGCGGATGAGTTGGCAGAGTGCGAGACAGCAGTGAAGGCACATCCCGAATTTCAGGCGGCTATGGCAAAACGCGGCATCAGCGATTTGGATCTAGTCGTCGTTGATCCGTGGGCAATTGGCAACTTTGGCTTTGAGGATGAAGTGGGGCTGCGGCTGTCGCGCTGTTTGTGCTACCTGCGGGCGACTGCCGACGGCAACTTCTATGCTCGTCCCATCGATGGCGTTGTGCCTGTTGTGGATCTCAACAAAATGCAGGTTTTGCGCATCGAAGACATAGGCGTGGTTGCGGTGCCGCCAGAGCCAAGCGAATATGCTGCCCGCTTTATGCCCAGCCTGCGTCAAGACATCAAGCCGCTCCACATCACCCAACCGGAAGGCCCCAGCTTTGAGGTAGACGGGCATTTTGTGCGCTGGCAAAAGTGGCAGTTTCGGATTGGCTTCACGCCCCGCGAAGGGTTAGTGCTCTACACCATCGGCTATGAGGATCAGGGCAGAGTCCGCTCGATTCTCTACCGGGCGTCAATGGCGGAAATGGTCGTGCCCTATGGCGATCCGCGACCGCAGCACTTCCGCAAAAATGCCTTTGACTTGGGCGAGCATGGGGTCGGGATGTTAGCCAACTCGCTGACGCTGGGATGCGATTGTTTGGGCGAAATTCGCTACTTTGACGCCGTGCTGACCAACAGCCGAGGTGAAGTTGCCGTCACCCAAAATGCCGTCTGTATGCATGAAGAAGATTACGGCATTCTTTGGAAGCACACCGACTGGCGGCTGGATGAGGCAGAAGTGCGGCGTTCCCGGCGGTTAGCTGTCTCTTTCATTGCTACGGTAGACAACTACGAATATGGCTTTTTCTGGTACTTTTACCAAGATGGCACGATCCAGTATGAAGTGAAGCTCACTGGAATTTTGCTGTGCGGAGCGCTGGGAGACGCGCCTAAATACGGGACGGTGGTTGCTCCTGAACTGAACGCTTTGAACCATCAGCATTTCTTCTGTATGCGGCTCGATTTTGACCTGGATGGAGCCAAAAATTCGATTTATGAAGTCAACACAGCCGCCGAACCCATGGGGGCAGAGAACCCTTATGGCAATGCGTTTTATGCTGAATTAACCCTACTGCCCAGCGAGCAGGCAGCTCAGCGCATTGTTGATCCGTTTACGGCGCGCTATTGGAAAGTGGTGAACCCGAACGTGCAGAATCGTCTGGGGCAATCTGTGGGTTTCAAGCTGGCGCCGGGCGAAAATGTGCTGCCGTTTGCCCACCCCGACTCGCCAATTCTGCAACGGGCAGGCTTTATGACGAAACATCTGTGGGTGACGCCCTATGAGGCTTCAGAGCGCTATCCGGCGGGCGACTACCCAAATCAGCACCCCGGTGGGGAAGGCTTGCCGCAGTGGACGCAGGCGAACCGCTCGATTGAAAATACTGACTTAGTGGTTTGGTATACCTTCGGGCATCACCACATCCCGCGTCCAGAAGACTTTCCGATTATGCCGACTGCCTACGCAGGTTTTCTACTCAAACCGGTCGGTTTCTTTGATGCCAACCCTGCGCTAGATGTGCCGCCCAGTCCGCCTAAACCCTCCTGTCACTGAAGCTTCAAGACTTCAGAATGGAATCCGAAATGTGCGGTTGCCACTCGTGCTCTCTTGAATCACAAGCGTCAGCCGTTGGGAAGTAGGGGGGCGATCGAGTAAGGAAATTTGCCCGTTCAGCAGTTCCCCTGGTTCTAAGGTGGTGTCCGCTGTACCCGTAAACAGCACCCGCGACCGAACCACGTTGCCACCCTGATCACGAGATTCGGCATAGAGCGGCACAAAGCTAAACCCACGTCCGCTGCGGTTTGCAATCATTAAGGTGGCAACAAACTGACCATCTGCCTCAGTGCGAGTACCCTCAATCCAAATCGAGACATCACTCAGCGTTTGAGTGGCTGACGTAATCACACTTCCTGCAACCCACTGGCTGTCAATCTCCAGCGGGCTGGTGTACGGCTGCGGCGGCTGGGGAGCCGGAGAGGTGGAGGGAACGGCTCGGCGGGTTAGGTTCCGGGCTGGAGGGCTACTGGCTCGGCGGGGTGTGGGACGAGCAGAAGTCGCCACTTTCGGGGGAGAGGCAGCACCGCTGGTGGCAGGACTGGAGCGAACCGGAGCCGCAGCACCCACAGAAGCTGAAGGTGAAGCCGGAATCGGGTTAGGACGCTGCTGATTGGTGGTAGACGGAGCCTGCTTTGGCAAAGCTGCAACCATCTGATTGTCGGGGGCTATTTTCGGCGTCAGGGCTTCTACCTTCAAGCTAATGGCTCCTAATCGGGCGTTATATTCCTGCGACCGCGCCGTCACTTGGTTATCGACAAACGTTTTGCTAGGAATGGCTGCCAACGTCGCCAAAGCCCGCTTCCATTCGACTTGGGCCACTTGGAACTGGGGCAATGTTTTTGCAACTTCGGTTTGTTCAATCGCCTTCTGGGCTTCGGCTTCGGCTCGATTCAGCAGTTGAGCGGCTCTGGTCTCTTGCTCTAGTTTTTGCTCTAAGGTTTGCAAAAGGGCTTGATATTTGGGCAGAACTCGATAAGCCTCTGCATGAACGGGTGTGCCTGAAAAAGCGTCGAGTTGAACCACAGCATTTGCAAGCTGCTGTCGAGACTGCTGTAAATCGGTTAGGTTGCGGGCGCGGCTAGACAGCAAGCCAGCACTATTGGCTTGCTCTACCACCTGACGATACTGCTCCTGAGTCGCTTGCTTCCCGTCTGTGCAGTTGTCTAATGCCCAGCAAAGCGAAGCAATGTGAGGGGATCGAGCGCCGACGACTGCGCCGCCAATGGGCAGTAAGGCCAAAATTCCTAGAACCACCAGTCGCTTCAGCGAAAAGGGCAGCGGTCGTTTCGCATTCCCCCTTTGGTCTTGGGGTAATTGCAGAATCGAAGCCCAAATTAAACGGCATAAGCTGCTCAACGACAGCGGACGCGGTTCTACCTCTGCTGCTGTGGTTGATGTCCAGGTCAACGACTGCTCAGCCGGAATTATCCCTGATTCAATTTGGGTGAGCGAAGTTGAAAGAGCACTGCTCTGATCAAAAGCCTCTGACGATGACGGCAACCCAGCAAAGCTTGACTCCACTGCATCGAATGGATCGATTTGGGTAGTGCTGTGTTCTGTCACCTCGTGAGATGGGGGAACCCAAGGCAAAACCGATGCCTCAGTTTCTACTTCGACGAGCGGCTGGAAATCTGCCGATTTTGAAGGGGTTGTATCCGTTCGCCACCCCTGGGACTGAGCAATGGGAACAGCCTTGATCGACGGCAGCCCAGCCTCTGCTGCTAGGGTGCTCAGTTGAGTTGCCCGACGATTCAGAGCTTGGCCAACTTGACGCCCAACTCGCCGGTCTAACATGCGGGTCAGCGGTTGTAGGTCTTCAAGTACGATCTGCGCTGAAGCGTAGCGATCCTGCGGCTTCTCTGCCATCATCATGTCCAACACTTTAGCTAAGCGTGGATCAAGTCTCACCCAGGATTGCCACTGCCATTCCAAAGATTTTGCATCGATTAGCAGGTTGGGCGGTTTTCCTGTGAGCAGCACTACCGCTGTTACAGCCAGCGCATACAGATCGCTGCGCGGAGAACATTGCCCCATCCGAATTTGCTCGTAGGGCGCATAGCCAAATTTACCAACTGAAACAGAGGCTTGGACTAAATCGTCTGGATCGTTTGGGTTCGCAACCGGCAAGTGAGGCAACATCTGCTTCACCACGCCAAAATCAATTAATACAGGTGCTTTCTGCCCTCTCGACAGCATGATGTTATCCGGAGAAATATCTCGATGCACAATATTTTGAGCATGAAGATAATCCAGCACCTTGAGCAAATCTCGCAGCCATTCAATAATTTCAAATTGGTTGAAGGCTTTTCCACGTCGCTGGCGCTCTTGCAGCAACCGCCAGTAGGTTTTGCCGTCGATGTATTCTTGAGCGATAAACAGCCGATTATTTTCCTCAAATCCGGCAAAGAATTTAGGAATTTGGGGATGATCAAGCTGATGTAAAATAGCGGCTTCTCGCTGAAACAGTTCCCGCAGCTTTTGGGCAACCACTGGATCAGCCTCGCTGCTGGGCACAAATTCTTTCAGAACGCACAATTCGCCAAACCGAGATTCATCGGCAGCTAAGTAGGTACGCCCAAATCCACCCCTTCCCAAGGTGCACTGAATGCGGTAGCGTCGATCGACTGACGTTCCAGGTGTTAACTCCGATCCTGCTATCACCATGCGGCTCCTTCTCGCTCAACGCTGTTCTAGCAGCCAAATCATTTCACTCCACCTAACCTTGCAGCCGTGGTGTAGAGAACGTTATGAGACACCCTGATTTGACAACAGCGTCATTCTATCAATAGCAACGACAAAATTTTAGAACCCTGACATCATCTCATCTCTTTTCAAATTTGGGTATCGTGTTTGAGCTTTCAACCCATAAGTTAAGCTCAACGGCTCCCTGATTCAGATGTTTCCTGAACGGCTGGTTCCTGAACGGCTGGTTCCTGAACGGCTGGTTCCTGATTAGATGTTCCCTGATGATCGAATCGGGCAATGGGCTTTGGCTCTACCCAATTTGGCTTGATGCCCACTCACTTCAACCTACCTACGCATCCACTGGAGTGATGGTAGAACCGTTGTTACGGGTTTGCCAGGCAAGTTCTAAAAGACGCACCCACCGTTTTTGCACCTGTTTAGGCGTACATTTCAGCACTTTAGCGATCTCTTGATCTTCTAAGCGTCTGCTTTTCAGTTGCAGCAACTCCTGTTGTTCGAGTGAAAGCTGGCTGACAAAGGTTTCCCACTGTCTTTGCGACATGCCCAGGTTTTGATCAAGATCAGCCCCAAGCCATTGATGCACAAGCTGCCAGCGATGCGAGCGAGAAAACTTCTCAACGTGGTACTTAAACCGCTGTTGCAAATAGTCTCGCTCTCTAGGGGATAGCCCTAAAATATCATCAATTTCAGGTGCAGAGAGATCTTTGAGCTTTAGCACTAAATAATCGATGCAGGCAGATTGATTCTGTTCTTCTAGATACTCAATCAGTTCGGTGATCACCCGATCTCGAATCACTGAGTCGGCAGGGTCAATCGTCTCGGAGACCATCTGTTCTCGCAGTTGCTGCATCATCGGCGAGCGGCTGTGCATTTCGGCTTCTTCGGTTTTAGCAGATTCCATGGCTAGCTCCATATCTAGCGCGGTTTCTGGCGGCTGTCGATGGGCAAAGCCTTGAGCACGCAGCACAATCAACTGCTGGCTTCGCTGTCCCGGTAGAGCAATCCGACGTTTGGCATATTGTTCAGTGAATGCCATATATTCGGCTAGTTCAATTCGAGTGCGCGGCTGATAATCAGCAGAAAGGCTATTTTCCCGGCGAAAGGCTTTTAAGACTTCGATGTAGAAGCCTTGCAAAAAATCCTCAATAGCGGTGTAACGAGCCGAGAAGCCTAACTGCGCTTGCTGAGGAGCAATATGCCGATAGACCATAGTGCTTAGGTGGCTATGCAACTCGACTCTGCCTTGTTTGGAGCCATTGCGGTAGTAATTCAGGCACTTCTGCATCCGATGCCGTGCCAGAGTCATCTGCCAAATTTGCACATCGCCAGAGTTTTGAATCCGATCGCTTTTATTGCAGATGCGCTCAACTTCCACCACAATTCGCGTTACCACTGCCCGAACCGGGGCTGAAGCTGGCAATTCTGGTTGAAATTCAGTTAAAAGCCGCTCGACCAGCGAAGCTTGAAATTCATCCGGAAGTTGAGCAGGAGGGGTGTTAGAAGAAGTAGAAGACACAAAAGCACCGTCAGCAACAGAACGATCAGCAAAACCATCAGCACCTGAACTGCTAGACTCAAAGGGATTTGAGTGAGATGAGTAAGCAGAATCATCAGAAGAATTGTCAGAAGCAGGACTGTTAGGAATGGGGCTATTCGTAACGGTCGGTGATAGCGCAGCAGGTGGCATCCCGGTAATTGAGACATCAGGCGTGCTGTCGCTGGAGTTAAGGGAACTAGGGGGATTTACGGGTTCGACATTCATGGCTGGTTTCCGGTGATGCACAACAGCAAAGCAGAGTAAAGCAAGTACATAGGCTCGTTGGGCAGATGTTCATCTCTAGTAGACATGAACCCAAAACATACCGACTTGTTTCTGCGGTGCTCTTTGTGTCTACAACACAAGTTAGGAAAACTGCGAATTTTCCAGAAAAAATGATGTCAATTTTTTAACTGGTTTCCTGATCATCTAGTGTGGCTCAATTCGGTTACGGTTGGCAGCCTGTTTTTGCAGCAAATCCCCTTAACTTGAAAAGATTTTGGCATCAGCAGAAAAAATTGTTGGTCAGAGCATACGAATTGATTTGTGTGACAGTTGAGCAACTGATTTTTTTCCGCCATCCTAACCCTAAGGCGCGTCATCGATTCATAGTCAAACGCTGGCCGCATCCGCCGGATCACGCCCGTTCCCAAAAACAGGCTAAGGGCTGTCGCCTTGCCACTGTCAGGTTTTAGCTGGAATGGATGACAGTCCCTAGACCAAATCGGACTCTGCCAGTTCCAAATCTGCCACGGCTTCCCAGCCCAACCCTTTGCGGAGCACCATGGGTTCATTTTCGGTTAAATCAACAATGGTAGAGACCCGAAAACCCACTGGCGACTGGTCATCGACGATAATATCAACCGTTTTATCGAGGCGGTCAAATAGCTCTACTGCTGGAATTTGAGCATCTCCTACATGAATGGCACTTGGCGCTGAAGTTGAAATAATTGGATTCCCCAAAGCACCCAGCAACGCTTGACAAATCGCATGATCGGGAACGCGGATGCCCGTAGTTTTTCGTTTAGGATTCATCACCAGCTTCGGCACCAGCTTGGTGGCTGGCAGCAAAAAGGTGTATGGGCCAGGAATCAGGCGTTTGATTAATCGATAGGCCGCATCGCTGACCTGGGCATAAGCGGCAATATTAGACAGAGAAGGGCAGAGAAAAGTCAGCGGCTTGTCGCTAGACATTTGTTTGATTTGGCGTACCCGCTCCACTGCCGATTTAACATTAAGATCGCAGCCGATCGCGTAAACGGTGTCGGTTGGATATAAAATCACGGCCCCATCCTTTAACGCCTCTCGAATTTTCGCAACTTGATAAGCTTGAGGAGTTTCAGGATGAAGCTCATAAATAATCGACATAATGCTGATCAACCTCACACTGCCTGAACAAATGACACCTGCACTATGACAAAAGTAGCCTATCTAGACTGCCCGACTGGAATTTCGGGTGATATGTGCCTCGGTGCACTGGTTCATGCAGGGGTTCCTTTGGAATATTTGACTGCACAACTCAGATGCCTGGGAATCGGGCAAGAATATCACTTGCGATCTGAACTCGTGCATCGAAACGGTCAGCAGGCTACGAAAGTTGATGTTGAACTCACCGGTGAACTCATCAGTGCTGCTGAGAATCTGGTGAAGGATGCCATCATCGAACCCGCCGCCCACCCTACCCCCGCTTACGTTGAACCCGCTCACGCTCACTCTGAACATGCTCACACCGAGCATACTGGGCATTCTCATCATCCCCACCCTCATAGCCATCCCCCATCCGGTCGGCACTTACCTGAAATTGAACGGCTGATTTTGGCGGCTCATCTACCTGAGCAAGTAACTCGTTGGAGCCTAGGGATTTTCCGGCGCTTGGCTGAAGCAGAAGGAGCCGTCCATGGCATTGCTCCAGAGCAAGTTCATTTTCATGAAGTGGGAGCCACCGACGCCATTGTAGACATTGTCGGGACTTGCATTGGTTTAGATTGGCTTGGAATTGAACGCCTCTACTGTGCTGCTCTCCCTGTTGGCGGAGGCACAGTTTGGGCTGCTCACGGACGCTTGCCGGTTCCCCCTCCTGCCGTCCTCAAACTATGGGAAATGCGTCAGGTTCCCCTCTATAGCAATGGCATTCACAAAGAGCTAGTGACACCAACCGGAGCCGCCATCGTCACGACCTTAGCCAGCGAGTTTGGCTCACCGCCGCCCATGACTCTGCAAAAAATAGGTTTAGGAGCAGGGTCTCAAGATTTACCGATCCCAAACATTCTGCGGCTCTGGCTTGGAGAATTAACAGCAGAGGGGTTAGGTGGCGAGGCAAGCGGGAAAAAGCGTCCGGTGTTGCAGACAAGCAGACCAACCTCTGAGCTTCCGAAAGAAACGCAAGAAACCATTTCAGTACTGGAAACTCAAATCGATGATCTGAATCCGCAAGCCATTGGATATGTGATGCAAGAATTACTGTCAGCGGGAGCATTGGATGTATTCACCCAAGCCATTGGCATGAAGAAGTCACGACCCGGCATTCTTCTGACGGTAGTTTGCCGTCCAGAACAAGTTACGCTCTGTGAAGCTATTCTGTTTCGAGAAACAACAACGCTAGGAATTCGTCATTCTGATCAGTCACGTTCAGTGTTGCAGCGTTCGATTGAAACGATTGAAACCTCTCACGGGCAGGTGCGGGTCAAGGTCGCCCGTGATATGCAACACCAGATCACGAACGTTCAGCCAGAGTATGAAGACTGCGCGCGCTTAGCACGGCAACAGCAAATCCCTTGGCAGGAAGTGCATCGACTGGCGCTGCAAACTTGGTATCTCCAGTCAGGATCGGGGTTGCCTCAAGTAACTACAGATCAGAAACTATCGCCCTAAAGCCAGCTTGCCCCAATTCCGCATTTGCTTGCAAAGGCGTAGTTCTGTACCTTCCGGATTCCAATGCACCTGATCAAAAATCTGATGTAAGATGTATAGCCCACGCCCGCATTCATCAATATCCAGAATGTTGGTTTTCGACTCATCTTTGAGGTTACAGCAGCAAGAAGGCACAAATCCGGTTCCTTGATCAGAAATGACCCACCAGTATTGGTCTTCCAGAACAAAAAATTCCACCAAAATTGTCTTACTGGGATCAAGATTATTGCCGTGCTTTGCCGCATTGACGAGGGCCTCTTGTAAGCCAAGTCGGACATCTGGCTGCCACTTCAAGGGAACATCTGCAATCAGCAGATCCAAAATTGGGCATAAATGCAGTGTGGATGCAAAGCTGACAGTGCCCCATTTTCGGTTGGTTGGGCGTAGCGAGATAGCAATCACTCAGAAAACCTCAAAGCCTTCAAGTGGTTTAGTAGTCGCCAGCAAGAGAAGCTCAACTGCTCTTGCTCATCTAAGAGATTTAGACTCACCATTACGCCTCATCTAAATAGCCTGAAGCACGGACTCTAAACCGAGTATTCCGTCCTTAGACTTGAAAATCTGCTTATTCTGTTTCTTCCATAGTAACATATCGCTAAATTCACTTTCACCACCTCCCATCGTTAGAGGGTAGCTCACCCCATAGATACTGTCTGTTTAATAGCATTCCGTTTAAACTTGCAGGGGTTTGGGCTGAAGAACTCAACTAGAGAAATGGGTCATGGGTCGAGATGAAACTAATGACAAGTCAGATCGTCACTACTATGAGTTCCGTACAAATGCGACTTTAACGACCCTTAATATAAATTTTCTGTAAAGCTCAATCGGGTGGCTTGAGTTGTGAAAAGCTGAAGTGGAAGCATCACACTAAAAAAGTTGTAATGTTTCAGTGAACTCGCGGTTGGGGTGTGGCATTTTTATATCGAAAATGTCAGTCTGTTATGACGTGGAACGTAGACTCCTTCTACCTTGTCCCAGTTTCAGTTAAGCCACAGTTGCTTCGTGTATTCCCTTGTTAAATAAGCGTCAGTGAGCGGGTTCAAGGAGGCGAGTTTGAGTCGCGTCGGTTCAATTAGGATGGGTTCCTCCTGTTGGGTCTGCTGATTAGTCAGCAAAGATGGAATTGAGTGCTTGAGAATCGTTTGGGAAGGAGTGTTTTAAATGAGCAGCGTCAAACTATTGAATGCCGCCATTGATAACTTAAGCATGACAGATCTGCTGAGTAAGCTTACGGAAGGAGTTGTGTTTACTCCAAATGTAGATCACATGGTGAGGCTACAAAAGGATCGAGAGTTTTTTGACGCTTACCAAACTGCCGACTACATTACCTGCGATAGCAAGATTTTGTATTATATTTCTCGGCTGCTGGGGTCTCCCATTTGTGAAAAAGTGTCTGGGTCTGACCTGTTTCCGGCTTTCTACTGGTATCACAGAAGTAACGAAGATGTAAGAATTTTTCTGCTTGGAGCCGCCGAAGGAGTTGCAGCCGAAGCTCAAAAGCGGATTAATAAAAGAGTGGGTCGCGAAATTATTGTTGGGGCGCATTCTCCATCCTATGGGTTTGAAAAAAGCGAAGCAGAATGCCAACACATCATTGACTTAGTTAATCGTTCTGATGCAACGGTGCTGGCGGTCGGAGTGGGTTCTCCTAAACAAGAAAAATTCATCCACAAATATCAAGAACATTTCAAGAAAGTCAAGATCTTTCTGGCAATTGGGGCAACGATTGACTTTGAAGCTGGTAATGTCACACGCGCACCCAAGTGGATTAGCGAGATGGGCTTAGAGTGGTTGCACCGTCTTCTCTCAGAACCTCGCCGTTTGTGGAAGCGATATCTAGTTGAAGGGCCTACCTTCTTCTGGTACACCCTCCTTCAAATCGTGGGCTTGTATGTAGAGCCATTTGCTAGAACTGAACAGAAGTCAGCCAATCCATCGGAATGTGACAGTGTGACGATTTAGCCAAGCCATTCAGTCAAACATTCAGCCAAATCATTCGGTCAACAGCCTTACCAATCTCTGCTCAACCTCTAAGCAAGAACTGTCTCTAAGCAAGAACTGTTTAGAAAAGCCGGCAGTGCTGCGGTGACTAAATTTGTTGTAGCGTTGAGCTATTTCTTAGAAGATTCATAGAAGAATAGATTACAATCAGCCCTGATTGATTTCATCATTTGGGGCTATTTGATGGCTGGCTCAAAGAATGAGGGAATCCTAACACTGATAGGGTGTGGAGTGATCACAGATTAAGTCGCCAGTTGAGTCAGTTGCGGCTGCTTTGGGATTACCTGGGTTTCGAGCACATGCAACGTCACCTTAGAAAGACCATTTCAGTGAATCTCTTTGCTGGTTCAATAATCTTATCCTCATTCTTGTCTTGATCCTAAGTGAAGTCCATGCTACCCGTTTGTCGGGTTGCCAGCCTACAAGATTCTACGTCATACATGTCAATCCAACGGTTTCCATTAGCAGCAATTCAGCAAGTTAGACAGTACATTCAACATGCACTTATCGTTGATGCTGATAAGCAATCTCAAGTTTGGGTAGGGTTAGATGATGTAGATGACGTTCCTGAACCTGAATCGCTTGACGATCTCAGCGGCGTGTTTACCTTCGGAGGGTTATCGCCTGAAGAAATTGCGGCTCCCCAAACTCGTGCTCATTGGTCAATTAGTACCGTGAATCCTGCTGCTGCTCTGCTGAAATTACCTGGACTTCGGTTAAAACCAGATTGGCGTCTGGTGAGTTATCTCTATCGCGATGGAGAGAGTCGAGCAGGATTAGTCTTTGCCCTGCCAGCAGAACTGGCAACAACGGCGCAGCTGGCAGAGAGTCTGGGAACCAGTGAAAGCTTTAAGCAGCCTCCGGCTCCAGCAGGTGCTTTGGCAGATGTGATGGAAGCAATCGACGGTGATCGCTCAACCGTTTCGTTTCTGGTTGCTTCTATCTTTGACCGAGAACTGCGAGAATTTGGAGCGAACGGGCATTTTCGCAACTGGACGCATCATCGCCTCATCGATTCTGTGCCAGCCCAAGTGAAGTGGCAATGGCAAACCGAACAGCCTAAGGATTTAGCTCCTAAAACAAAAGTGATGCCCGATGGACAAGCGCTTGTAGAGTTCTTTACCTGCCGAGTCAGTGGGGGAGTAGGCATCTATCGCCATGTAGATCAGTATCCTGCCGCCCAATATAAACCGAAACGCTTGAATAAGTTGCTGGCAACGGTGCAACGCTGATAGGTTAAGCTTCGTGCAATTCACCCCCCTAATTGAAACAATTCATTTTGCAACTGCTTTTCTAGTATTTCGTCCGTCATACACTGGGTCTTGGGGCGTTTATAGGCAGCAGCCAAATTGATTTTCGATCGGAAAATGGGGCTGGCTTTTACCCACCACAGCCACGAAAAACTGAGCTTTTAGGAGTAGGTATGATAGAAAAAATTTTACTGGCGCTCTCTGGTACTGGGCAAACGAGAGACATGCTGAAAATGCTGATGGATATCCCGCTGTTCCAGCGTGCTTCAGTAACAGTTCTTCACGTTGTTTCGCCTCAAGTAACCGCCGAGGGTATGACTCAAAAACTCGAAGAGGGAGGCAAAATGTTGGCTCAAGCGGTTCAAGATTTGAATCTAGAGCCGAGTCGCATCAATCCGATTTTGCAGCAGGGCGATCCAAAAGATATTGTTTGTCGCGTTGCTGAAGATCTCAATGCCGACTTGATCATTATGGGATCGCGGGGGTTGAAGCGCCTTCAATCCATTCTCGAAAACTCGGTAAGCCAGTATGTTTTTCAGCTTTCCTCGCGCCCAATGCTGCTGGTGAAAGATGACATCTATGTCAAAAAAATTAATCGAATCATGGTTGCGCTTGATAAATCCGAATCGGCTCAGCAATGTTTGAAATTGGCGCTTTCCTTAATCCGCGATATCAAAAACGGACAGCTTATTTTGGTGCACACTAATCCTGACCTAAAGCTGAAACCTGGAGAAATTGCCGCCAACCCCAACGAAGATCCGGTGCTGATTCCGGCAATTAACGAAGCTAAAAAAATGGGCATCAATTACAAGTGTGTTGCGCCTGAAGGGAAGGCCGGAGAACGGATTTGCCAAACGGCAGAGGAACTAAACGTTGATTTGCTGATCCTAGGCTCTCCCGATCGTCGTCCTTCAATCGCTAAAGGGCTGCCTGACCTTGATCGACTGTTAGGGCAATCGCTCTCAGATTATGTGCGGGTATACGCTAACTGTCCTGTTTTACTGGTGCGTTGAAACAGGAGATTGAGAGAATTCCGATTGCCCTCTCAACTGCACTTTAGCCTAAAGCAAAAGCGTCGAGTCACACCTAAGAAACATCGACGCTTTTTTACTATTCATAATAATGACTCACATTCAAAGTGCAGGCTGCTATTTTGCTTCGCGGCTAGCTGTTTGAATGTAAAGAATGAGCAGAAAAACGGATGGAACGAGCACAAAAAGAATGGTAGCTACAAAACCTAGATCATTAACTTGCATTGCGGGTCTGCCTCTACAACTACAGCATTTAAAAGACTATAGGACTAAGCATACACCGCCCGCTAAACAAAACGAGTGATCCAGCCTACTTGCTCGGTTTGGTAACGACACTAACAGGTCCATACACCAGCGTTTGACAGGCTAGGCGACAGTTTGCAGGGCGTTTCTTCAGTTTTCGCTCCTCTACTTCTGTGCGAGGTGAGAGGTTTTCCATCCCCTCGGCAATTTCTACAACGCAAGTACCGCATTGACCATAGCCGCCGCAGTTCATCATCTTGCCCATGAGCGTATAAATGTCGATGCCGTTCTCTAGGGCTTTGAATCTTAGATTAGCCCCACTAGCAGCGACAACTTCACGATCTTCTTTAACAAACTTAATATTTCCTGACATAAACGTTGGCTTCTTTGCAGTCATCTCACGATCGGCTGCACTGGTTTCATTGACTGGCGTATCGGCATTGTTCGGGTCACTGGTAGCCATAGTTGATTGTTCTTCAGAGCCTGTCTGCATAATGCTTGCAATCCCCTCTCACTCTGGTTACACTTCTTTATACACTGTCATTTTTACAAGCTTATTGTCAAACTGTCCAAGGTTAGGTTGACCCGATGCGTTTGAGTTTAAAAAGCTCAGGGTGATGCGGGTGACAGTAAGCGGTTGCTGCTGAATGGTGTCCCCTAATCTGGTAGGCTACCAGTATTAAGCACCTTAATAAAAAACTGAAGGAAGCGTTGAAACATATAGGAGGAGCGTAGTCGATGGGACTACCCTGGTATCGAGTGCACACAGTCGTTCTCAATGATCCGGGAAGACTGATTGCTGTACACCTCATGCATACTGCTCTTGTAGCAGGTTGGGCTGGCTCAATGGCATTGTACGAGCTAGCAATTTTCGATCCAAGTGATCCGGTCTTGAACCCGATGTGGCGTCAGGGCATGTTCGTTCTCCCCTTCATGGCTCGTCTCGGTGTGACGGGGTCTTGGGGCGGCTGGAGCGTGACAGGCGAAACAGGGGTCGATCCTGGATTCTGGTCTTTTGAAGGCGTCGCTGCTGCTCACATTATTCTGTCTGGCTTGCTGTTCTTAGCAGCTTGCTGGCACTGGGTTTACTGGGATTTAGAACTCTTTAGAGATCCTCGGACAGGCGAACCAGCACTGGATCTGCCTAAAATGTTCGGGATTCATTTATTTTTATCAGGATTGCTTTGCTTCGGTTTTGGAGCCTTCCATCTCACAGGGCTGTTTGGCCCAGGAATGTGGGTTTCTGATCCCTATGGATTGACAGGCAGCATCCAGCCCGTTTCCCCTTCTTGGGGGCCTGAAGGATTCGATCCATTTAATCCAGGCGGCGTTGTGGCACACCATATCGCTGCCGGAATCGTGGGCATCATCGCCGGACTATTCCACCTAACGGTACGCCCACCAGAGCGACTCTACCGCGCCCTGCGGATGGGGAACATTGAAACCGTTCTCTCCAGCAGTATTGCGGCTGTCTTCTTCGCAGCGTTTGTTGTGGCTGGAACCATGTGGTATGGCAACGCAACTACTCCTGTTGAGTTGTTTGGTCCGACTCGCTATCAATGGGATAGCGGCTACTATCAGCAGGAAATTCAGCGTCGTGTTCAGGCTGACCTCAACGCAGGTGCAACTGAGGCTGAGGCATGGGAAGCCATTCCTGAAAAGCTGGCATTCTATGATTACATTGGCAACAACCCTGCCAAAGGGGGTCTGTTCCGGACTGGGCCAATGGTGAAAGGAGACGGAATTGCTCAAGAATGGTTGGGTCACGTGGTTTTCAAAGACGCTGAAGGGCGTGAGCTAACGGTTCGCCGAATGCCAAACTTCTTTGAAACCTTCCCCGTCATCTTGACCGATAAAGACGGTGTGGTGCGGGCTGACATTCCTTTCCGCCGAGCGGAATCGAGGTACAGCTTTGAGCAAGTAGGCGTAACGGCTAGCTTCTACGGCGGTTCGCTGGATGGTCTAACTTTTGACGACCCGGCTGTAGTGAAGCGCTATGCCCGTAAAGCTCAGTTAGGCGAAGTGTTTGAGTTTGATCAGGAAACGCTCAACTCTGACGGGGTGTTCCGGACTAGCCCTCGCGGTTGGTTCACATTTGGTCATGCTTGTTTTGCGCTTCTGTTCTTCTTTGGGCACATCTGGCATGGCTCCAGAACGCTGTTCCGAGATGTATTTGCAGGGATTGATCCTGACTTATCCGAGGAGCAGGTTGAGTGGGGCTACTTCCAAAAGCTGGGAGACAAAACCACTCGCCGCAAACAGCCAACTGCTTAGAAGTGGATTTAAAATGTAGAGAGGGTCTAACGAATCTAGTTAGGTTGATTAGATCTTCTCTCAACGTACATAACTTGATGTTGATCCATAGAATCGTGTTAGGTTAGCAAGCCGGAGGAATTCGAGACATGGAAGCCGTTGCCTATATTTTGATCTTGGCCTTAGCAATTGGGGTATTGTTCTTCGCCATCGCATTCCGTGAACCCCCTCGCATCACCAAAGACTAGGAAGGGGCAGCCCTAAACTAGATGAGATGTAACGCTATCTCAGCTTGAGATTAGGGTTACAACCTGATTTCAAGCCTTAAGACCTGAGCGATTTCTTGAATACTGATTAATTCCCTTAATCAGATGAAATTCATGAGACTGCTCAGGTTTTTGCATGTTTAATTGCAGTATGATGACAATGAAAGACTTTTAAAGTATTCAATACTATTCACATCCGTCTTGCCTCAGGCAAGTTTAGTTTTCCCGGAGGACATTTGCTATGCGATGCCCATTTTGTCAGTTTCCGGACAATCGGGTTTTAGAGTCGCGGTCAGCGGAATCCGGGCATAGTGTGAGACGACGTAGAGAATGTCTGCGCTGTAGTCGGCGGTTTACCACCTACGAACGGATTGAATTCGTTCCGGTTGTGGTGCTCAAGAAAAGCGGAGAGCGTGAGTCGTTTGATCGCTCTAAGTTGCTGCAAGGAATTGTTACAGCTTGCGAAAAGACAGGCATTCCCCATGCACAGCTAGAGAATATGGTGGATGAAATTGAAGCAGAACTTCAGCAGCGCTCTATCCGAGAGGTTTCTAGCAGTGAAATTGGAGATTTTGTCCTCGATCATTTGAAGCATTTGAACGAGGTTGCCTACATTCGCTTTGCCTCAGTGCATCGGCAATTTAAGGGAATTCGAGACTTTATCGAAACCTTAGACCATCTACAGCACCCTGCTGACGAGCCGGAGTCCTCCTCGCCGACTGAGCAGGCTGAAGAAACTGCCGCCACTGAAACCACCACTGAAACCGCCACTGAAACCACTGCATCCCCTTCGCAAGAAAGCAATTTGCCATCAATGAGCCATACCTGATTTAGGTAATTTCCAGGAAAGGGGAATCTGAAATGGGAGGGGTAAGGCAAAAGCGTTTGGTAGAAATTTTCGCTATTTATAGGAACTATCTGCCGAATGCTTTGCCCTTACGGTTTGTTTTTGTCGGTAGATGCACTAATTGCCAGGAGTAAGTTATCATGGTTTGTCTATGGTCTAAGATATTGAGACTTTACCCCGCGTGCAATTTACGCTGCTGCTAAAGATTTTCTCTTGCGGGTTTGAGCAGGTTGAACATGATTTAATCTATTGACCCAAGTGCTTTCATCCCTAGACCACCCTTATTAATTACGGAGATACCCACTAGGAAACATATCGCATGGTCAATCAGCAAGTAACAACTATCGGCTTTACTCATGAAGATTTTGCCGCTCTTCTCGATCAATATGACTACCACTTCAGCCCCGGTGATATTGTGGCTGGCACTGTATTTAGCATTGAGCCGAGAGGTGCTCTGATTGACATTGGCGCTAAGACGGCGGCTTATATTCCAATTCAGGAAATGTCGATTAACCGGATTGATAGCCCTGAAGAGGTGCTGCAATCTAACGAAACTCGCGAGTTTTTCATTTTAACTGACGAAAATGAGGACGGGCAACTCACCCTCTCCATTCGCCGCATTGAGTACATGCGAGCTTGGGAGCGAGTCCGCCAGCTACAGGCTGAAGATGCCACGGTGCGCTCCGCGGTGTTTGCCACGAACCGAGGTGGAGCACTGGTGCGAATCGAAGGGTTGCGTGGTTTCATTCCAGGTTCTCACATCAGCACTCGCAAGCCCAAAGAAGATTTGGTTGGGGAAGAACTGCCGCTGAAATTCCTGGAAGTGGACGAAGATCGAAACCGTCTGGTGCTGAGCCATCGACGAGCGCTCGTTGAACGGAAGATGAACCGTTTGGAAGTTGGCGAGGTGGTGATTGGAACTGTACGTGGCTTGAAACCCTACGGCGCATTCATTGATATCGGTGGTGTAAGTGGTCTGTTGCACATCTCAGAAATTTCGCATGATCATATCGATACTCCTCATAGCGTGTTTAACGTCAACGATGAAGTGAAGGTGATGATTATTGACCTTGATGCTGAGCGAGGGCGGATTTCACTGTCTACCAAGCAGCTTGAGCCAGAACCAGGAGATATGGTCAAGAACCCGCAGGTTGTTTATGACAAAGCCGAAGAAATGGCTGCAAAATATCGTGAAAAGATGTTGCAACCTGCTCAGCCAGATCAGCCCGCAGTAGTAGAAGAATTGCTGGAAGAGGATCTCCCCCCAGCAACTGAAGAGGAATAGCTTATAGCGTCTTCGATTAAGTGAGATAATAAATTCCGTAAGGAGGGGTATTTTGCCCCTCCTTGCTTTTAGATTGATTGATAGCGCTTAGGCAAAAATTCAGGACAAGTGGAGGAGAGGTGCAGCCCTAGCCAAGGGTTGGACTATCTTGAACCCTGTCGAAACCCTGACATTTAGGGCTATGTGTATTGGCTCGTGCTGCCAACAAGAATGAATAGATTGGGAGAGATGCATCTTGTCTACAATTCGCTGCCAATCCTACACCTTCGAGAACATTCGCGCCATCATTTTTGATAAAGATGGGACCTTAGCAAATTCTGAGGTTGCTTTGCGCAGTTTGGCTCAACGGCGTTCGCGCCTGATTGACGCTCAAATTCCTGGCGTGCAAGACCCTCTGTTGATGGCATTTGGCGTGAATGGCGATCGCATTGATCCATCTGGACTCATGGCAATCGGCACAAGGTTGGAGAACGAAATTGCTGCTGCTGCTTATGTGGCAGAAACGGGGCGAGGTTGGGTGGAATCCTTGCAAATCGTGCAGTCTGCTTTTACAGAAGCCGATCGATCACTATCGCCCAAAGCCGAACAAACTCCGCTGATGTTGGGAGCACTCGACTTGATTCAGTGTCTTTCTCAAGCAGGGATTCGGCTGGCGATGCTTTCTTCTGATAGTGCTGCCAATGTTAGAGAATTCTTGGAGGTTCACGCATTGCAGCCCTATTTTGAGGCGGCATATGGAGTGGATGCAAAATTTCCGACGAAGACGGATGCTCAGTTGCTCCAGCAGCTATTGTTGGCTCTGGCAGTTCCGCCGCCGCAGGTCTTAGTCGTTGGAGACTCTCAAGTCGATGTTCAAGTTGCCAAAGATGCTGGTTTGGCGGGCTGCATTGGCTTTACAGGTGGATGGACGACCGCGCCACCCATCGCCGGAGCAACTGTTTTGGCAGAACAGTTCAGTCAAATTGAACTCACACTCTGATTGTGAAGCCCCTGATGGAGATTTGTAAACTTTACTAAAGCTTTGTAATTCGCTTGCTGTCACTCTGTTAAGTTTACATAAAGAAAAACAGAGTATGGTATTCTCCAAGACTAATCAAGCACGATTTTGCGTTGCTTAGTCATCTGGCTTAACTTGGTCATTTCGCTTAATTAGAGAGGATTATTTGCTTGACTCGCCGTTACCTCTTCACATCGGAATCTGTTACAGAAGGTCATCCTGACAAGATTTGCGACCAAATCTCAGACACTATTTTGGACGCTTTATTAGCCCAAGATCCTGGCAGCCGTGTGGCAGCAGAAGTGGTTGTCAATACGGGACTGGTGCTGATTACTGGAGAAATTACTTCCAAAGCGCAGGTCAATTATGTTGATTTAGCGCGTAAAAAAATCGCCGAAATTGGTTATGTCGATGCAGACAATGGTTTCTCTGCAAGTAGTTGCGCTGTGCTGGTTGCCCTAGATGAGCAGTCTGCGGACATTGCTCAAGGTGTAGATCAGGCCCATGAAACTCGTGAGCAGGCTAGCGATGAAGAATTAGACGCCATCGGTGCAGGAGACCAAGGCTTGATGTTTGGGTTTGCTTGCAACGAAACGCCCGAACTGATGCCATTGCCTATTTCTTTGGCGCATCGCATTTCCCGAAAGCTGGCGGCGGTACGCAAAACCGGACAACTTCCCTACTTGCGTCCTGATGGCAAAACTCAGGTGACGGTCGTTTATGAAGATGGGCGCCCCGTTGGAATCGATACAATTCTCGTTTCTACCCAGCACACCCCAGCAATTGGCGACATTACTGATGTGGCGGCGGTGCAAGCAAAGATCAAAGAAGATTTGTGGACAGCAGTGATTCTGCCCAGTTTTGATGGCATCGCAGTCAAACCTGATGCTGAAACTCGCTACTTGGTCAACCCAACAGGCAAATTTGTGATTGGCGGACCTCAGGGCGACTCCGGTTTGACAGGACGCAAAATCATTGTAGATACCTATGGCGGCTATTCGCGTCATGGTGGCGGCGCTTTCTCTGGCAAAGACCCCACCAAAGTAGACCGCAGCGCTGCTTATGCCTGCCGCTATGCCGCTAAGAATATCGTGGCAGCAGGATTGGCAGAAAAATGTGAGGTTCAACTCAGCTACGCGATTGGGGTTGCCCGTCCGGTGAGTATTATGGTTGAAACCTTCGGAACTGGCAAAGTGGATGACGAACGCTTGCTCGAACTGGTGAAGCAACACTTTGAGCTACGCCCAGCCGGAATTATCAGAACCTTCAACCTCAACCATCTGCCTGCTGAGCGCGGCGGACGCTTCTATCAGGAGGTAGCGGCTTACGGTCATTTAGGACGAGAAGACCTTGACCTGCCTTGGGAGCAGACCGACAAAGTCGAATTGTTGAAGCAGTCGATTTCTCAACTCTTATCTGGCGTGGTATAGCCTTGGGGGTATGGTCCCTCAACAGCTATAGCGCAATTAGGGTAGACAATCGTAGAAATCTAGACAATCAATGTCTGCCCTTGCAATCTCAGTTCCCAGTCAAACAGCTTTTACCGCTCGCGCAATAGCTGCTTGACTGTTTTCAGCATTTCTCCAGGCTGAAAAGGTTTGGTGATATAAGCATCTGCTCCCTGCTTCATTCCCCAATAGCGATCAAATTCTTGATCTTTGGTTGAGCACACCAACACAGGAACTCCTTGTCCAGCGGGATCATTTTTAATCCAGCGGCAGAGTTCATACCCGTTCATTTCAGGCATGATCAGATCAGTAATGACCAGATCAGGCTTCTTGCTTTGAATTTTTGCCTTGGCTTCTAAGCCGTTGGCGGCTTCGATGACGGTCATTCCGCCTTTCTCCAGAAGTTCTGAGAGCATTTGCCGCACCGTTTGACTATCATCGACGACCAGAACTGTACTCATAGGGCTTTTGAAATCTCAAGATTGCTGGTGTGGAGAACTCACTAATTGAGCAAGACAGTTTTCAAGCTGGAAGATGGATATGAGGCGGCTTGGCTACACATCGCGGCAGTTATGGAAAACTGGGCAATGCGCAACAGCGCTAAAAGAAAATAATTTAGGCTGCTTTGCTTAAATTCTGCTTTTTGCAGTATTCCCATAACGGTCCGACTCTCCGCAATTATTATCTAACCTTTCATTAAGACCCAAGGAGATTTCTGGGAAACCCTCTACCCCGGTACGGGCAGGTTTTGCAGATCAATCCTCTGGGCGACGCGAGACTGAGTCCAAACCGGCCCCAACGTGGCAACAACTTTTTCCTAGAAATCTCCTAACCCGCCGGCTCCCACTCCATGAACTACAGGAAGACTAAAGGACAATGCTATCGTAACGCTGTGCAAATGCCTTTACCGAGAGGCACCACCCTACACCCCATTCTTCTCTGTATTTCATTTGAATCATTTAATAAAGAACACGCTATAAAACACTATATTCGGCAAACGCTATATTCTTCATTCAAAGATTGAAAGTTCCAGAGCCGGGATAGTGATACCGATTTAAACAGAGGCCACGGCAGTTCGCAGACTGAAACCATGGCTGCGCGAAGTTTCCCCAATCCAAAAGTTGCTAGCGCAACGCTGCGCGAACGCAAACCCAAAACCGCAAATCCAAAATGGTATGAATCTGCCTAGCTTTTGAGTTATCAGGTTTCTCATTCTAGTGACAAGGCAACGCTGCCATAGTTGTTGAGAGACAAGCTTGCCTGAGTTTTGCTTACCTATAGTCAGGATTCGTAAGGAATAGGAATTAAATTCGATCGTGGGTAGGGGCGGGTTTTGCGGTTACATCGATTGCCGGATGCCCATTGATCTGCTCAACTCGCCCGTCCAGTTTACGGATTGATTCAATCCACGATCCTAAGATCTTGCCAAGCTGCGAGAGGCTCATTATCAGGACGGGTTGGTTGAACCTTCAGAAGCTCCTGAATTGGGGTTGGGTGCAGGATTGGGTTGAGTAATCTGAACGCTATAAGGATCGCGCAGTAAGGCGTCAATATTTTCCGTTAGGTCGCGTGGGTTCATAAAGATAACTTTAGAGTTGCCGCTTTCACCCAATTTCAAATTGGCATCTACATAGCGCTGCATGACCAGATAGCGCATGATCTCTTCCGGCTTCACTCCATTCGGCATTGATTCAGAAATTCGCTTGATCGATTCAGCAATGGCTTGTGCCTGCTCAATGGAGGCCTGGCGTTGACCCTCTGCGGCTGCGATGACGGCTTGTTTTGCACCCTCAGCTTTGGCAATCGCGGCTTTCTTCTCACTCTCGGCTGCCCGCTCTTTCTCCAAAGACTTGCGCAAGTCTTCTGGCAGCTTGATATTTTGAATTTCTACCCGTGTTACTTTCACGCCCCACGGTTCAGTCGCTTCGTCCAAATCTTCCAGTAAGGTTTTGTTGATTTCTTCACGGGAAGAGTTTGTCTTCTGCAAGTCCATCTCACCAATTTTGGCTCGTAGGGTCGTGACGACTAAATTTCTGAGTGCGTCCTTTACATCATCGATAGCGTAGTAAGCGAAGTAGAGATCCATAATTTTCCAGAAGATGACGGCATCCACATCTACAGAAACGTTATCTCTGGTAATCATTGGGCTAGGGTCAATTTCCAGTGATTGCTCGCGGGTATTCGCCTCTGCCACCACCTCATCAAGAATTGGCAGAACTCCAAAATTTAAGCCAGGCGAGAGTTTGCGATGATAGCGTCCCAAACGCTCAACCAAAGCTTCTCTCCCTTCGTTGACTCGTCGCACTGAACCAACTGTAGCGCCTACAACAGTCAAAACGACTGCAAAAACCCAAATGAGTGTATTCATAGAGTCATTTTAATAATTAAGCATAAGGAAAAGTCGTTACAGGAGGAATCTGCTGAACACCACAACGCATTGTGACCAACTTTTGACTGGCTTGTGAAACGCATCCAGACGATGGGTTGATGAAGAAATCAGCTAACCGTATCATATTCCTCTTCTTCCTCTGGAAAATCCATGGGTAAAACAATCAGCGTCAGCCCTTGCCGACCCACCACATGCACTGTCTGCCCCGACTTAATTGTGATGTCAGAAATTTGACACCGAGCTTTCCACAATCCTCCCTCATAGGACACCCAACCGATCCCTCCTTTAGGAATTGCCTCAGAGACAGTCGCCTGCGTGTCTGGCTGTCCGTTACGAGTCGCTGTTGGCACCATGCCGCGCAGTAAAACGGTAAGGGCAATTGAAAGTACGCCCCAAAGCACAATTTGAAGGGCTACAGAAGAAACACTCAGAGCAGCAATTGCCGTAATAATGGCGGCAATTCCTAGAGAAGCAGCCGTGGGTTCTCCAACGGTTAACCCTAACAGCAGGAAGATGAATCCAAGAATAATCCAGGCTGTGAAACCAGGGGGACTGGAAGCATTTGCAGTAAGTTGTAGCAAGTTCACGGCACCCACCCTTGGCTATCGTTAAATCACTGAAGTCTCAATAGAAGCCTCTGTTTCAAATTTAGCGAAAGAAGCCAACAATCTGCTTCTGCAATTGCAATTCGCAAAACTCATGGGGCGGCGGTTTATAGCTTTTCTGCCTCCAATCTGAATTTCCCTAGGGGCTGTCATCCCTTCCGGCGAGAACCCTGACGATGGCAGCACGACAGCCCCTAGCCTGTTTTGGAGGGCGGGCGCGATCCTGCTGATTCGGCAAGCGTTTAACCATTTATGGATGACGCGCCCTAGAGCCGGGACGAAGAATCTTAAGCAATAGCTTGCTCCCCTCGATTCTACTTGGGAGTTTCATCGTTGCGAGAAGAGCGACAAGAGAACAGCGCTAACCGAGCAGCTTTGGCTAATCTTGACCTTGGCTAGCATCAGATAACTGATTTTTGCTTCGCCTAGAGCGCCGTCGCAATTTAAAAAACTGGTTTGCTGCTAGTGGCAAACTGCCCGGTAAAATAAACATCACTAATGGCAAACTGCCCAACCAGCATTCGGGTTGAGTATGACAAATTCCGTTTTTCTGAGATTCTGCCTTACCCTTAGCAAGGGTGCTGGAAATGAGTTGCTCCATCGGTAAAGCGGCCATTTTCAACCGCTTGGGGAAGTTAGGCGGCAGTTGAGCGTTGAGACGTAACTTCAGATCTTCAGTTGAAAAAGATTGAGCATAGGCAGACGTGAGGAACGGAGTGTAATGCTTAGCGTCTGGGGTGAGTTGTTTAATAAAAGCCAAACTAACGCCACGCAACAATTGACGGAGCGATTCCGTTTCTGCCTCTGAGCGCTCTCTCACGAAAATACTTTTTGTAAAACCATGATTCAAATTTGCGGGATCACCTGCACTGAGATGCGTACCACCAATGGCAGTTAGCAAAAACTTCGATTTTGAGCTTTCTAGCTGGGTGAACGGCAGAAACTGCTGGCTCACGGCAGGGGTAATGGTGTCGTCGGTTCCTGCCAACATGAGGGTTGGAACTTTAACCTGCGCTAAGCTTTTTTGATCAAATAATCGCCCCATCACAGGGTTGAGAATGATCGCTTGGACAATGCGAGGATCTTGCAGTTTTAACTGAGAATTGGGTAAATCTGCTGCGTTGCACTGCAACAAATCGGCAGGTGAAAAGACAACCGGGTTAGGGTCATTACAAAACTGGCGCAAATGCTCCAAACTGAGGCTTGCTCCCGCCAGCGCTAGCGCCGTGTAGCCTCCGAGAGAATGCCCAATAACGGTGACTTGCTCAGTATTAAACTTGCCCTTCAGCGTACTAGAGAACTGGTTGAGGCGGCTAAGCCGATCGAGGACAAAACTAACATCCTTGGGGCGATCTAGAAACTCTTTGGCTGGAAGAATATTGCTCTTCGGAACACTGCGAGAAGGGGTAATATGATTGCTAGTTAACCATGTCACATTACTAGCCGGATGCTCTAACGCCACCACTGTCAGCCCATGAGATGCCAAATGATAAGCTAGGTAGCTCAAAAAACGTCGATCCGCCCCAAAGCCATGAGAGATCACAACCATTGGCCCTTGCGACTGGCGGCTCCAATAGAGATCTACGGGAATAGTGCGTTCTCGCTGATAGTCTTTCAGCACCATTGTCTGCTTCCAGACCCAAGATGCTCCAGTTTCTGTCGGGTCAATTGCGGTGTGAATCAGCGGACTTTCAACCGTTAGCTCTCGCTCAAGAAACGAGCTTAGCGCTTGGCTCTGCCAGTAAGGGAGGTTAAGTTGAGATGCTAGGGCAATAGCAGAAGTGGCGTCAATTGTCACCGTTGGGCTGGGAAAAGCTCGCAATAGCCCTAACACGCTCATGCCATCGGGCTGTTTGGCGGCCTGCATCAACGCCACCTGTAGCTGCGTCGGACTTGCATCAGGAATAGCAACTTGCAGCGTGTTCAAAAACCTTTCGCCCGCAGACGAATGCAGCAAATCTTCGATCAATTTATCGCCAATGCTGGGATCAAGCTGGAGTTGAGTGCGCAGGGTTGTCCGCACTTCTGCACTCAACAGTGGTGCATATAGCTGCAACTGGTCAGGAACTTTGCCAGTGTGGGCAAATTTTTCCAAATCAGCAATGGCCACAGATTGCTTGAACGGCCCCAAGCGAATTGCAACTCGTTCAGCCGCCTCAGCCGTAAGGGTAAAGCTAGAGCCAAGCAGCGTCAGGCTACACAAAGCCCCACTCACTGACAGATGCTTGAGAAATCGCAGTCGCGGGATCACCGCTCGCTTACGCAAAGGATGAAGCTGGTGCAGGGTCTGAAGGGGGCGTCTAAACCGAAACCAAGGGAAGGTATTCACTGGCATTGCACTGGCGATCAATTCAGGGTGCTGACAGAAATAATGAGTAACTAAAAAGTAATCAAAAAACTGGAGAATACACCAATCAACCGTGCAGCCCTGGAGTTACTGGACGGATTGCGGCGGAGCCATAGAAACTGAGTCCACCGGATGGAAATCCTGATCGATTTCCTGGGCGGCTAAAGGCAATTTGGCTTGCCGCTGTCCCTGAGCACGAGCCTGCTGGCAAATTAAATTAAGCGGTGTATCTAACATCGCATCAATCCAACCTGAAATGCCAGTCCCCCGAGTATTAACTTTTGTAACAGCGCTCGGCAGTTCTTTCAGTAGCCAGCGACTCCATCGATAAATCCAATCCATCCAGGTCAGTTCTTTCGCAAGACTAACACCATGCAATTCATGCAGGTATCGATTAGAGCGTCCATAGCGCCGCCACTGACTGCGCAGATCGCCTAAAGTAGATCGATGACGATGTTGAACGATGGCTTGTTCCGCAAAGTGAATTTGCCAATCGCTCTGCTGCAAGATCCGCCAGCACAGATCAGCATCTCCACCCGTTGTGAGGTAAGGACGAAACAGCCCTACCTGTATAAGACTGTGCCGCCGCACTGCCAAGTTAGCCGTCTGTCCGTAGGGGTAAAAAGGATGGGCAAGGGTATGCTTTTGTGAAAGGGTAGCGTGGCGGTCGGCATATCGTTCTAGTAAGGTATGACCTGGCAGAGCCGCGACTTCTCCAGCCACAATGCCGACTTTGGGGTCGGTGAAGGGTTGCAGCAGGTGGCAGAGCCAGTCGGGTTGCGGGCGGCAGTCTGCGTCGGTAAACACTAAAATATCGGCTTGAGTGGCTTTGATTCCGGTATTGCGAGCTGCATAAGCGCTTTGAATGTTGGTTTCGCGCAACCAGTGAAAGTTGGTTCGGGCTGCATTAGCCGTAAAAGCTTGCAGCACTTCGGCAGTGGAGTCGGTGCTGTTGTTGTCAACGAGCCAATACTCGACTTGCGCTTGCGGGACAGTTTGTTGCTCAAGACAGGACAGCAAATCTGGTAAATCTGCCGCACCGTTATAAATTGGGATGATAACGGCAACTTGGAGAGCAGGTTCCACAGCAGAGACAGTTGGGACAGCGGCTAAGTTGGTCATGGTGATCCAGCGTCAGAAGTTTTGACCGTATCTTGGCTAAGTTTGACCCATTCTTACCTAGGGGCTGTGATCCATTCCAGCGAGAACCCTGACGATGGCAAGGCGACAGCCCCTTGCCTGTTTTTGAGGGCGCGATCCGGCTGATGCTGCGCTTGACCCTGAATGGATGACACGCCCTAGGGTTAAGGGCTTTTCAGGCTCATTAGAAGCTGAGGATTTGAGTCAAATCAGTCTATTTCAGTTTTCCCAGTCTTTGTAAACACCGATCAGGATGACAAAAGTTCAGAGCAGTTGTCTGTCTATAGTAAAAGTGACTTAAAAGTAAAAGTGACTCAAACCGCACGGCAGGCAGATGAAATATATTATTGGCGTTATGGGGCCCGGCGAGCAGGCAACTGACCTCGATCGGCAAATTGCCTACCAGTTAGGAACACTGATTGCGCAGCAGGGTTGGCTTTTACTAACGGGCGGGCGGAATGTTGGCGTCATGGATGCAGCGAGTCGAGGCGCAAAGCAGGCAAACGGGCTAACCATTGGGATCTTGCCGACTCCAGATGCCGTTGATGTTTCTGATGCAATTGATATCGTGATCCCAACCGGAATGGGTAATGCTCGCAATGTGATCAATATTTTGGCGAGTCATGTAATTGTGGCTTGCGGCATGGGTAGCGGCACTGCCTCAGAAGTCGCTTTGGCACTGAAAACGGGTAAACCTGTGGTTTTACTGAATGCTAGCCCAACCAGTCAGGCGTTTTTTCAATCACTTTCTGGCGATGTCAGAGTGGCTCAGAACGTAGAGGCAGCGATTGAACAAGCCCAAACATTGCTAGGGGCTGTGATCCATTCCAGCTAAAACCCTGTGAGCCATGGCAAGGCGACGGCCCCTAGTGTGTTTTGGGGAACGGGCGCGATCCGGCTGATGTGGCCAGCGTTTGACCCTGAATGGATGCCGCGCCCTAGCAGGATAAAAGCAGCAGATTTTAGTAAAACCTTATAGCAAGCTTTATCTGAACTTTACTCAATACGGGCAAAGTTGAACTGGGGATCTCGGCTGAAGGCACATTATGTCCTATCGCCATGAACAAAACTTGTTACGCAGCCGAAGTCAGTGAGTGTAGGGGCTGCATGACTGGTCGCTGTCTTGCTCAAAGAAAAGCAGCATTAGGCTCTAAAATGAGATCGAAGCTCGTTAGATGCCGCAATTTGAAAGCATATCTTTTTATAAAAGCAAAATCAGCGAATTTTCAGTATAGTTGACGCAAAATTTTTGTTTTGGTGTTCACCCTACCTCTGGCTTGAGTTGTGACCAATCAAGATCAAAACCGAGATCAAAAAGATCAATTTTTTTACCCGCGCTCCCGTTACTATGGCGACTTTAAGCCGGAGAATTTAGCATTCAACGCCAATTTACAAGAATTTGCCCAACGAGTTGCTTACATCTGTGGCCTAGAAACAGGAGGACGAATTACTTCTGAGGAAGCCTACCAGGAGATTCGGCAACTGTGGAAGCAATTTAAGCGCTCTAAATCTGAATTGTTGGATACGCCTAAGCCGCCACCCCCTGATTTGCCTGAAGACGACAATTCGCCGCAATCCTAATTCAGCGTTTACTTGGTTAGATAGGGGCAGCAGATTAGATAGTCACAATCCTTTACCCAAAGCTTTAGGAATGTAGCAGTTGACGGCGCGGCATCACGCGGGCAGGCTCAATCTGCACAACAGCTTCCATTAGGGGAAGTCTGCGGATTTTGCGGTGGAATACATTCACCTGATAAACCTGCTGATGCGTCATGTCAACACCCGTCAGCCAGCCGCTTTTGGGGTGATAGGCTCCCGTGTCAATATCTAACCATCCTTGCCCTTGAGCCAACCCTCCAGGAGCGACACCTGGCAAAGTGAAGGTGATGGTATGTCCTGTAATAATCAGCTTGTCAGGAAAGTAGGGTTTGGGCGTGCTGTGAAATTCTTCCCGAATCCAGCAATATTCATGGGCTGTTTGTTGATGAACTAGGAGTTTGGGGTGCAACCCTGCATGAGCGAGCCAAATATCTCCTAGATCGAGATGAGTAGGTAAAGTTCGCATCCAGTTCAAACTTTCTAACAGCGTTTCGGGCTTGCTGTAGCTTGCCACTGTGGACTGTCCGCCACTTTGCAGCCAAGCTTGCAACGCCAAATGAGACACTTTGCTACCGGGAAATGCTTCTAGTAAAAGCTGCTCGTGGTTGCCTAGAACACAGCCATACCCGCTTTCCCGCACAAATTGGACGACTTGAGCACTTTTGGGGCCTCGATCGATCAAATCTCCCACAAAATAGACTTGATCATCAGAACCAGGGATGATTGCCTCTAACAGCTTCATCAAACCGTCGTAATGACCGTGCACATCACCGATGAAAATGCGACGACCGCTAGACACGCTAATCCTATCCTTTTGCTAAGACGAACTTGATATAGGTTGATTCGTAAAAATGATTCGTAAAAACGAGTCACTGTCAATCAAAAAGCCCTGACTTCTAATGCTGGATAACCTTGTCTGGAAATGGCTTGAGCTTGAGCGAAGCCTAGGACTCAAATTACCTTTCCAGCCTTACAACTGTTTCTAGAATTGCAGCAATCCT
Organism: Cyanobacteria bacterium RM1_2_2; assembly: GCA_012033495.1. Lineage (GTDB taxonomy): Bacteria > Cyanobacteriota > Cyanobacteriia > Elainellales > Elainellaceae > Elainella. Next base: position 16,337 of record JAAUQT010000005.1, on the reverse strand, counting down.
CAACAATTGGACGTAACCGGAACATTGAGGGCATTCTGGGCAACCCTAGTCTACTTCACTGAGGATTCCCCCAAAAGCCTCAAAAATCTCCACTGGTTTTGAAGAGCGTTCAGATGTGTTAAATATATTACAACTTAACGCAGAAGATAGGCAGCTTATCCTTGAATTGGTTGTTAATTTGTTGCCAAACTCGTTGCTCTAGCTGCTGAATTTATGCCTACAGTTTCTAAAGCAGCTAAGCTACTGGCTTACTGGCTGAGCGCTCGTAAAAACTCCTGCATTGAAGCGAGGAAACCTTTTTTGCGAGGCAGAATTTCTGAGTCAGGCGCATCTCCTGCTGCGGCTAAAATTCGATCAAGGGCATCACCAACTGGCTTTTCAGGCGTTTCTGAAACCAGCGTGAAGTCGGCTTCAGGCGTTTGCTCGACCCAAACTTGCCAACCGCTCGGATAGGCTCGAAAAACAACCGCGCTTTGGAGGGGCTGAAGATAATAGCAGGACAGAAACAAATTGAGGAACCGCTCCCGAAGCTGTCGTCCAGCTAAGCCGATGCCGATCGTAACGATGTCTTCCATCCGGGGATTGAGGAGCACCACCGGACGATCCAGCGCCACCTGACACAGCCGTTCCACTTCAGGAACTTCAACCGAAGACGGCTCAACAAATAAAATGAGCTGATCTTCTGGCTGAATTTCGGCGTTGAGGTCGCGGATGCCGCGCATGGTGTAAGGCTTCTCTCCCCAGTCGCGTCGAGCCAGAGCCGCTGAGCCAGCATCCGGGAAGTAGACGCGAAGCTGACTGCCCCAATCCTCAAAGGCAGGAATAAACTGTTCGGCAACAGGCAGCATTTTCAGTTCTTGGAACTGTAACTCCACCTGCAAGCGACCGTACCCATCGGCTAGGGCTGCTTTCGTGGCGAGTTTGGCTTGTTCAATTGCTTCTTCAATCGTTTTGGGAAGTTGAGTCATGACAAGGCTTGACGTTAAAAGGCTTGACGTTAAAAGGCTCGGTGTTAAATTGCCCTGGGGCTGATTTTGGATAGCTAAATCTATAGATTTATAAATCCGTGGATTTTAGAGTGCTGATATGAAAATCTGACTTTCCAGTGGCTGCCCTTACACCGTCGTAGGGTCAATATAGCTCTGTAGAGTTTCAGGATCAAACTGGCGCAAAACGCGAGTAGCGCGATTCGTCACGTTTGGGGCACCACTGACCACCACAATATATTTTCCTTCGTTCAGTCGGTTACGGTAAGGAAGCGCATCGCCACCGCCCATGACCAGCCCGACCCCGCCGCCGACAAAAAAGCTGCCCATTGCCCCCCGATCGCCCCTAGCAGCCCGCCGATCAGGTGGTTGCCGAGACTGCCAGCCGCCGGGATGACTTGATATTGGGTTGCGACATTAAACAGCCAGCCGCCTAGAAACCCGAAAGGAACCAACCAAAACGCCATCAGCTTGGCTTGCTTACGAGCAGGCTGTTTGGGATCAATGAAACCGAATTCATCAGCAGATTTGTAGCCTTTGCCGAGAATGCTAACTTGCGGCATCGGAAAGCCCTCTTTTTCTAACTCAGAGTAAGCAGCTTCTGCTTGAATGCGATCGGCGAGTACGGCAATTACATAATTCATATTCATCACTGCATCAAACCCTAGTCTTAGCTTGATGCTCACTCAACCTACTTCTCCACCATACCAGTTCATGACAGCCTACCGAGGCAGAGAGACAAAAACGACAGTGCCTTTTCCCAAGGTGCTTTCAATCCAAATTTGTCCCTGGTGCAAATCCACACATTGCTTAGCAATCGTCAACCCCAACCCGCTGCCAGAAAATTGGCTGACGTTAGAAGCTCGATAAAAGGCGTGAAAAACTTGGGGACAATCGGCTGGCGGAATTCCAATGCCAGCATCTCGAATTTGCAGCGTTATCTGTTCAGACTGGATCGCCAGCGCTAGCTCAATGAGGCTACCTTCAGGAGAATATTTAATCGCATTTGCAAACAAGTTGTTGAGCAGTTGAGCCACAAGCTTCGCGTCAAGATTGACAACACAGCGATCAACCGGCGCGGCAAAAGTCAGAGCGTATAAGTCGCCAACCGTGATCTGTAGCGCAGCAACAAAGTCACGACAAAAACCAACGACCTCTAGCGGTGCAGGCTCGTAAGGCAGTTTGTCAGCTTCAATTTGTTCGAGCAGCAGCAGTTTATCAAGCGTTTCGTTGAGGTCGTTCGTCGCAACTTGAATGCGCTGAAAATGTCGCTGCTGTTTCGTTTTTGACAATTGCTCACCTCGCTCTTGCAGCATCTCAGCCGCAAACTGAATCACCACCAATGGGTTACGCAACTCATGGGCCGTCATTGCTAAATATTTAGATTTCTGGTGATGGTAAGCTTTGGTTTCAGCCCACTGAGTTTCAGCAGTCATGAGCGCTTGACGCACCTCAACCTCAGCTTGATGGCGACTCAGCGCAATCGCAATTGTGGTACTCAATTCTTTTTCGTTGTAGGGCTTTAGCACATAGCCGAATGGCTGAATCGCTTTAATTCGGTCTAACGTTTCGGGGTCAGCATTCGCAGTCAGAAACACCACCGGAATATCAAACTGGGTTTGAATTTGAGCCGAGGCTTCCACGCCGTCCATTTCGCCATCTAGATAAATGTCCATCAGCACCAGATCGGGTTGAAGGGTTGCCATCTGGGTAAGGGCGATTTCAGCAGAGGACACGGGTTCAAAAACAACATATCCCAGCCCCTCTAGCACTGCTTGGATGTCGTAAGCAATCAGTCGTTCGTCTTCAACAACCAGAATTTTGGCGGCCGGCATAGTATCAAACGCAGGAGAACACAGTTTCAGGAGAACACGGTTTGTAGAAGTGAAGTGCCAGGAAAGGCGATCTCTCAGGTGCAATTGAGTCGAATGACTGCTTTTAATTGAGCAACCCAGCGTTGGATCATCCCCGATTCTAAAGATGACAGAAGTTGCCAGCTTGAATCGCAAGCATTTCCATTCTGTTATCCCAAATCCCCAGGGTAATGGTCATCTACCTATCGAAAATTGCTGGAGCAGCAAGACAAGAAGAGGGCTATCTCCCCCTATGGTGAAGGAGTGGTCAAGCAACTGAGGAAACAGTCGGTAAGCAGCCTGGAGCTTCTCCAGTACAGAAGTCCGGTTTTTTATTAAGAATAGCGTTTTTTGAGGGCTGGCATAATGCCCCTGGTCAGCATTTCGCAATTTTGTCATCGTCCCGATATTAAGTGGAATGACTGGGCAGTGAATTTGTAAAAGCTTCATATTTTTTGGCTTAAACCACCAAAAGATTTATAGTTCGAGATGCCCTATCCACCTTATCTAATATCTAATGTCTAATAGCGTCTTGAATCCACAGATACTTAAAGAGCGGGTTCAAAAGGTCAGGTGTTGGTTTGGGCAGGTCATTTGAATTGATTGGTATTGCTGTGTTTTTTTTCTGAAAAGCTGATAGAATACTTGCAATTTTGTCATCGAATGCGTTCCAATAGTTGCTTACGATATGATTTTCTTTACCCTTCGTGTGTTAATACTCATTAATCGAAAGGTACAATTATTTATCCTTGGGTATATTCGCAATTTCTACACACAGCGCAAAAAGTTTATTCATAGTTTTGTTCCGCTAAAAATACTGAGTTTTGACTGTCATACTGTATTCAGCTAGCGATCATTTTGGGGATTTGTTTTGATTGTTGATCAGTGCTCAGCTAAAAATACGCTGAGGGTTAGAGTTGCAGTTGCCCTATGAAAACGGTTTTGGTGATTGAGGATAAAGAAATTGTCCGGGATGCGATTCAAGATTGGCTAGAAGAGGAGGGGTTTCAAGCCGTTGGAGCTTCTAACGGCACATTAGGCATTCGCTTGGCTCAAGAGCAGGTTCCCGATCTGATCTTGTGTGATATTCTGATGCCCGGCACTGACGGCTATGCTGTGCTGACTGATTTACGGCAGAACCCAGTCACGGCGACCATTCCATTTATTTTTTTGAGCGTTAAAGGAACCAAAGCAGATGTGCGCTATGGGATGGAGTTGGGTGCAGACGACTATTTGACGAAGCCTTGTACTGCCAAAGAGTTGATTAGCGCAGTCACCAGTCGCTTGGATAGGCAGGCGCAAATTCAGGCTCAATCACAACAGCAGCTTGAAACGCTGAGAAACAGTATTGCCTTCTCCTTGCCTCATGAGTTTCGCACACCTCTGACAGGCATTTTGACTGGCGCAGACCTGTTGCGAGTGCTGGCTAATAATCCGAGAGAGGTTTTAGAAGTTGCCAACGCCATTCGAGAATCTGGTGAACGGCTCTATGGTCTTGTCAAAAAGTTTTTGCTTTATGTAGAGCTTGAAATGATGAAACGCGATTCTGAACGACTACAGGAATTGCAGATGTCTAGTCCTTGGAATCCGCTGGAAGTCTTACAAAGTGCAGCATTGCGAATTGCGAGTCGATATAACCGAGAAAGAGATTTGCAATTCAGTTTGGAAAGGGCAAAAATTTTTTTACCTGAAGAGCGCTTGATTCGGGTCGTTGAGGAATTGGTTGATAATGCTTGTAAGTTTTCTGATGCTGATACACTGATTCAAATAACGGGTGTAGTCAACGAGTCGATGAATGAAACCAGATATTATATTATCAATATTGTCAATCAAAGTCAGGGATTAACCTTAGAACAAATTTCGGCAATTGGCGCATACGTTCAGTTCAACCGCCGTCAAAATGAACAGCAAGGAACAGGCTTGGGGCTGAGTATTACTCGACGTATTGTTGAACTGTATGGCGGTAGATTAACCGTATCGAGCGTGCTAAACGGAACAACTAACATTCAAGTTACTTTACCAGCAACAGAACCGTAGAAAGTATGTGAATCGAAAGTGTGCAAATCGAAAGTGTGCACAGAAGTGTGCGAATCATTGCGCTCGACAAAAAGCCTGGATTTCTTCCACAAAACGCGGCCCATAGCGAGCCAGCTTGTGGCTGCCCACGCCAGAAATTTCTGAGAAAGCATCAATGGTTTGGGGTTGCAGTTGAGACATCAGCCGCAGGCTAGAGTCGGCAAACACCACGTAAGGCGGAACCGCCTGTTCATCAGCAATTTGTTTCCGCAGCTTCCGCAACTGTTCAAACAGCATTTCGGCATTGGCTTTGGCTTCTGTGGAAACCGTTCGCGCCGCAGTCGGACGATTGGGCAACGCAATGTGAACCAACCGCTGTTTCCGCAACACCTCCCAACTCAGTGGGTTTAGTTTCAGCACAGAGTAGCCATCCGTTGTTTCGTCGAGCAATCCTTGATGGATCAAAGAACGTCCCAGAATCCGCCAATCTTCGGCGCTGTGATCTTTGCCGATGCCATGGGTAGAAAGCTGATCGTGACGATTTGCCAAAATCCGCTTTTCTTTAGAACCCCGCAGCACGTCGATAATGTAGGTCATGCCAAACCGCTCTTGGCAACGCGCCACGCAAGAGAGAAACTTCTGCGCTTCGATCGTCCAATCTTGCGGTGCTCGCGGGCTAAGGCAGTTATCGCAGTTGGCGCAGCTACCGGGAAACCGTTCCCCAAAATAGCCTAACTGAATCGTGCGACGACATTCGATGCCTTCGGCATAGTCGATGACTTGGCGTAGCTGCTGACGGGCGATTTGCTGTTCGGCTTCGAGCGGTTCGCTGGTTAGCGGATCAACTTTTTGATCAATTAAAAACTCGATGGTGCGAATGTCGCCATAGCTAAACAACAGCAAACATTTGGCGGGTTCTCCGTCTCGTCCGGCCCGACCCGATTCTTGATAGTAGCCTTCCAGATTGCGCGGCAAATCATAGTGAATCACAAACCGCACGTCGGGCTTGTTGATGCCCATGCCAAAGGCAATCGTGGCAACCATGACGCGCACATCGTCTCGAATAAACCGAGTTTGGTTCTTTTGCCGCACCTGATCGTTGAGTCCAGCATGGTAGGGTAACGCCTCAACGCCATCAGCTTGCAGCTTTTGGGTAATTTCATCTACTTTTTTGCGGCTCAGACAGTAAATAATTCCTGATCCGGGCGTTTGTTGAATCAGCCGTAGCAGTTCCCGATAGGGTTGTTTGGGCTTGGGGCGCACTTCGTAATGCAGATTCGGACGATTAAAACTGGCAATGTGAACAAACGGCTGCTGCAAACCCAACTGCTCCATGATGTCTTGCTGCACCCGCGCCGTGGCTGTAGCTGTGAGCGCCAACACCGGCACGTCTGGATAACGCTGCCGCAAGGAACGCAACTGACGATATTCTGGGCGGAAATCATGCCCCCATTCAGAAACACAGTGGGCTTCGTCAATGGCTACCGTTGCGATGCCGATTTGCGCCGTCACCTGATCGAGAAACAGCAAAAATTGCTCAGTCAGCAGTCGTTCTGGAGCCACATAGAGTAATTTAATTTGCCCACTCAGAATTTGCTGCCCGCGCTGCCGCACTTCCAAACCGTTCAGCGTACTGTTGAGAAAGGTTGCCCCAATGCCGTTATCCTGCAAAGCCTGCACCTGATCCTGCATCAGCGCAATTAACGGCGAAATCACAATCGTTAAACCCGGCTTCAGCAAAGCTGGCAGTTGATAGCACAGGGATTTTCCACCTCCAGTTGGCATGATCACCAATCCGTCTTGGTTCTGCAAAGCTGCTTCGACGATTTGCAGTTGCCCCGGACGGAAGCTGTCGTAGCCAAAGTAGTGTTTTAATGCCTGTTCTGGAGTGTTTACCTCAACTTGAACAGACGGCAATTGAGAGGTCATATGTTCTATCGGATTCCACTGTCCCCATTTTTACCCTTTCCAGCCAATCCGAAATGGGATCATTTCCTAAAAATTATTGATTAGGACTTACCCATCTGTCCCTCAAATCCCCCACCAATTGGGGACTGCTCCAAGCCGTTTTCTCTCAAAGTCCCCCATTCTGGGGGATTTGGGGGGCGAAATCGCTTCGATTGCGGGAGTCCTGTTGATTATTCTTGGCTTCTATAGATTTCATCCAGCAAATCCTCGCTCATACTCTGCTGCCTCAACCGTCATGTCAGCAAAGATTTCTTGAGCATTAATTTCTGCGGCTTTGGCGCGAAAACGTCGCTGCACATAGCGTCCGTTTGCCTGAAGCTCCCAAGTATGGCGGTTGTCAGCTAGCAGCGTGCCCAAAATTTCCTGGAGATCTTGGCTGAGGGCTGGCTCGTCGATTGGCGTCAAAATTTCGACTTGGCGCTCGAAGTTGCGCGTCATCCAGTCAGGGCTGCCAATGTAAACTTCTGATTGCCCTGCATTGTGGAAATAAAAGATCCGCGAGTGTTCCAAATAGCGCCCGACCACGCTAATGACCCGAATATTGTCGCTGACGCCTGCCACCCCCGGACGCAGACAGCAAACACCTTGCACAATCAGATCGATTTTGACGCCTGCTTGAGAAGCTTGATAGAGAGTTCTGATCAACTGCGGATCAACTAAGGCTCCCACTTTTGCCACAATTCGGGCGTGGCGTCCCTGGCGGCAATGTTGGCTTTCCCGGTGGATCAGGCGGTTAAACTGCTCGCGCAAATTGACCGGAGCCACCAGAAGTTTGCGATAGTGGCGTTGCCGCGAATAGCCCGTCAAATAATTGAACAACTCTGAAAGATCGCTGCCCAAATCCTCTCGACAAGTCAATAGTCCAATATCAGCATAAAGCTTGGACGTGCGAGGGTTATAGTCACCCGTGCCGATGTGGACATAGCGCCGAATCTCTTCACCTTCCTGACGCACCACCAGAATCGTTTTCGCGTGGGTTTTCAGCCCCACCAAGCCATACACCACATGCACGCCTGCCTGCTCTAGTTTGCGGGCCCAGTGAATGTTGTTTTCTTCATCAAAGCGGGCCTTCAGTTCCACCAAAATAGATACCTGCTTGCCATTTTCTGCGGCTGCAATCAGGGCATTCAAAATTGGCGAATCGGCTGAGGTGCGGTACAGCGTCATTTTAATCGCCAGCACTGCCGGATCATGGGCTGCTTGATGAATAAAAAGCTGAATCGTTGCCGCAAAAGAGTGATAAGGATGATGTAACAACACGTCACTGCGCCGAATCGCGGCAAAAATATCTTCCGAATCAGCCGAGTCAGCCAAATCAGGGTTGGTGTAGTGCGGATTGATGCGCCGCAGGCTAGCCGGAATCGTCGGTGTCCAGATCGGGTGTTTCAGTTTGGGCAGCGGCAGGGAGGTGAAAGTGGTTAAATCTCGCAGACACAGCAAGTCTGCCACCTCATAAATGTCGCTTTCGGCAATATCGAGTTCTTGCTTCAGCCGGGAGCGAATGTAGCGGGGCGCGCCGGATTGGATTTCCAGCCGTGCCGCTGTTGCTCCCAACCGCCGTCGCCGCAGTTCTTGTTCGATTGCTTGCAGCAAATCTTCGGTTTCTTCTTCCAAATCCAGATCGGCATTGCGGGTAATCCGAAACAGATAGTGCTCTCTCACTTGCATTCCGGGAAACAGCGAGGAGAGGTGATGGGCAATGATTTGCTCAACTGGAACGCCTGCCCAAGCAATTGTCTGACCTTTGCGGATCGGGTGCAATGAGGCGGGCAGAGGCACAAATCGCGGCAAAAGTTTCGGCACTTTGACGCGAGCAAATCGCTGTCTACCCGTTTCTGGATCTTGCACCACTACCGCCAAATTGAGGCTGAGATTAGAAATGTAAGGAGACGGATGGCTCGGATCGACGGCAATGGGCGTCAGGATGGGAAAAATCCATTCGTTGAAGTAGTGCTCTAAGTAGTGCTGCTGTTCTGGCTGCAAATCGGCGTAGTTGAGCAAAAAAATCCCTTTGGCAGCAAGCTGAGGTCGCAGCGCTTGTTCAAAGTGGCGGTGCTGCTGTTCAATCATGGGGTGAAGCCGTTCTGCAATGGCCGCTAGCTGCGCTTCAGGTGACTGGCAATCGGGAGTTTGTTTCGGGGTTTCGGTGGCAATCTGCTGTTTCAGCGCCGCAACGCGCACCATAAAAAAATCATCCAGGTTGGAGCTAAAAATCGCCATGAAGCGCAGGCGTTCGAGTAGGGGAATTCGCGGATCAAATGCCTCATGCAAAACTCGGTTATTAAATTCGATCCAGCTTAATTCTCGATTAAAATAATATTCTGAATTCGTGAGGTTGACCGACGATATCGCTTTTGTTGCAGGTTTTGAAGCTCTGGGCACATCCAGACTGGGCACATCCAGATCAGAGGCGGAAAACAGGGAATCGGTAAGGATCATCGGTTTGATGTTAGGCGCATGGGTTCACAGCAAATGGAGAGGGTAAGGGAGCCCCGTAATGGATGAGTCAGCAAGACCGTCTCTGAGCAAGACCGTCTCTGAGCAAGACCGTCAGCAAAGCAATCGTTAGAGCAGACTCTTTTCTATACTAGGAGGTACTCTACGGATACGAATTAAGCCAAACGACGGAAATCTGACGAGATAGTTTCATGAGGCTTACCCCCGAAAGACTTCGTCCTCAATGCCAAGCCACCACTCTCCTAAATTCATCAGAGTTTGGTGCAGATCCGCCAACTCTTGCTCATATTTCTCAGGGGGCAACTGGTGGCGACGTTCTTGCAGTTTTTTGAGCCGCAGTTGGGTCAATAACCAGGGTTTAGAGATCCCGTTGGTGGCTTCAATGTAATGGGCAAGGTCTTCGCTGTCCATGCTGTCTATAAAATGAGTGTTGGTTGAAAATGAGTGTTGATGATGTGAATTCGCGTTAGGAATGGGAGTTCAATCCGTTCGATCGTGGGTAGAAGTGGGTTTTGCGGTCAAATCGGTTGCCGGATGCCCATTGATCTGCCCAACCCGCCCGTCCAGTTGACGGATTGATTCAATCCACGATCCTTAGTCAGCAATTGTCAAGCAGGATGATGAGTGGGAAATCGATTAGAAACAAATGGATGTGCACCTTTCTCAAGCCTTTTACACAACCCTTGGAGTTTTTCCAATCCTACCTTGCTTATGGGTCTGGCTGCGGCTTAGAAATTGGCGCCATACCAAATTTGAACAAACAATTTGAATAACATAGGACTTACGCATCTGCCCCCTAAATTCCCCACTTGTGGTGGACTTCTCTGATCTGTTTTTTCTCAAAGTCCCCTAGAATAGGGGATTTGGGGGGCAAAGTCGCTTGAGTTGCGTAAGTCCTGTAACAATTTGAGATGACCTCAAGAGATTAAATCTATAAGCATTTTTTGATTCCCAGAGAGACGATATCCTATTCTTGAGGAGCGTGTGTTGAGAAGAACGCTCTCTGTTCCCTGCCCCCTTGTTAACCTATGGTTGACGCTGTTCCAACTGCCAGCTTTGCATCTGCCTCCAATTCACGAAAAAATGATCTCTTCATTGCCTACGCTTTTGAAGATATTGAATTCGTCAAAAAGTTAGATACAGCCATCCGAGGCTTGGGACGTAATCCTTGGATCGATCTAGAAGATTTGCCCTACAGCATGGCTCGCACTCAAGCTGAAGAGTGGCAGTACATCGAAGAAGGGATCAACGAAGCCGATGTGTTTGTGTTTGTGATCAGTCCTGATTCGCTCGCTTCAGAATCAGATTTAGCAGAGCTACAGTTTGCCGCGCAGTGCCAAAAGCCAATCATTCCGGTGGTTTGTCGGGCTGTTGAGGAAGCCACTGTACCGGAATGGCTTCAAGATCGAGACGCCTGGATTCTGATTGATTTAGCTAATCCGCAAGATCCGTTTGAGCCACTTGCCGCCAGAGTTACCCATGTCCACATTTACGAACGACTGCGCACGAGAGCCAGCGAATGGGAAAAAAGCGGTCGAGATGTCAACTTCTTACTCTACAAAAGCGATCTAGAGTCGGTGAAAGAATGGGTTGAAAACAACACCGCTCTGAAACTGCAACTGACGCCGCTGCAAGCTGAATATTACCAAGCCAGCGTTGCCGCTGAGATTCGGCATTTGTTGCCGCGCCGCCCGGATGTGTTCGTCTCCTACTCCCGGCGCGACAAGGCGTTTGTAGAAAATCTGTGCCGTGACCTGAAACGAAACAACGTTAACCTTTGGGTTGATTGGGAAAACATTCCGGTGGCGTCTCCTTGGCGCGAGGAACTGAAAGAAGGCATCAAAAATTCCGATAACTTTCTCTTCATCATGAGTTCGGAGTCGGTTGGCTCGAAATATTGCCGCGACGAGATCGGGCAAGCTGCCGAACATAAAAAGCGGGTGATTACAATTGTGCTGCGGCGCGACTACGATCGCAGACAGGTACACGAAGCCGTAAAAGAGCGCAACTGGCTTTACTTTGATAATTACCGCAGCTTTGATGCGCTGTTGCCCAATCTGCTCGATGTAATCAAGAAAGATGAAAAGTACGTCAAAGCCCACACGAACTTACTCTTGCAGGCGATTGAGTGGGATGAACAAAAGCGCAACGAAGAGTTTTTGCTGCGAGGCAGTAAGCTCAGGGATGCGATTGCTTGGTTGGCGCAAGGCGACGATGCGGAAAAAGAGCCGAAACCTACCCAACTGCAACGAGAATTTGTCCAGGCTTCCAAAAAGAATCGCAACCGGATGCGGCTGGTGCGTTGGTTGGCAGGTGGCTTGGCAACCGTTGGGATTGTTGGCTCCTTCTTAGTCACCGAAATTAAGACAACTAGCGAAATCAAAGCGCTGGTGAATTCGCTCGAACGAAGCAAGAACTCGACGCGCTGATGGTTAGCCTCAAAGCGGGCAGAGATCTGAAAAATCGAGTGTTGGGCGATCTACTCGGTTTAATCGACCCAGGTTCGCAAGTGCAGGTGGTGACGGCTTTGCATAAATCCATCTACGGGCTGAATGAACACAATCGGCTGGAGATGCATCAAGGACGAGTCTATCGCGCCCGCTTTATCGGTGAGGATGGCTTATTGGCTTCCTCCGGGCAAGACGGCACGATTCGGCTTTGGCAAAGCGACGGTACTCCGGTTGCCCAGCCTCTTGTCGGGCATCAAGAAGATGTGGTGGCGATTGATTTCTTTGCCAAGCGCCAACAGCTTGTTTCCGCCAGCTATGACGGCAACATTAAACTCTGGCAAATTGCCCGTTCGCCCGCAGGCGTCCCGACTTGGAAGCTGATCAAAACCCTAGCCAATCATACTGAGCGAGTGTTTGATGTGCGGTTTAGCCCCAACGGTCGCTGGATTGCCTCTGCCAGTCAAGATGGAACGGTCAAAATTTGGGCAAGACTGGGACGACGAGCCGTTGAGCCGGTTGCCACCCTGCAAGTTGGTGAGCCAGTTTATAGCCTGAGTTTTAGTCCTGATAGTCAAACGCTGGCTTCTGCTGGGTTTAACGGCGTGCGGCTGTGGTCAGGAAAAAACTTTGCCCAAGTGAAAGCTTTACCCAATACCGACTCCCATATTTGGGTCAGCTTTAGCCCGGATGGTCAACGGCTCGTCTCTTCCGGGTTTGAGCGCACAATTCGGCTCTGGAAGGCAGATGGAACGCTGGTTGCCAACCTCGCAGGACACGAAGATAACGTCTATCGCACGGTGTTTAGCCACGACAGTCAGGTGCTCGCCTCTGCCAGTGCCGACTATACGATCCGAGTGTGGAACGCCGCAGAGGGTCAACCCTTACGCACCTTACGCGGACACCAAGACGAGGTTTATCGCGTTCAGTTCAGCCCAGACAGCCGCATGATTGCCTCGGCGGGGGCAGACGATACGGTGAAGCTCTGGCAGCCGAGCAGCCAATTAACTTCTGGATTGCTCAATACTGCTGAATTTTGGCAGCAAGAAAACGATGCCCTGTGGAATGACCTGCAAGGACACCGCAACGAAATTCTAGACGTTGACTTCACTCAAGATGGACAAATGCTGGCTTCAGCGAGCGCCGATGGCTCAATTCGACTCTGGCAAACGAGCAATGATTCCATTGTGCGCCTGCCGCATCAGCGCCAAATTTTTGACGTGATTTTTAGTCAAACTGGTAAATTTCTGGTTTCGAGCGGCTTGCAAAGCTTGAACTTTTGGCGACCCGATGGAACCCGAATCGGCACGAGAGACGTATCACAAACCAATATTCGGGGTATCAGCCTGAATGACCGTCGCAATCTTTTGGTTTCCGGTGACGAAGACGGCAAAGTTGTTTTGTGGCGAGTGGATTTGTCGAAGGATCAACTCTTATCTCAGGAGCAAGAATTGCTTGATCCCTCCACGCTTGATCCATCGATGCAGACCACTAAAGCTCATCAGAAGCCAGTCTCTAGCGTGAGTCTCAGCCCTGATGGTCAAGTGGTGGCAACAGCAGGGGAAGACTATACTGTGAAGTTGTGGCAATCTTCAGATGGTCAGCTCCGCACTACCTTGAAGGCGCACACAGGGATTCCGACTAGCGTTCACTTCAGCCCCTCTGGACGACTACTCGTGTCTGCCAGTAAAGAAGCCTCCATCGCCAATTCGGTAGGGGAAATTATCATCTGGAATCAAGACGGAGAGCAACTGCAAACCGTGACCCATTTCAAAGATCAGCAGTTGGGCGACATTGAGAGCGTCAGCTTTAGCCCCGATGGTGAATGGTTAGCCGCAGCCGACAGCCGAGATAACAGCGTCAAGCTTTGGCGGATTGCAAACCCAGAGACCGAAAACTTAAAGCTACAGCCTTTTAAATCCCTGAGAGGACACAGCGCCCCGATCTTGCGGCTGCGATACAGCGCTGATTACAACAGTTCAGAGGGCTATTTGTTGGCTTCCGCGAGTCAAGATGGCACGGTGAAACTGTGGAAAAAAGAGGGTGATGTCATTACAACTTTCAGTGAACATCGACGCGAAGTAGTTAGCGTTAACTTCAGTCCTGATGGAAGGACGCTGGCTTCAGCAAGCAAAGATCGGAAAGTTTTGCTTCGCCCTTTACCCATTGGATACAGCAATGAAGTGTTAGATGATCTAATTAATGAAAGCTGTCGAAAACTAGATGACTACATTGACACCAATCAGTTCACCCACTCAGACCGCGAGATGTTTGGCCGCACCCAAGAAACCAGAGGTTTTTGTCAACCGAGAGTAGAAGCCAGTGAAACAAACTCGCAGCAGGCAGAATCCCAGTAATATAACTACAACTACCTGTACGGGCAGGTTTAGTCTGAGGATGGCTTGCTAGGGCGATCATGACGTTTGAAGATGGGTTACGACGACAGTTGCCTCTTTTTTGCTGAACCAAGGCAATGGTTTCATTACGTTACATTCATTGACTAGAGTGTTAAGTCAAATCCAATTCAGGATAGGCTAGATCCGAAGCGAGTACAGTCGATCCAGTGCTCACTCACTGTAATCCCTCATTTCATTCAGATCTTAGTAATCCTTGACTATGGTGAACACGTCCGTTCCGAACACCTCTACAACCAATATCCTGCCACCGTCCGATTCACGCCAGCGGGTTGGGCAGTTTCTCAAAACATTACAAGACAGCATTTGCCAGGGTTTAGAGCAACTTGATGGCAGCGGCACCTTTCATGAAGATAGCTGGGAGCGGGAAGAAGGTGGCGGCGGTCGCTCTCGTGTGATGAAGGCAGGCGACATTTTTGAGCAGGGCGGGGTCAATTTCTCGGAGGTTTGGGGTAAGGATTTGCCACCCTCCATTTTGGTACAGCGCCCTGAAGCCGCAGGCAACGGCTTTTATGCCACTGGGACTTCAATGGTGCTGCATCCCCACAATCCCTACATTCCGACGGTTCACCTCAACTACCGCTACTTTGAAGCTGGCCCCGTTTGGTGGTTTGGCGGCGGCATCGACCTGACGCCCTACTATCCTTTTTGGAAGACGTTCAGCACTTTCACCAAACCTTAAAAGACGCCTGCGATAAACACCACAGCGAATACTATCCCACCTTCAAACGCTGGTGTGATGAATACTTCTATCTCAAACACCGCCGGGAAACGCGCGGTGTGGGCGGCATTTTCTTTGATTACCAAGACAATCGCGGCAAATTGTATCAAGGGCCCGACGATGACGGCATTGCAGCCAGCTACGGTAAGGCAGTCGGCGATCTCGAACGCAGTTGGGAAGATCTTTTCGCGTTTGTGCAAGACTGTGGCAATGCTTTTTTGCCAGCCTATGTGCCTATTGCAGAACGGCGACGCAACACCGAATGGAGCGATCGAGAACGCGAGTTTCAGCTTTATCGCCGTGGACGCTATGTTGAGTTCAATTTGGTTTATGACCGAGGGACAATTTTTGGACTCCAGACCAAAGGGCGAATCGAATCTGTTTTGATGTCTCTGCCGCCGCTGGTGCGCTGGGAGTACAGCTACTCCCCTGAAGCTAACACCCCTGAAGCCCAGCTTTATGACCTCTTCCTCAAGCCACAAGACTGGCTTGGCGGTTCTGTGCAGGCCCAAAGCCCTCTACTCAAAGAGTTCAACAAATAGTGAAAAACTTGTGAGAATTCTCCTTCCTTAGGGCAACCTAGTAGGTGTCTAGTGAAGATACTGCGATACTATATTAGGCATCATATGCCAGCTAGAAAGATAACAAGTTTGTAGCACTAGTCACTTCTAGAACCGAGGAGAGGTGGCATCTTCCGATGAGGCTTTTGTTATTCGCTGCTTCTCAAGTTACAGATTAACTGCTACAAGTTATCTAGACTGCAACTGGTTAGGATCGCAGGAGCTAGTTCAAATTGCTCGTATGTCCTAAGGAAGGATCAAGATCTAATGGAGCAGACCATCCGCACGACTCAAGACGGAAGAACTGTCGTTGTTCTCACCCCTACAGGACGACTTGACATCACAACCGCTTGGCAGTTTCGTCTGAAACTACAGGAATGTATTTCTAAGACCAGCCCTCATATTGTCGTCAATTTGGGACAAGTCAATTTTATTGATAGCTCAGGCTTAACTTCCCTAGTGGCAGGAATGCGAGATGCTGATAAGGTGAGGGGCAGTTTTCGCATTTGTAAAGTGCATCCAGAAGCCAAACTAGTTTTTGAAGTCACAATGATGGACTCGGTGTTTGAAATTTTTGATACTGAAGAAGAGGCTTTAGAAGGCGTCCCACGCGGCATCCCCACTTAAGGCATGTCAACACAACGCATCTCGCATGAAGCATGACAGACCAGTTGCTTAACCCCCAAAACGTCTCCACAATTTGAGCCGACTCCAAGTAACTTATCGTGTAGTCGAGCAGGGACTGATTAGGCAGCGCAAAGGGTTGGAAAAGGGCTTAAAGAAAAAAGACTTAAGCCCCTGGCTAAATGAGGGCAATTAGCCATCAAGGTTAAACAAAGTAACGTTTTGCAACGTTAATCTTCATGATCTTCAAAGGGATCACTCGAGTTCTCTAGAAGGTGGCCCAAAATGACG
>JAAUQT010000152.1 GCA_012033495.1 Cyanobacteria bacterium RM1_2_2 | reverse complement strand
TAGGACGGGTAGTGGGTAGGGTGTGGGGCTCGCCAGCTAGGGGTTCCACCCCTACACCCCGTCCTAACCTTAGGCAGTACTGCCATATCAGGTGTGGCAGAAGGAAGAAGGTTCCATTTTTGGACAGGAACATCTCCCACCTTTGTCCTGTGCTTGCGTAGCGCTACAGCTAGCAAAAAGGGCGAGACTAGCCCGCCCTGACCGAAATCAACTGAGAAATTGAATTGATATCAAATCAACAAGCCCTACTTAACCGCAGCTTTACCGCCCGCAGCTTCAATGGCTTTCTTGGCTTCTTCAGCCGCTTCCTTGGGGATGCCTTCCTTAACGGGCTTGGGCGTAGATTCCACCAATTCTTTGGCTTCTTTCAAACCTAAACCTGTCAGTTCGCGCACTGCCTTGAGAACCGCGATCTTCTTGTCGGCAGGTACTTCTTCCAGCACCACATCAAATTCAGTCTTCTCTTCTACTTCTTCAGCAGGAGCAGCAGCACCAGCCGCCGCCATCATCATCATGCCGCCTGCGGGAGCCGCTGCGCTAACGCCAAATGCTTCTTCAATTTGCTTCACAAGCTCAGAAGCTTCTAGTAGCGTCAGGGTTTTTAATTGTTCTAAGATTTCATCTGTTTTTGCAGACATTCTTTAACTCCTATGGTTGGTTCTTAGGTCTGAGGCAACCGTAATTGCCATTCGTCGTCATGAACTTGTCATCATGAACAAAGGTGAGGAATCTCAATTCCCGCTTAGGCAGCTTCTTCAGGCTTATCTTTGTCAGCAACGGCTTGCAGGGCGCGAGCCAGCGAACTCGGCACTTCGTTGATGCCAATCGCCAGCTTGGAAGCCACACCGTTGATTGCGCCAGCAATTTGAGCCATAAGCTGCTCTTTGGAGGGCAGATCGGCAATCGCTTTAACATCATCTTCGGTGAGCAGCCGCCCTTCCATTGCACCACCCCGAACGATCAGGGTTTTCTTGGTTGCCTTCTGGAAGTCTTGGTAAGCTTTGAGCGCACCACCCAAATCATCCCTGAGCAGCAGGAAAGCAGAGGATTCTTTACAGATTTCTGCCATCGGCTGCCAGTTGGGATCATCCTGAATGGCAATCCGCATCAGCGTGTTTTTAGTGACCTTACATTCGGCTCCGCTTGGACGCAGCCGTCTGCGTAGATCAGTGATTTCAGCAACCGTCAAGCCTTTGTAGTCAATCACCACAGCTAGCTGTGCCTGGCTCAAAGTTTCTTTGAGTTCAGCGACGATCGCTCGCTTTTCTTCTAACGTTCTTCCCATCTATCTTCACCTCCTTGGACTCGGGAATTTCCAAGCTTGAACATCCCATTTACCATCAACAAAAAACCCCGGACAACTTGCCGGAGTTCTAACGAGTTTGATTGCTCCACCTAACGAAACTACCATTTGGCAGCAGCTTAGGAAGGAACAGTTCAACCTCGGCAGGACATTAAGCAATTTGCACCTGCTGTCTACGGCTTCTATGAATTTAGTTGGGATCTTTTAAGTCTCGAAACTTAAAGCCTTATGTGCAACACTATGCGGCATCCGTCGTCTTCATATCTCGCAGAGCGTTGATGTCAACTTGGATAGAAGGCCCCATTGTAGACGAAACATAAATCGAGCGCCAGTAACGGCCTTTTGCACCGGAAGGGCGATTTCGGTCGATGGTTTCCTGCAATGCCTTCAGATTCGCCAACAGGTCATCTTCTGAGAAAGTTGCCTTACCAAACAAAACATGGACGATTCCAGTTCGGTCTGCCCGGAACTCCAGCTTACCTGCTTTAAATTCAGAAATCGCTTGGGTCACATCAAACGTCACAGTGCCACCCTTTGGCGAGGGCATCAGACCACGAGGGCCAAGCAGGCGTCCTAGCTTCGCAACTTGGGGCATCACATCAGGAGTCGCAATCAAGACATCGAAATCCATCATTCCTTTCTGGATTTGATCGATCAGCTCTTCCGAACCAACGATATCTGCACCTGAATTGCTCGCTTCTGTAACCTTTTCACCTCGCGCAATCACCGCCACCCGGATAGTTTGACCTGTTCCTTTCGGCAAAGCAACGGTTGTTCTCAACTGCTGATCGGTGTACTTAGGATCAATACCCAAACGGATATGAGCCTCAGCCGATTCGGGAAATTTAGCAGTTGCTGTTTCCTTGAGAAGCTGCAACGCCTCTAAGGGTTGGTAGGTACGATCCTCAACCTTCTTTTGCAGTTCCTGCAATCGACGCGATACTTTTTTAGTCATTTTTAACACTCCTGGGGTAATAGCGAGGTTCAAACTCTCCCCCAATTAAAGATTAACTACGATCCAGGTCTAGACAGAAGACCACCAGAACTAGCCTGTAATGGTAATGCCCATATTACGAGCCGTCCCTTCTACAATTCTCATTGCCGCCTCAATGTCATTTGCATTCAGGTCAGGCAATTTTGTTTGGGCAATCTCTTGAAGTTGCGCTTTAGAGATCGAACCCACTTTCTTCTTGTTTGGTTCGCCCGATCCGCGCTCTACTCCGGCTGCCTTTGCCAGCAGCACCGAAGCAGGAGGCGTTTTCAGAACAAACGTAAAACTGCGGTCTTCAAACACTGAAATTTCTACCGGAACCACCATCCCCACCTGATCGGCAGTTTTAGCGTTGTATTCCTTGCAGAACATCATAATATTAACCCCATGCTGACCGAGGGCGGGGCCAATCGGTGGAGCGGGGTTTGCTTTGCCAGCATTGATCGCTAGCTTAATGATTGCTACAACCTTTTTCGCCATTCGCTTTCTAGCTCTGCTTCTGTACTTGATTAAATTCCAACTCAACTGGCGTATCTCTACCAAAGATAGAGAGCAGCGCTTTTAGCTTGCTACGTTCTGGGCTAACTTCAATGACTTCACCTTCAAAGTCCTTAAACGGCCCTGACAGTACCAAGATTTTGTCCCCGGTTGCCATGTCAACCTTGATGACGGCTTTCTGCTCTTGTGCCTGCTTGAAGATTCGCTCAACTTCAGCCGCACCTAGCGGAAGGGGTTTTACATGCCCTCGCCCCCGTCCATAGCGACGTTTCTGCTCAGCTCCGACAAAGTTAATCACATTGGGCGTGTTTTTAACTACCTGCCAAGCCTCGTCGTCCATGATCATGCGGATCAGTACATAGCCTGGAAACACTTTCTCCGCCGCTTCTTTTGGCTTCCCACCTTTCTGCGGCTTCAGAATGGGCGTTTGGGGAATCTCAATCTGAAAAATTCGATTCGCAACATCCAACGTCTCGATCCGTTGCTCCAAGTTGATCTTGACGCGATTTTCGCACCCAGAAGCTACCTGAACTGCGTACCAACGAGCATCCGTAATGGGAAGGGAATCTTCACCCTCACCCTCATATGGAGTCAAGTTGTCATCGAATTCACCTGATGCGATCATTAAAACACCTGCTTAGAAGCCCACCCAAAGAAGTTATCAACCAAATAAATGACTGTTGCAGAAAGCGTCACCATTAAAATAACTGCAACGGATTCGCTCACCAGTTGTTGACGACTGGGCCAAACCACCTTATCCAATTCTTCTTTAGTGCTTTGCAAAAAAACCGAAGGGCTAAAGCCAGCCTTTGCCGCCTCAACCTTCTTAGGCTCCTTAGAATCTTTAGATTCTTTGGACTCTTTTTGTCCGCTTACGTCTGCTTCGCCTTTCTTTGCCACAATCTACTAGTGCCTCATCACGAATGAATTGGATGCTCTAGTCATACGAACTGTAACTTAATCATTTGCACCTACTGTTCGCGCCATTAATTCGCTTATCAGTACAAATATTGCTACCAGCGCGCCCTGGAGGACTCGAACCCCCGACATCAGGTTTTGGAGACCTGCGTTCTACCAACTGAACTAAGAGCGCACGATGGAGAACAATGCTTCAACGCCTTCCCTAGTCTAGCAGTTAATTGATTGACGAGTTGCCATCATCAAGTTAACCACCCGCTAAATCAGTTTAACTGGGGCTGAACCCCCGCAAATCTTGATTTCTAGAGAGGACGGTCAAAGCGCTGCTTCAAGCGAGTTGCCTTACCTACCCGATCACGCAGGTAGTATAGCTTGGCTCGCCGCGCCTTACCCCGTCGTAATACTTTGATACTAGCAATTCGAGGGGAATGTAAGAGAAAGACCCGCTCTACGCCGACACCTTGAAAAATCTTACGCACGGTGATGGTCTCATTGATACCACCATTGCGCATTGCGATTACAGTGCCCTCGTAAGGCTGAACCCGCTCTTTGCCACCCTCTTGGATGACCACACCCACTTTGACAGTATCGCCAACGTGAATGATAGGCAGATCTGATTTAAGCTGTTCCGCCTCAATGGAGCCGATAATCTCTTGAGCGTTCATTAGATTTCTCAAAAACTCACAATCGTCTATGTTAACCCATCTTTAAACAAGTTGGTAGAGCTTTCAAGAAGTTTTTGGCAATCTAGCTAGGTTTTCCTCACCAAAGAATTCAACAAAAGAAGTTGTTAGGATAAAAGCTGTGCTTTGCGTTATCTGCTGTTTTTGACATCCATGAATAATATTTTCACGAACCTTTTACCTAAGCCATCTGCCCAGCCTCGTGCCAAGCGTCGCCGCCAAGGAGTTGAACTCAAGTCTGCGCCAGAAATTGCGATCATGCGTCAAGCCAGCCAGATTGTTGCCACGGTTTTAAAGGAAATTTCTGGATTGGTGCAACCTGGAATGACAACTGCGGATCTGGATGCTTATGCCGAAAAGCGAATTCGTGAGATGGGCGCAACACCCAGCTTTAAGGGCTATCATGGCTTCCCTGCTTCAATCTGCGCCTGCATTAATGAAGAAGTGGTGCATGGGATTCCGAACCCTAAAAAAGTAATTCGCAAAGGCGATGTGCTCAAGGTTGATACGGGTGCTTACTACGAGGGCTTTCACGGAGATTCTTGCCTGACGATTGCAGTGGGTGAAGTGAGTCCGGCTGCCAAAAAGCTGATTCGAGTTGCTGAGGAAACTCTATTTAAAGGAATTGAACAGGTCAAAGCAGGCGCTTTTTTGCTGGATGTAGCGGGTGCAATTCAGGATCATGCCGAGGCAAATGGCTTCAAAGTGGTGGAAGACTTCACTGGGCATGGGGTGGGGCGCAATTTGCATGAAGAACCTTCTGTGTTCAATTTCCGCACTCACGAATTGCCAAACGTCAAGCTAAAAGCGGGCATGACGCTGGCGATCGAACCGATTCTTAACGCCGGTTCCAAGCACACTCGGACGTTGGCTGACCGTTGGACGGTTGTTACAGTTGACCGCTCGCTCTCTGCTCAGTTTGAGCATACGGTGTTGGTGACTGAGGCTGGTTACGAAATTTTGACGGATCGTTCAACAGTAGCAGGTTAACAACGTCACAGATTGGAAGCAGCAGAAATCTAGCTCTGAGCAGCAGAAAAAACCGAAAGAGAGACTGCCTAGAGCAATCTCTCTTCACTTTTCTTAAGGATTTGCCTCCATCAGGCTACGGCAACCCATGCTAGATATTAGACTACTTGATTGCTTGAGTGAGTTCCTTTGTCTCAGCCCCAATGATGGTTGGGAAGCTTAGGTTGGGTTTAGAGAAGTGCAAAGGCTGTTCAGCCAGCAGGGGCAAAACCTGACGCGCTTGTTGGGCAACTTCTACAGTTTTTACATCGTAGGTTTGAGTCGCCAACTTTGGATAAACCCCAATTCCAATAATCGGAATCAGCAGGCACAGCGCAATAAAGGCTTCGCGGGGTTTGGCATCGCTGAGCGTCATCTCACTCAACTCAGCAGTTTCTGAGCCGTAGAAGACAGTCCGTAGCATGGAAAGTAAGTAAATCGGAGAGAGAATCACACCAACGGCTGCCAAGAGAATAATCACAACTTTGAAGGGAACGCTGTAGGCATCGCTGGTGGCAAATCCTAAAAACACAGTGAGTTCACCCACAAAGCCACTCATTCCGGGAAGGGCTAAAGAAGCCATTGACCCAGCCGTGAACAGCGCAAAGACAGTGGGCATTTGTTTGGCCATGCCGCCCATCTTGTCCATCATTAGGGTATGAGTGCGGTCGTAGGCGACTCCAGACAAGAAGAACAGACTAGCAGCGATTAAGCCGTGGGAGACCATTTGCAAAACTGCGCCGCTCATGCCCAAATCTGTGAAGGCGGAAACTCCAATCAGCACAAACCCCATGTGGGCAATCGAAGAATAAGCCAACCGTCGCTTTAGATTGACCTGAGCAAACGCAGTCAGAGAAGCGTAGATGATGCCAACTGCGCCCAAAACTGCCAAAACAGGAGCGAAGTAAACATGCGCATTGGGCAGCATGGAAACATTAATGCGAATTAGCGCATAGCCTGCCATTTTCAGCAGCACCCCTGCCAAAATCATCGACACTGGAGCGGGCGCTTCGCTGTGAGCATCAGGCAACCAAGTGTGGAGCGGAAAGATCGGCAGCTTAACGCCAAAAGCCAGCAGAAATGCCGAGTACATGGCAATCTCGAAGCCCACTGAATACTGCTTCAGACCCAACTCCTGCATGTCAAAGGTGAGAGTATCACCATAGAAAGCCATCGCTAGCGCCGCCACTAGAATAAAGATGGAGGCAATTGCGGTGTAAAGAATGAACTTTGTTGCTGCGTAGAGGCGCCGCTGGCCGCCCCAAGTCGCAATCAGCAAGTAAACCGGAACAAGCTCCAGTTCCCACATGGTAAAAAACAGCAGCAAATCCTGAGCCACAAACACCCCAATCTGAGCGCTATACATCGCCAGCATGAGGACATAAAACAGGCGCGGCTTGTACTTAATCTGCCACGAAGCAAAAATTGCCAGCGTAGTCACTAATCCAGTCAGCAGCACCAGCGGCATCGATAGTCCATCTACTGCTAGCGACCAGTTCAAACCAAGTTGAGGAATCCAGGCATAGTGGTCAACCAACTGAAAGCCTGAATCAGTCAGGTCGTAATGCTTCCAGAAGGTGTAAATCAGCAAAGCAAACTCTGTCAGAGCCACACCCAGCGCGTAGGAGCGAACGTTCTTCCCGTATTTGTCGGGTAGAAACGGAATCGGAAGCGATGCTACCAGCGGCAGCAAGATCAAAACGGTTAGCCAAGGAAATTGCGTACTCATAGTGAGCCTACCCAAGTTTTCGTAGAGATTGAGGGTATCCAGGTTGCTAACTCAGCGACGGAGCAACCTAAGCCTAGCCTGCAAAGAATGGATTTAAACGAAGGGAGACTATGATGCTGGGGCACTCTCGGACTTGAAGGCAAGATTCGAGCAACGCAAAAAATGGCGAACCCACTAACCGAATGGCTGTTAACCCAATGGGTCAGAGGCTGTGACCTGACATCTCTCCCGCAACTTTCTCCTAGCAGACCAAGCCAATGCCAAGATAATTCGGGAATTAAAACAGGTGAATTAATAAGAATTTGTACCTACGACACCCTGCTTACCAGCATACCCCATTTGTTAAGTTAAATTAACTTTTTGGAGAAGGAGTAAGGTTTTGTTGAATCAAATGTACAAATGTAAAGCATTGATTAGCTTCGACTAAGATTCAGCCAGGGTTTTACTGCAAATCTACGTCAGGAGCCTAGAAGTCAGTGCACCGAGATTTGAAACATTACTTTACAAACCTGCACCAATCTAGCTTAGCTTTACCTTGATCCGCCACTTTTGATCACTTAGCTAGCTGTAATGTTGCCAATTTGTGACATTGCATCCCAACTCACTCGCATCGCTTCGGCTGAATCCTGCGCTGAGGAAAACTGCCTGTTCCTGAAATGCTGCCAGGAAATGTGGCGGTTGTGGCTGCTGCATCTATAATTACTGCTGTCAGAGAATTTTCTACGGTTGAATCTATGCGTCCGATTAATCTTTTTCTGATGGTAGGGTTGGCTTTGGGTTGGTCAGGTCAGGCGATGGCACAAGTAGAAGTGCCCGTGCCGGAAATCGCTGCCCCAGAGATTCCTACGGTGGAAGTAGAGCAGTTGTTCCCACCGATTCAGGAAGTCCTGCCCATTGAGCCACCGCCCATTCCTGAAGTTCAAAACATTACTGTGCCAGAAGTGCCCCTCACTGAATTTCCGGCCACCGACTTCGGCGCGACGCCATTGGGCACACCAGTCCTTGATCCGATTCCTTTTGAAGCTCCGCAGTTGAATGGGCCGCAATTCGACGAAACGGATCTTGCTGCGCCCGCTTTGGATGCCCCTGCCTTAGATGCCCCTGCATTGAATGCTCTTCAAGCTGAGCAAACGCCATTTGATCCCCCTGCTTTTGATCCAGTAACGTTTGACCCGCCCGATTTAGGCGCACCCAATTTATCAGCCCCAACCCTAACTTTTCTGGAAGCTCCGCCTTCACAAGAGTTGATTCAGGCAAACCCACTGCCTCAAACAGCCCCGCTAGAACAAGTTGTTCCATTTGGAAACTAATGGTTCATCACCTCCATCACCTCAATATAGAACTGCTCTCCCTTTTGGCTGCCGACCCTTATAGGCAGAATTGATAGAATTAAAGCTCATCATTAGCCGTTGCTGGTTTCGGTTGGACGCATCAAGCATCATAATTTTGCTTGCTTTTAGATGGAAAGAGTCCTGCTGCGAGCATCGATTATCGCGTTGCAGAGAAGCAACTGGCTGCACAGGAGTAATAGAGAAGGTGGCTATGACAAAGACTGCTGGTCAGGCATCTCAAAAAGCCTCTACAAAGCAAAAAGATAAGACAGAAAAATTGGACGAGCAGCAGAAAAGTAAAAAGGTGAAGTCGGCACCTGTGCTTGAAACCTTTACGCTGGGAGACTATGCCCATACTGTGATCGCCAAACAGTATCAACGCTTGGTGAAACAGGAATCCGGCGTTTTGCAAGATTCTGACCCGGAATACTTGCATCAGATGCGAGTAGGGACGCGACGACTGCGGACAGCATTGCAGGTATTTGGCGAAGCGGTTAAGTTACCCAAACCTGCCCGTGAGAATCAAGTCCGCGCTTTAACAAAAGTGTTGGGACAGTTGCGCGACCTCGACGTGCAAATAGCGGCTTTAGGAAATGAATATCGTCCGCAGTTGCCGCCTTCAGAGCAGGAGATGATCGACCGCGCTAGTGGATCGTTGCACAAACAGCGGGTCAAAATCTTTGCTGAGGTGAAATCCGCGCTGTCGCAAGTGGACTATCAGCATCTCAAGGCGGCTTACGAGAAGTGGATTGCGGCTCCTGAATTCAGTGCTTTGGCTCAGTTGCCGCTCGAAGTGGCTTTGCCTGATATTCTCAGCCCCCTGCTATCGAAGCTGCTGCTGCATCCGGGCTGGCTCGTTGCTGCCGCAGACCAATCGACGCGCAGTGGGGTGATGCTGCATGAACTGCGCAAAGTTTGTAAACAAGCTCGCTATCAAGCAGAGTTTTTTACTGATTTTTATGGAGACTCTTTCCAAAACTGGGTGAATGAACTGCGACAATTGCAGGAAGACTTGGGAATCGTGCAGGATACGCATGTTTTGTCGAGCATTCTGGCTAATCATCTGCCCGCGAAAGCGAATTTCAAGAATCTTCAGCAGGTCATGCAGCAGCAACAAACTGATGCGCTGACAGGTTGGGATGAACTCCGGTCAAAGTATCTGGATGCAGCCTTTCGTCGCCAGCTTTATGAGATGATTTTGCAGCCTAAGTCGCTTCAGCCTCAATAAAGCTAGTCTTGCTGGAAGTTAGAGTCGAATCTTCGGACAGTCGTCGGGGATCTTTTTCGATCTCTGGCTTTCGGTTGCTGATAATAATGTTATGAAGTACACCACACTAAATTCGTTGGTAAATATAAGTTTGGGCTATGCCATTTTAGTAATCGATCACGATCATTAAAACTAATAATTTCAGCTAATTTAATAATGGTAGTTGTGTTAGGGAAAACTATATATTAGATTGGATTAAAATTTAACTGACTTGCTACAAAGCGGTTGTAAACCATCTGATAGCAGATAGCAAAAAGTTTTCGTAGAATCTCTGCCAATCTTGAAACTGCGCGATCCAGCGGGGTTGCTCCTCCTTAGCCAACCAGTTTGTCTGGATAAATTCTAAATTGTTTCTAAGGTATAAGTAATTCAGGCAAAAGTTGAAGGTTTTCATTACGAATCCCGTACATCTTTACCCTTGAATTGAGGTTACAGGCATAAACTTTTCCCGTAGTATCAGAAATAGAGTTTGTCCAGCTACAGGTCTTCACGACTTAAAAAGATTATGGGGCTGGACAGGTAAACTTGGACTGCCGTATCGAACACTGAGAGGATATACATGGCTACGTTCAAAGTCACGCTAATCAACGAAGCTGAAGGTCTAAATACTACGATCGAAGTACCGGATGACGAGTACATCCTAGATGCTGCTGAAGAGCAGGGACTAGACCTCCCCTACTCCTGCCGTGCAGGTGCATGTTCTACCTGTGCAGGCAAAATCACGGCAGGCACAGTTGACCAGTCTGATCAGTCCTTCCTCGATGATGACCAAATTGAGGCAGGATATGTGTTGACCTGTGTGGCTTATCCCACTTCCGATTGCACAATCATGACTCATCAGGAAGAAGAGCTATACTAAAGCCGCTGCGTCGGAAAGGCGATTTTGTAATGTCGTCTTGCAATCTGCAACGGTTAAGAGCGTTTTAAGTGGGCAGGAGTGCAGTTTGTACTTCTGCTTTGCTTATCAGGCGCTAGGATTTGTCATCAATTCTAAATAAAATCCTGACGATGGCAAAGCCACAGACCCTAGCCTGTTTTTAGAGGCAGGCGCGATCAAGCTGATGCTGCAAGCGTTTGAGTCATGGATGACGCGCCCTAGGGCATAAAAAGAAAAGAGTGAATCACAAAAGTGGTTAGTGGTTCTACAGCAGGGGTGAGAGTTATCGTCATGCTTTCACCCTTTGCCATCTTTTCTACTCTCTTTTGTGGGGTATTGCTGAGCAGAGGAAAGAAAAGGTGACACAGATTCCCGGCTTCTG
The DNA here is from genome assembly GCA_012033495.1 of Cyanobacteria bacterium RM1_2_2. Taxonomy (GTDB): domain Bacteria; phylum Cyanobacteriota; class Cyanobacteriia; order Elainellales; family Elainellaceae; genus Elainella. The sequence goes on along the minus strand of JAAUQT010000152.1, from coordinate 2,050 downwards.
AGAAGCCAGAGATCTTCAGAACCTCACTGCCCCACAATACCAACTTGTTCATCCTTACCTGGAGCAGGTTCACGCCAGAAAGTAATCGATGGATTGAGGGGAAGAAGCTGAGTTCCTGGATAGTAGAAGCTCAGAATTCGCTCGCTCGACCATCCCAACTCTCCCAAATGATAAGCTCCGGTCTGGCTCATGCCCACTCCATGCCCAAAACCGCCGCCCACAAAGGCAAACCCTTTCAAGATCTTCGTTGGACTCGGTTGAGGACTGGGGCTAACAGCCGTTGGCAGTGGGGAGTTAGACACCTGCTGTCCGGTAGGAACAGGACTACTCTGCACAACACCTGCTTGGGGAGCCGCAGGGCTGGCAGGGCGAGGAGTTTCATAAATGGGATCAAGGTAGAACAAGGTGCTGTTGGGCGCATAGAGTGCCCTAAGAATTTCATCTTTCTCTAGCTCAATCACGCCTCGATCGGTTGTGATCTCCATTCGTTGGACTCGTCCTGCCGCTGATCGTTCTATCACTTTCAGGTCTTGCACCTGCGTGAAGTTAGCCAGCGGATGCTGTTTGCTTTGCAGATAGGTTCGCAGATCTTTAGCAATCTCGCTGAGGGGACTCTCAACCCGCCAACGGAACATATCCCAGCCTACTTCGTTAAAGCCCTGCTTACGGCTGATAAAAGCACGGAAGTTGGTTTCATCGGCGAGGCTTTGCTGCGACAGATCCCAAACGTTTTGTACAGAATCCACCACTGCCTGCAAATACGGTCGGTCGGCTCCATTCCAAACATTGCTGAAGGGCGCAGTGATGCCTCCTGTTGTTGAAGAATAGAGTGCATCAACCAGTTCGCTTTGATAGGTCAAAACTTTGCCTCGTGTCGCAGTAATGGCGCGATCGGATGCGGGTGCGGCTCCATCTAGCCCCCAGTACACTTGACACTGGGTATCGGCACAAAGCTGATAGTTATCAATGGCAAACCGACGCAAATTTCGCAGTGCATAGGTTCTAGCCAGAATTGCTTGGGCTTCAATTGCTGTTTGGGGTGCGCTTAGCCCAATTTCATGGGGAACCACGCCGCGCAGGTAGGTTTCGACTGGAACCTGGTTGACTAGGGTATAAGTGCCGTAGGCATTAGGCTGAAGCTTGAGTGAGCCGCCGTAGAGGCGCTCTCCGTGATCCTCACGGTTGAAGGACACATCAATTTTTTGGGTGGTTGAGTTAAATTCAACTTCGTCATGCTGGTAGCGCGTACCATTGACCAACAATTCGGCTTTTGGCTCTTGCTGCTGAACTTGCGTATCAATAAAAGCTGATTTCGACCCGTGTGATTGCAAATTTTGCATCAACAGTCGGCGCAACAGCGGAGTTTTGTAGGTGTCTCGCTTAGCCCACACTTGCCATTGACGCGGCTGGGCAACTTCAACTTCGATGCCCTGATCCTTCCATTCAGTGGCGCTATTCTCAGCACTCTCAAAGCTGCGATGGGTACTCAAAACTACTCGTTCTGCTACTTTTGGCTCTGGTAAAGCCTGCATCTCCACCTTCACCTTGACATCGCTTGTAGTGGTGAGGGTTTTAATTTGTTCTTCGACCTTAAACTTCAGCGTTAAACTGTCGCCTACAGGTGGCTTCAAAACCATTTCATCGGTGGCTTCAGAGCCAAAGCGCTGCACAACGCCAACATCAATTGTGGGATTGAGCGGCACTTCTTGAGCGTAGCTAGGGAAAGCGACTGTAGCACTGGCAGCTACAAAAACTGCACCAACCCAAGGCAGCCACTGCTGAAGATTCAGATCATGACCTGATTGGGCGTCGGTCAGTTCTGGGGCAAGAACCTCTGGGGCAAAAACCGAATCACCGAACAGGCGAACTTGAGTTAGTCTCCTCACAGAAATAATCCTTAGAGCGACAACATTCAAAAAAGTCAGACAATAGCTTCTGATTATGGACGCAAAAAGCCTACTTCGACAATCTAAATTTACTTCAGGCTAAGAAACTGTTTGTAAACAAAGATTTAGATCCCCCTAAATCCCCCTTCAAAAGGGGGACTTCA
>JAAUQT010000151.1 GCA_012033495.1 Cyanobacteria bacterium RM1_2_2 | reverse complement strand
GCACTGTTTGTCTGTACTCAACCCGCCGTTTAACTGCGCTCCAACCCACTGTTTGACTGCGCTCAACCCGCCGTTTGACTACGCTCAACCCGCCGTTTGACTACGCTCAACCCGCTGAATGCTGAAGGTTGGCGCGTTGAGCGGAGCCGAAACGCCTCTTACGGTTAATTTTGTCCATCTACTACAAATAGAATTCCCTCTCATACAATTCTCTAAATCTGGGCTAAATAGGATCGCTCCCGTAAGGGCAGTTCGCGTTGGCGTAGCCTTTCCGCAGGAAATACTGCCTCTTCAGAATCCATGACGCTGATTCAGAGAATTCAGAGAAATGGCATAACTCGAACTTTACTGAATTTCTAGGCAATGTCAGTACACTTTGACAGAAATACTCAGTTCAGGTTCATCTAGTCTTTATACTTGTGCCCTCTCAGTTTGAAAGCCAGCATCTTACAATCGCCTACATAAGTACGAAGCTCGCAGGTTTGAGCTTCAATCATCCCCGCAAGTTTTGCAGCAATTCAACAGCAATTCAACAGCGATTTAACAATGCCAGGGCGCGATTCTCACTCACTCGAAGTCACCTACACGCCAGAGAGCAAGATGCGTCATCCAAGACGGCTTTGGCAAGCGATGCAGCGCGACTTGTTGGCATCGCGGGAGTTGGCTTGGCGGCTGATGGTACGCGATCTCAGCACTCAATATCGCCAGTCGTTTTTGGGCATCTTTTGGGCTTTTGTGCCTCCGGTTGTGGCAGCAGTAGGTTTAACGTTTGCCAGCAACGCCAACATTTTGAATGTGGGCACAACGGCGATTCCCTATCCGGCCTACGTGATGTTTAGCATGTCGCTGTGGCAGACGTTTGTCGAATCGCTGAATGGGCCAGTGCAGGCGGTGATTGCAGCAAAGCCCATGTTGGCCCGGATCAATTTCCCTCGCGAAGCAATTATTCTGTCGCAGTTGGGTCAGGTTGGCTTCAATTTTGCGATCAAGCTGATTTTAATTGTCGGACTGTTTCTGTGGTTTCAGATTCCGGTGCACTGGACAGTGATTTTGGCTCCGGTGGCGTTGATCCATCTCATCGCGTTAGGAACTGCATTTGGGCTGCTGTTGGCTCCGCTCGGTGCACTCTACGAAGATGTCTCGAAAGGGCTAACCCTGTTTGTCAGCGCTTGGCTGTTTTTCACGCCTGTGATTTACCCACCCCCGCAGACAGGGCTGTTTGCAACGCTGGTGCGCTGGAATCCGGTGACGCCTTTGCTAGTCGCAGTCCGGGATTTGGCGACTGTGGGAACCATTGCCGAACCGCTGCACTTTTGGCTTGCGAGTTTTGTGGCGCTTATGGGACTCTTGATCAGTTGGCTGATTTACCGCGTTGCGATGCCGTTTGTGATTGAAAGAATCAGTGCATGAGTCATTCATTCAATGGAGCAAAATCTAATCATCTGACTGGAGAGCAGGCTGAAGTCGGTCAGGCTGGGAATCAGGCTGGGGAGCAGGCTGAAAATCAAGCGATTGTACTTTCGGTGCAAGGCGTCTCCAAGAAGTTTTGTCGCAGCCTCAAACGCTCACTGTTTTATGGTCTGCAAGACATTGCCACCGAACTAACGGGCAGCCGTAAACCGAAAGCGAAGTTGCGTCCTCACGAATTTTGGGCCCTGCAAGATGTCAGCTTTACGCTCAAACGCGGCGAGGCAGTGGGACTGGTGGGGGCAAACGGCAGCGGCAAAACCACCCTCCTGCGGATTATTAGCGGATTGATCACGCCCGACACTGGCTCTGTTTGGGTGAAAGGTCGCGTTGCACCCCTGATTGCCCTCGGAGCCGGATTTAGCCCCATTTTGACGGGACGGGAAAATATCTATGCCAACATGTCGATTTTGGGGCTGTCTACTCAAGAAATCGACGCCCGATTTGAGCAGGTCGTCGAGTTTGCCGAAATTGGGGAAGCGATTGATGCGCCGGTGCAAAGCTACAGTTCAGGAATGGCGGCCCGCTTAGGGTTTGCCTGCGCAATTCACACCGATCCTGATGTTTTGCTGATCGATGAAGTGTTGGCGGTCGGCGATGCCCGGTTTCGTTCTAAATGCGAGCGGCGGTTGGCAGAATTAATGCAGCAGGGCACGGCGTTTGTGCTGGTGAGCCACTTTTTTCAGGGCATTCTCAACATTTGCCAAACGGGGGTGTATCTCTCGAAGGGGCAGTTGGTGGCAGTCGGCAACGCCCGCGAAATTATGGATCGCTATGAGCAAGATTTGTTTTCGATCCAGCGAGAGCCAGCCACCTTTCCGTTTCTGTTGCCTCCCAAACCAGCAGCAGAAAGTACTGGCGCAGATTTGATTTCGGTTTACTTCAAAGATGCAGACGGTCAGACGATCGAAACACCAGTCAGCGGAGAGCCGCTCTCGATCTGCGTACACTGTCACTCTAGCCGCCCGGTGGAGGCCCTGAGCTTGTTTCTGGCGGTTTATCATCCGGCGAAAGACAATAGTCTGGTGCTGCACCTCAGCAGTGCTTACGACCAAGAGCAGTTTGAAATCGCGCCCGGCGACTATGAGCTATGCGCCTACCTGCCCTATTTGGGGCTGCTGCCCGGCTCCTACACCCTCAGCGTTTATCTGAAAGACGGCGCGCTCTATATGTTAGATGCCTACGAATCAATCCGGTTTACTGTCAACGGCAAGGAAAAGCTGAATCGCGGTCAATATTGTCAGCCCCATGAGTGGCAAATTTCTAGCAAAGCTGCTCAAATGCTGGATAAATGGTGATCACATAAACCCTATTGAGGGCGGGTCACTTGTTGAATCAATGAATCACTGAAAAATCATGGATGCCACTCCTACGGTCAGCGTTTCAATGTCGGTATACAACAACGATCGCTATTTACGCGAGGCGATCGAAAGCATTTTGAGCCAAACATTTACCGACTTTGAGTTTCTGATTATTGACGATGGCTCAACAGATCGATCGTTGAAAATCTTGCAGGAATATGCCGCCCAAGACCAGCGAATTCGATGCAGCAGTCGAGAAAATCGCGGCATTCCCAAAACTCGGAACGAAATGCTGGCGCTGGCGAGAGGCGAATTGATTGCGGTGATGGATGCTGATGACATTGCCTTGCCGGATCGGTTTGCCCGTCAAGTCGAGTTTTTGCAGACTCACCCTGATGTGGTGTGTGTGGGTGGAGCCTTCGAGCGGATTGACGAAAAAGGACGCTTCATCGATCGGTGCCAGCCACCTCAAACAGACGCAGAAATTCAGCCTATTCTCTTAGGCGGGATGTCGTTCTTGCATCACCCCTGCACGATGGTGCGCCGAGCGGCAATGCTGTCCGTTGGCGGCTATGACGAAACGATGGTGGGGTCTTCGGATCTCGATCTGTGGCTGCGGCTGAGCGAAATCGGCAAACTTGCCAACCTACCAGACCCGGTGTTGCGCTACCGAATGCACCTCAACTCCCTCACCTACCGCAGAAAGTCACGCCAAGCCCTAGACGCCCAAGCCGCCTGTGAGCGAGCCTGGAAACGCCGAGGCATTCAAGGTGAATTTATTCGAGAAGCAAATGATTTTATGCGGCAGCATGAATTCCTCCTGCGCTGTGGTTGGGGCAGCTTCAACCGAGGAGAGCGAGCCATGGCGATTGACTGTGGGCTGAAAGCAATTACGATACAACCCTTAAACTTAGACAGTTGGCGGCTGTTGGTGTGCGCGCTGATTAAACCAATGCCAAAGCCGAGCAGCCTATGAACGCGAAACCAGCCATTTCTGTACTCATGCCCGTTTATAACGCTGAGCGGTACGTTGCTGAAGCCGTGGAAAGCATTCTGAATCAGAGTTTTGCCGACTTTGAATTTCTGATTCTTGACGATGGCTCAACCGATCGATCGCTCAAAATCTTGCAACAGTACGCCGCTCAAGATGCGCGCATTCAACTGACGAGCCGCCCGAATCGAGGCTTAGTGGTGACGCTGAACGAGCTATTAACCCAGGCAAAGGCAGATTTGATTGCTCGGATGGACGCCGATGATGTTGCGCTGCCGGATCGGTTTGCCCGTCAGGTCGAGTTTTTGCAAGCTCATCCAGAAGTGGTTTGTGTGGGGGGCGCTCAAGACTGGATTGACGAAGCAGGGCGATTTCTGATCCATCACGCTGAGGTTGAACAAGATGCCGAGATTCAGCCGCTGATTCTCACGGGGCAAATTCCGATCAATCATCCTTCAGTCCTGATGCGACGGGCTGCCGTGGTGCAAGTGGGTGGTTATGATGCCTCGACCTATCCGGCAGAGGATTTGGATTTGTGGCTGCGGTTGGGGGAAGTTGGGGCACTTGCCAACCTGCGGGAAACGGTGCTGAAATATCGTCAGCACGAGCGCTCAATCAGTGAACTGAAGCAAATCGAACAAATTCAACAGCGGCGCCAAGTCTGTGAGCGAGCCTGGCAGCGACGCGGCATTTCAGGACAATTTCAGTTTCAGGAAACCGAACCTTGGCGTCCGGTTGATCGCCCTTCCCGATGTCGCTTCATGACCCTCTATGGCTGGTGGTTCTTCAACCGAGGAGAACGGGATGCAGCAATTGTGTATAGCCTCAAAGCGATTCGTGCTCTGCCCTTTGCCCTGGAAGGCTGGAAACTATTGGGGTGTTCGCTGGTCAAACCCCTTCCCCAACCTGATCCCCGCTCGGCTCCCCAACCTCCCATCTCTCGTTCCTAAGCCAACGTCATGAATTCACCCGTCATTTCTGTGATTTTGCCCGTCTATAACGCCGAACGCTATGTGGTGCGAGCCGTTGAAAGCATCCTGTCCCAGACGTTCACAGATTTTGAGTTGCTCATCACTGACGATGGCTCCACAGACCGATCGCTGAGCCTCTTGCAGCCCTACGCCGCCAAAGACCACCGCATTCAGCTAACGAGCCATGCCAATCAGGGCGTTTCTAAAACTCGTAACCAAATGCTGCATCAGGCAAAAGGCGAATTCATTGCAGTGATGGATGCCGATGATATTGCCTTACCCGATCGGTTTGCCCGCCAGATCGAGTTTTTGCAGGATCACCCAGAAGTGGTTTGCGTCGGCAGTGCCCATGCGGTGATTGATCAGCAGGGACGCTTTTTGTCTCACTTGCCGTTGCCCCAAACGGATGCCGAGATTCAACAAGCGGCGCTGGCTGGCCATGGCAGCATCTGTCACCCCTGCGCGATGGTGCGGCGAGCGGCAATGCTGACCGTGGGAGGCTACAACGAAGACTTACACTCAGCGCACGACTTGGATCTCTGGTTGAAGCTGGGAGAAATAGGCAAATTAGCCAACCTGGAAGCCTCGCTGCTGCAATACCGCATTCACACCAACTCGGTGAGCGGCAGAAATTATATTGCTCAGCGAGAGGAAGCTCGACGGGCCTGTGAGGCAGCCTGGCAACGACGCGGCATTACAGGGAATTTTGAAGCGGCGGCTCCTTGGCGTCCGGGCAAAGATCGCCAGTCACAGCACCACTTTATGATGCAGTATGGTTGGTGGGCGTTTAACAGCGGTGAGCGGCAAACGGCTGTGATCTATGGCATTAAGGCAATTCAGGCATTACCCATCAAACCCGCAGGCTGGAAGCTGCTCGTCAGTGCCTTGGTGAAACCGCTGCCTGCCCCCACGCCACCCTCAGAAAAACAGGCATCATAGTGGAGCTTTACTCCTTTAGCGATTTTTTCAGGACGTTCAGAAGGATTAAACTAAACGATGTAGAACGTATGAGAGGCGAAAGCTCTTGCTGGACGAACAGGCAAAAAAGACAATGCTACGCAAAATTCCTCACGGACTCTATGTTTGTGGCGTCAAAGACGGCGAGGAAGTCAATGGCTTTACGGCGAGTTGGGTAATGCAGGCTTCGTTTCAGCCTCCCCTCGTTGTAAACTGCGTCAACCGTAGCTCTGGCTCCCATGCCATGATCCTATCAAGCCAGGTTTTCGCATTGAGTGTGTTAGGTGCAGAACAGAAAGAATTAGCGCAGAAATTTTTCAAACCTCAGCGTCGCGTAGGCAACAAATTTGAAGACGTTGAGTTCTATGTTGGCGAAACAGGCTGCCCGATCATTTCTGAATCCTTAGGCTATGTGGAATGCCGCGTCGTCGGCAGCGTGGAACAGGGCGATCATACCGTTTTTGTTGGAGAAGTGATTGCCGCAGGCGTCCACCGAGAAGGCGATCCGCTGCTGCTTGAGAGTACCGGCTGGCAGTATGGCGGCTAGGTGACAGTGATAGGAGGGTGGAGAAGATGGGGAAGAAGTTTCCACGTCAAACTCTACCTTCTGTGCTTTAGCATTTATCTTTCGTATCTTTTTCGACTCAATATGCCATTCATCAAAGTTCAAACCTCTGTTCCAACCCCCGATCGCGCCGCTGCCGAAGTGCTGCTCAAAAGTTTGTCTAGCAGTTTGGCAAAACATACAGGAAAGCCTGAAGCTTACGTGATGACGGCTTTTGAGCCGGATGTGGCGATGACGTTTGCAGGCACGCTCGATCCGGTTTGTTACGTTGAGATCAAGAGCGTCGGTACGATGCAACCAGACCAAACTCAAGCCATGAGTCAGGATTTTTGTCAGAAAATTAATGCTGCCTTGGGCGTTGCGACGAATCGAGTTTACATCGAGTTTGCTGATGCAAAGGGCTACATGTGGGGTTGGAACGGTTCCACCTTCGGCTAACGCTGACCCCATTCCTGAACCCTAGAAGATTTCTAGAAACTTTTCTCAGAAATCTCATACCGATTAAATCTCATACCGATTAAAACAGAGAACGCGGCAGTTCTCAGACTGAAACCATCGCTGCGCAAAGCCTCCCCAATCCAAAATCCAAAATCCAAAATCGTACCAGAACGTCACCAGGGGAACGAGGCGAGCCAAGGGGTTTCTGTTACGATTCGTTCATACTCGTGGCATCAGCCAGAAGATGAAGAGGCACTTATGTTAAAAGCGCTGCTGTTCGATCTGGACGGAACTTTGGCCGAAACCGACTCAATCCATTTTCTAATTTGGCAAGAGTGTTTGTGTGACTATGGGCTGGAAATCGATCGCAGTTTCTATAAGTCCAAGATTAGCGGACGGCTGAATCCAGACATTGTGGCGGACTTGCTGCCGCAGTTGAACCAGACCGAACAGGAAGATTTTATTTGGCGCAAAGAAGCGGAATTTCGCAATCGGGCAGATTCGCTGACTCGCTTACCAGGTTTGTCAAATCTGCTGGATTGGGCAACAGAAAAGGGGCTGAAACAGGCAGTAGTCAGCAATGCCCCGCGAGAGAATGCTGAATTTATGCTGAAGGCTCTGCATCTCGAAACCCGCTTCGATGCGGTGGTTTTGGGCGACGATCTGCCCGTCGGCAAACCCGATCCGCTGCCCTATCAAGAGGCGCTGAAACGGTTCAACCTGGAAAAAGAGGAGGCAATCGCTTTTGAGGACTCGCCTTCTGGGATTCAATCAGCCGTGGCAGCCGGAATTCGGACGGTCGGCATTGCTTCGACTCATGCTCCAGACGAACTGCGGCAGCTTGGCGCGACTTTAGTAATCTCCGACTTCACGGCTCCCGATCTGGTCACTTTCCTAGGGCGCGTCATCCCTTAATGGTTACATGTTTATGATGGTCAACCGTTGACAGCATCCGCCGGATCGCGTCCGTTCCCAAAAACAGGCTGGGATCTGTTGCTCTGCCAGCATCACAATTCCGGCTGAAATGGATGACAGCCCCCAGATTGATTTACCCTTGCTGACGCATTAATTCCCCATTTTTAGGCTTTGCCCTTCCAAAATTGGCATATGGCTTTGACTCAGTTCCGACAAGAAGCGTAGCGCCTTGGCAACGTAGGTGGCACAGTCGTAGGGCGAGGTTTCATAAAACGACCGCCACGCCATGCCTTTCTGCTGGTCGTACAAGGGGACTGACTGAGGATGCTGCTCCAGCCACGCCAGCCGCACCGCATGACCCACCAGCACATCTAGCACAATGTATTCCTCAATCCGCAGTTCGGAGTTGCGCTCTACAATCGCTGCTAGCTCCATCAGCGCTTCGATATTGACCTGACGATATTCAGGGGCCTGGATGTTGTTCAGCAGGTGCTCAACCCGCAGAGCAAAGTTTTTCTCACCAGGCGTCATTTCCGAAAGCAGCAATTCGCTATCCAGACGATTACGGCGATCGAGTTTGTCGCCAATCACTAAACCTTTGCAGTGCTTCAACACTTGCCAAACTTTCGGATAAAAGCCTTTTGGAACGCGATTGAGTGCCCCGTCTCGTTGACGTTGCTGCCACCAACTCTGCGGAACTGCGACTTCAGCCTCTTTTGCTTCGGGAAAGATCACCCATTGGATGTCCTGCTGTTGGCGAAGGCTTAGTGACTCCTGCCGGAAGAGGGTTTGATTCAGTCCTTCATAGCCTGCCAGCACCCGACTCAAACGCAGCTTCACTTCAAATGGGCTTAGCCGCATCAAGTGTTCGTAGGCTTCGTCTTGAGTGACGTTTAGCTCCTGCGCTAACTCGCTCGTAATGAGTAGGATCAGATAACCCACTCGCAGCGTTAACAGTCCGTCAAACAGGTGGGGATCAGCCTTGAGCAAGACGCTCAGGTAAACCAAAATTTCCTGCGTCAGCGGTCGGTCGCGCACATCGTTGCCACAAAACGTGCGGATTTTCTCAATCACCTCATCTGAGGGCATGGGAGCCGTCAGCAACGACGCCTCGCTGTAAGCCTTACCGACAGCGATTTGCTTGCCTCGCACCAAAATGTCTGTCACCGCATCGGAAAGCCCCATATCGACTTTATTCAGCAACCCAGCCGAGCGGCGAATGATCGCCCACAATCTAAGCTGGCTGGCTTTGCTGTAAACCTCCTCTAGCAGTTCGGCCACCGTCACAGGTTGGCTCGGCGTTCCCAAACCTGAATCAAACTCCAAATTGGTAAGCTGGCTCAACGTTTCCAGCAGATCGATTTGCTCATACAAGTTTTGCGAATGGCGCAGGCGAGACAACAGATTCAGGATGTTGGTTTCGTAAGACAGTAAAAAGGCTTGCGTGCTGCTGAGGGGAGCATTGTAGTCGGGATAGAACGTTAGGTAGTAGGGGATTGGGGCAGCATCGCTGACGGGCGCTTGAACAAACTCAAAATCATGGACAAAATCCACTCGCTCCATGCCCGCAGTCAGCAACAGTTGATTCAGATGACCTACTTTCACCGTTACTCCATTGCAGACGCCATCTCGCAGTTCCTTCAGCAGCTTCAAGAAGGGCGACTGTTCGATTCCTTCGGTTTGTTCTCCCTCAAACATGGCGTGGGTGAGCAACAGAGTCATCGTCGGGCGACCGAGCTGATCCCAGTGGCGCTGAATGTAGCTGAGTTCACCGCGAATTTGGGCGACTAGAAAGTGATAGTCCAAAGTGAGGTAAAACTTTTGCTGATCTAAAAAGGACGGCAGAAACACAATTGTCTCGCCGCGAACCCGAAAAATCCGCGAGGTGGTGAGGCTCCGCAACCGACGAATTGGGCGACCAGTAAATTGCAGCTTGTCGTCCGGCCAATTTGGTGATAAACAGCAGCCAGTTCTTCCGATCGCCGGACTTGAATCGGCGCAACTTGGGTTGGGGTTTGGGTTTCGATGCCGTAAGTGGCGAGTTCGGCTTGCAGGCTCTCATCTTCCGACAACAGCGCAATTTGCACTAGCGGTTGCCGCAGCGCTTTCGAGCGGCGATGCCGTCCGAGTGGATCAATATCGCCCAGAGACAGCAAATCTTCTCGCACCAGTTGTCCCAGCAGATAGAGGCTTTGCGCCCACACCAGAGGCAGGTTTTCGTTCGGCAAGCGCGTTTGGCTACGGGGATTAGCTCGCTCGGCGGCAATATTTTCCTCTGGTACGTAATAAAGCTCCGGCAGCAGGTACAGTCCGTCCTGCTCGATCAGCAAGGGTTGCAGCCGCTGATGATATTCTTCAGCCTGTTCTGCATCACCGCGAAACAGCGCATCTAGCAGCAGGTAAGTAAAAAATAACGGCCACTCACATTCGATATGCTCAAATTGCTTCAGTTCCAGTGGTTCATAGTGCAGCCGCGTCAGGTCTTCAATCGCGGTTTGGTGTCCGTCGCGCAGGAACCGCTTGCAGCCATAGTTGCCTTGCAGTTTGCCCACCACATTGGCGCGAGTCCGTTCTATCAATATCGGATTGTCTACCGCAAAACCCGGAAACCCAATCACGGGCAGCACGGCGGCATCTACTTCTTTGGAAGCCGATTCTCTGGGCAGCAGGGATTCCAGCGTGATCCGGGTGCGAGCAATCTCATCCGGCAAAACATGAATCACCGAAGCCTGACCACCTCGCACGCCAAACAAATCCAGCCCGTTAATTGCTTCTAGCGCCGCTTTCGCAATCCCCACCGAACTGGCATTCAATTCCGGGTTGCCGTGGTTGATCTTATCGCCTCGCTCCCAGATGCCGTAGTCTGGCGTCCGATAAGCTCGCCCGATGTAGTAAACCAGGTTTTGAATAAAGTTCACTTCGTCGATCGTGAAAATAATTTGCAGCCCGGAAGCCGTCATTTGCGCCAGCATCAGCAGATAGAGCGACGTAGCATCAAGCTGCAAATGCCCCCAGCCATCATCGCCCACTACCACATCGCCTGTGTTGGTATCGTACTTAGCGTGCAGCGAATCGAGCGGCGACTGAGTGTATTTGAACTGCTCCACCTTAGCCGCCTGCCGCATCATGGCAAATAGCAGCCCGCGCATCAGCTTGATGACGCTATGCTCTAGTTCGTAGGTTCGCCCTTGGTTTTCGTCGAGTTTGCGATAGGCCAGCGCCAAACCCCAAACCGCTAGAATGCTATAGACGTTATCTCGCACCCAAGCATCAGTGTAGTTGCCGTGAGCTGTCACCGCAGTACTGGCTGGCAGTAAGCCTGTAATTGGATTTTGACGTGACAAAATCACGGCTTGAATTTCTCGGTAATACGCCTCTAGTCGATCCAGCGGAGCAAGATGCACAGAGACTGAAGAAGCGCGACCAGAATTTTGAGTGTGATAAGCGACAGAAGCGCACATGGTAGTCACTGCAAGAGGAGTAGGATGAAAGAGTCTTAAATTCAGATGCCGTGATCGAGTTTCGGAAATATTCAGATTAGATTTACTCAGATTAAATTTACTCAGATTAGATTTACCAGATTCAACTCGCTGCTTAACCTTTTCTTAAAATTGTCTCGCATCAGATTATCACGCCTAAGTGGACAGCCTTGATCGGTTTTGCACACCCCCCATCACATGGCTGAATAAAATGTCTGAGAAGTAAAAGATGTCTGAGATGTGGTTTGCCAGGCGTTCAGCTTCCTCCTGATCCCCATTAACCTACCTTCCCAGAGAGAGGAACGCAGCCAAAAGCGGTTTGAAGTCCCCCTTACAGAAGAGGGATTCAGGAGAATCTCAGTCGGTTTGCGACCCCCAGGCGAACTTCTCAAACATCCAAGCGGCGACGCCGGGCTGAACCAGTAAGTTTTACCAGCAAATTTTATCTACAGTTTCATACTGCCCATTTCGACTTGGTGTGATTGAACACTTTATCATCCTAAGTTCAGCCATTATTTCTTCAAATCTTCACTCAACGCAAAATGTCCTGACGGTAATTTCACTTAAACCTTACTGTTTTGATTCAATTACAGCACGGTGGGGTTCGGGGAGCCAAGACACGAAGGCTCAACTTGAGAAAACACTTCAGTGAAGTTCATTGACTCAAAGAAACAAGAAAGCTCTTGACACATCCCGGAATCTCCCTGCTAGAATGAGCAAGGCACGCAATGGGGCGTCGCCAAGTGGTAAGGCAGCGGGTTTTGGTCCCGCCATTCCTAGGTTCGAATCCTAGCGCCCCAGTTTAGAGTAAGAATATAAAAAGCAACAACACGCATAAGTTTGCTATACTCCTAATCTCATCATCTACGGTAACAGCCGCCTGAGTCTACCCTCGGGCGGCTCGGCTCTCCCCGATTGAACCTACAAATTCGCGTTTTTGCAAGCTGCGAGCATTCGTAAGTCATTCTCGCTCGGCGTATCGAGGCGGTGGTAGCCTTCTAATCCTACAGGAGCAGTAGCGTTGGCACCCGCAACGGAATCTTGCACTGAGAGCGCGATCTCGTAGGAGGATGCCTCCTCTCCTTCGTAGGGACCGACAATCGATAAACTTAAGTTCTGCGGCGTGGCGTTCCCTGTAAAGCAGGCAAATTCCGAACTGGGCATATAAAAAGCTCCCTCGATATCGCCGCCTTTCACTTCAAAGACAAGATACTCGGAGCCTAGCGTTTCGGCGGTGGGAGATTGACCGTATAAATAAATTCCGTCCTTCAAACTGGGTTCGGCTGCCATCATAGGGGTTGCATTCGTCGCTGCGACGACCGCCGTAGCCAAAGTCCCTGAAACGATTTTGCGCGAGGGATTTGGAATTTGGACTTGACAAAAATCGCGAATTGTTTTAAAAAAAATTTTAAGCATTTCCTCGTCCCAATTGAAGTATGCTGAGTTTTCCTTCTTGGCAGTTGCCCCAAATAGTAATTTATTGGGTTTTTTCTCTCTAGACTTCCCCCAAGTGAGAGAATTTATACCTAGCCGCGACCTACCTTGGGGAAGATTTTGAGCGAAACAAGTTTGCCCTAACTCTTACTCTAGCGAAGTCGGCGATCGCGCTAGCTGGGGGGGTGACAGTTGTGCGAGCGTCTGGCGATCGCGCCGCGAAACTCGTCCCTCGATGAGACTACAAACTCGTTTCCCCCGATTTCGCAAAATTGTTCCCTGTTAAGCATAAAGTTTTGTAACGTTGGCATCGGAGGATGGAAAAGGCACCGCGATCGCCTCTGAAACAGTCCAGTAGGGTGCGTTAGCGCAGCGTAACGCACCTTTGCCAGTATAGGTGGTGTAGCTGCGTCAGTCCTGGTAACTTCAAAAGTGGAAGAGAACTGGGTCGGCAAGCGGAACGATTGAGGCTAAAGTTCCCCCCCTTGAAAGACCTCTCCCACTTTCAAGCGCATTCCATTAACAAAATCCCAACCC
>JAAUQT010000150.1 GCA_012033495.1 Cyanobacteria bacterium RM1_2_2 | reverse complement strand
TGCTTCAGAAAGCTGCGTTCAAGTGCTTTGTCGTTCTCCACATCTTATTTCAGCAGCAAATCTGATCGGTGGAAGCCAAAGAGATAGGGGAATTTTCTCAGCCTGCACCTCATAAGGAATGGGAATTCAATCAGTTCGATAATAGGGGCGGGTTTTGCGGTCAAATCGATTGCCGGATGCCCATTGATCTGCTCAACCCGCCCGTCCAGTTTACGGATTGATTCAATCCATGATCCTAAGTAGATTTTTAGGTTTATTTGTGGTACTTTTTGCTGTGCCAGTCTTCCGACAAGCCTATGCAACTGACTCCTCAAGAAAAAGACAAGCTGTTAATTTTTACGGCAGCGCTCCTCGCCGAACGCCGTAAACAGAAAGGCTTGAAGCTGAATTATCCAGAAGCGATTGCCTACATTTCTGCGGCAATTTTGGAAGGAGCCAGAGAAGGGCGCACCGTTGCAGAGCTGATGACCTACGGCACGACCTTACTGAGCCGCAGCGACGTGATGGAAGGGATCGCAGAAATGGTGCAGGAGGTGCAAGTCGAAGCCACCTTCCCAGACGGCACAAAACTGGTGACAGTTCACGACCCCATTCGCTAGAAACCTTTTAGTCCATCAACCATACATGGGGAGATTTCTAGAAAACAATATCTCTGTACCGGCAGGTTGAGTGATGAAATCATCGCTGGGCAATTAATCCCTTGGCAAAAGTAATCTCTTGGCAAAAGCTGCCCCAACCCAGCGGAGTATTTTTGCCCAAAAGCCTTCGTAGAATTAGAAGAATTAGAGCAATTCCGGCTCATCTAACAGCGTTTCGATCAGCAAATCAACCTGCTGTTGCTGACGCGCCAAAAAAGTTTCACAGCGGCGAAGTTGTTCCACCGCAGTCGTGAATTGATCAAAAACTTCAGCTAGCTCAAGTTCACCGAGTTCGATTCGGTTAATAATCGCCTCTACTTCAGCCACCGTCCCCTCATAATTCCAGTCTGGTGGAAAAGCAGTTTGCAAGCTCGCCTGATCAGGAGATAGAGTGACAGGCTGAGAAATAGTCACAGGTTCAGGAACAGTCGCGGGTTCAGAAGCATTGGAAGAGTTTGTCATAGCGCCCATTGAGAGTCATTACAGTACAAAAAGACAAAACAAAAAGTGAATATGAGTAATCAGGAAGATTCGATGCCAGCGGAGTCTGCGGTTGAGTCTCGATCATCAAATGCCAGATTGAACGCCAAATCTGAGTCCAGCACTTGAGAAACCCTCACTTTAAGCTGTCCTTGTCCGAGTTGCAGGGTGAGTTCTTGCCCTGGAGTAACATCACCAGTAGACCGCACCACCGCACCGTCAGTTTGTCTAGCCACCGCATAGCCTCGCCGTAGCACAGCTGCCGGATCAAGCGTTCGCAGTTTTGCCGCAGCAAATAGCAATGTTGAATCGTCTCCTGCAAGCGGTAGCTGACGCTTTGAATCAATTGCTGGCGTTTCCAAGCCAGAGACTGAGCTTCTTGGCGAATTTGCCGATCAAAGTGTAACCGGCGCAGTCTGCCTTTGAGCCGATCAAGCTGATCAACTGCATCTTCTAGATAATTCGTGACCACTTGACTCAACTGCGAGATTCGACCCTGATGATCGGCAACCAGATCCGCGAGTAGAGGCACCGCTTGCTCTGCGGCAGCAGTTGGCGTATGAGCGCAAACATCTGCCACCAAATCTGCCAAAGACTCATCGCGCTGATGCCCAATGCCCGCGACGACCGGAATCGGACATTCGGCAATTGCCCGCACTACACGCTCATCGTTGAAGCAAACCATATCTTCGGTCGCGCCGCCGCCACGGGAGACAATCAGCACATCGGCTCGTCCATCCCGAATCACCCGCCGGATAGCCTGCACAATAGATAAGGGAGCCTGCTCTCCTTGCACCAAAGCGGGCGAAAACAACACCTGCAACCCAGGAGAACGCCGCTTTAAAGTGCGCTTAATGTCGCCCCAAGCCGCCGCCTGGGGAGAAGTCACCACGGCGATCGTTTGGGGATAGGGAGGAAGTGACCGTTTGCGGTCTAGATCAAACAGCCCTTCTACTTCTAGCCGTTTGCGGAGTTGGCGATAACGCAAGGCCCGCAACCCTTCACCCGCTGGTAAGGCTTGCCAAATGATTAGCTGATAGCTGCCCCGCTGGGGATGGACATGCACACGCCCTAAAATAATCAACTGTTCGCCAGGCGCAGGCAGCGTTGCCAGTCGATTAAGCTGATTGTTCCACACGACACAGCTAATGGCGGCTTCAGCATCTGGATCTTGGAGCGTAAAAAACAGCCCACTCCGATAGCGAGTTGCGCTGGAAACCTCTCCAGTGACCCAAATTTGCTGCAACTGACTGTCCTGCTCTAGCAGAGCTTGAATGTAGGCAGTTAACCCTGCTACCGACAGGGCTGTATCTGGAATCAACAGGCTAGGTAGGTTGGAGGTCATTGGCGCACGAAAACTACGTTCTCTCTTATAGCTTCTTGAAGTAATTACAGGCAGTTAAAGAGCAGGTTGGATGAGAGTTACCAGTAAACTAAAAGATGCAGCTTCAAAATACTACCGTTATTTTTAATTTTATTTAGTACGTTTGTACACTGGGCAATAAACAAATTAGGATAGAAGAAGGAGCCTGGCTAACCTGCTTATAGGGTAGCGAACTTGGTTAAGACCGGACAGTAAGCTGGATTGCATTCAGCAAATTTTAGTAATTTGCAATACAGCCAACTCGTCTAGGAATCAAGCACTCACAGCAAACCAACGGTAGGCAGGCTAGGCTAGGGATCTCTCGGTAGATCAGGCAAATCTTGTAGGGTTTACCGTTCCAAGCGAACGGTCTGCGAGTAGACTAAAGGCAATCCGATTCCGCCAGTTGCCCCTAAAAAGACGACTCTTTTATTTTCAGCATCCTGTTTGAGGTAGGAATGGCTAAAACCAGTAATAACGAAACTTCTGAACGCGAAAAGGCTTTAAATTTGGTGCTCACCCAAATTGATCGCACCTTTGGTAAAGGCACAATTATGCGATTGGGTGACGCGAGCCGGATGCGGGTTGAAACCATCCCTAGCGGTGCATTGACGCTAGATTTGGCCCTGGGCGGCGGGCTTCCCAAAGGACGCATTATTGAAATTTATGGCCCGGAAAGCTCCGGTAAAACGACATTAGCGCTACATGCGGTTGCCGAGGTACAAAAATCAGGGGGTGTCGCGGCTTATGTGGACGCAGAACATGCGCTTGATCCAACTTACTCGGCGGCGCTCGGCGTAGACATCAATAATCTCTTGATTCCCAGCCCGACACAGGCGAACAAGCCCTAGAGATTGTCGATCAGCTCGTGCGCTCGAATGCGGTCGATATTGTCGTCGTAGACTCGGTGGCGGCGCTTGTTCCTAGAGCCGAAATCGAAGGCGAAATGGGAGATGCCCATGTGGGTTTGCAGGCTCGGTTGATGAGCCAAGCTTTGCGAAAAATCACTGGCAACATTGGAAAAACCGGCTGTAGCGTCGTTTTCATTAACCAATTGCGGCAAAAAATTGGCATTAGCTACGGCAATCCTGAAACAACCACCGGCGGGAATGCTCTGAAGTTTTACGCCTCGGTTCGGCTAGACATTCGCCGGATTCAAACCCTGAAAAAAGGGAATGAAGAATATGGGACGAGAGCGAAGGTGAAGGTCGCTAAAAACAAAGTTGCACCGCCTTTCCGCATTGCCGAATTTGACATCATTTTTGGCAAAGGAATTTCGACGCTGGGCTGCTTGGTCGATCTAGCCGAGGAGACTGGCGTTATCTTGCGTCGGGGCGCTTGGTATAGCTATAACGGCGAGAATATTAGCCAAGGGCGCGATAACGCGATCAAGTACTGCGAAGAAAATCCCGCCTTCTGCAAAGACGTTGAACAACTGGTGCGGCAAAAGCTGGAAATGGGCGCTGTCGTTTCTGCCAACTCGGTTGCCCCCATGGACGAAGAGGACGAAATCGACGAAGACTACGCAGACGAATAGGTTAACCTCAACTTCTGCTTCCCTAGATTCGCTAGTTTTATAGAATTCTGGAGGTTTAGGGAAGCGAGTTTTGCAGGATGACGCTTTTTGCAATTGCGTGATCCTAGGGAATGAGAATTCAATCCGTTCGATCGTGGGGAGGGGCGGGTTTTGCGGTCAAATCGATTGCCGGATGCCCATTGATCTGCTAGACCTGCCCGTACAGGTTACGGATTGATTCAATTCACGATCCTAAGCGAATGTTTAAAAAGCCCTATTAATGAGTGACAGCAAATCCCCTACCCTGCGAAAAGCCGCTTCTTGGCCTACACAAAGGGGATTTCAGACTGCGATTAGTTTGTTTCCCCTTTTCGTAGAGAGCGATGGGGGGATCTTCGGCTTGAGTGTATGGGGTAGCTTTGGTCAGGGAGGAAATCAACAGATTCCCAGCCCAACAGACAACTTTTCAAACATTCTCTCAGACAGAAATCTTATTGAAAGCTCAAAAAAGCTTCGATTCTGGAGAGCAGTTTATCAAATTCAATTGGTTTGCGAATAAAATCGTTAGCTCCCATTGCTAATCCTTGAATCGCGTCAGTTTCGTCGTAGGCTGTTACCAGCAAGATAGGCATGAAGGGTAGGTTGCGATTTTGACGGATTTGCTGCGTTACTTCATAGCCGCTCATGTCCGGCATCATCACATCCATCAAAATTAAATCGGGCGGTGAATTTTCGACCTTTACTAAGGCGCTACTGCCGCTATCTGCCGTATCAACGTTGTACCCTTCCGCTTCTAGAATCGTTTGCAGCAGGAACAGGTTATCAGTGAGATCATCTACGACGAGGATACGAAAGGGAGGAACACGCACAGGAAAGAAAGGAAAGATCCAATTTAATAATACTACCCTGCCTATTTTTCCTGATCAACCAGCCAATCACCTCATACTTTTGGCAGATGTTTTATTTCAGCAAAATAATTCATGGTTGTGGGTTCATTTAGCAATTGTTGGGCAACCAAAGCGCAAGATATTACAGTAGCAGCAGCAATGTTGCATATCCACCTGCACCTAGAGCAAATGCCCAAAACCGACTTTCGCGCTCTTCAGGGAGTTCTTCTTTCAGTACATTTAACACAACGCTACCTGCCAAAAACGCAAATAAAACTGCAACGGCCGCTTGAGAAAGTTGGGTTCCACTGCCGACTGCCCAGCCTGTCATAATGGCGGCAGCTAAAATCCAGCGCCCGGTGTGGTCATACATTTTTTTATGATGTTCGCGCAAGCCGTAGTCATTCACGACAAAATGCAGCGCCATTGCAATCGTAAAAAGCAGCAAGCTCGCCAAGTCTGGTGCTTCTCGATGCAGCAACAGGTAGCCAATCAAAGCATTGTAGACCGCAAACGAAGCGATATGCAGCCAAAAGA
The DNA here is from genome assembly GCA_012033495.1 of Cyanobacteria bacterium RM1_2_2. Taxonomy (GTDB): domain Bacteria; phylum Cyanobacteriota; class Cyanobacteriia; order Elainellales; family Elainellaceae; genus Elainella. The sequence goes on along the minus strand of JAAUQT010000150.1, from coordinate 7,659 downwards.
AACCAGTGCTAGTCACATCCTCGTTGCTTGTCTTTTGATTTCGCTGTCGAGATACGTTTGCAGCCCGCTCTAGCCCATAAAACACAGTGAGTCCTAACAATGCCACTAGATAAATGTGATGCTCTAGAAACCCTAGTTTGGCATCCAAGCTTTCCCGAATAGTTTCTTGCGCTTCACTGAGATCGGGCAAAATATGCACAAACACATAGGCAACTGAAACGCCGCTACCAAATGAGAGCCAACGACTGCGAGGAAGTAATTGCAGAAACCGCAGCCGACTTGCCAGCAGATGAATCAGCGCCAGCCCGATAGCCAAACATCCTGTTAGAAGAACTAAGTCAGTTGAAGGAGGAGATGTTCCAGAGATAATGGCAAGCATATTTGTAAAACATCATTCTGAACCTGATCATTAACGCTTGCTTGCTCGAAGTCAAGTTAGAACCTGTTTGAAAAGGCGCTGCTATTGGTTCAGCCTCTCGTTGATCCCCCCCTATTCCCCCTTCTAAAAGCTACGGTGTACACACAACTCCTCTCAACCCGCTAATCCCCCAGCAGTGGAGGGACTTTGAAGACACCATCGGCTCGGAGAAGTCCCCCAGCATAGGGGATTCTAAAGGGCGAAATCTGCAACGAAGCGAATCTCAACGGGTGTGTACACGGTAGTTCCAAACGGGAAGAACCATTCAATCAGTTCGATCGTGGGGAGGGGCGGATTTTGCGGTCAAATCAATTGCCGGATGCCCATTGATCTGCTAAACCGACCGTACATACGGATTGATTCAATCCACAATCCTTAGCGAGTCAACGGTTGAGTTGCTAAATTCTCTAATCCAACGGCTTTCAATAAGAAGCTGTTTGTAAAGAAGGATAAAGAGGATACGGATCAAGTCAGAATCGGTAGATAGCAGAGAGTAGCAACCCTTGATACTCCTGAGCATGACCTATCCAACTGACCTCACCGACGCTGAATGGCAACGCATTCAACCCCTGCTGCCTCCAGCAAAACCTATCGGCAAACCTCGTCAAGTAGACCTCAGATCGGTGCTGGATGCCATCTTCTATCGAGCTGACAATGGCATCAAATGGCGTGCACTGCCGCTTGACTTTCCCCCCTGGCAAACCGTCTACAGTTACTACCGCCTCTGGGTCAAACTTGAAGTGTGGCAACAGATCAACGATGCGCTAGTCGAGCAGGTGCGAATTGATGCAGGACGCAAAGCTCAACCCAGTCTGGGTATCTGTGACTCTCAATCGGTCAAACTGGCTCAAAAAGGGGGGCACTAGAGGTCGGCTTTGACGGCAACAAACGGGTCAAGGGGCGCAAGCGTCACATTATCGTTGATGTTCTAGGACTGGTTGTCGGCTGTTTTGTAACTGCTGCCAATGTCGCTGACATCAAAGCGGCTCCAGTCGTTTGGCTGTGGGCGCTAGAGCGCTTTAGTTGCATCGAGAAGATCCTCGCCGACAAGGGCTATCGTTCCAAAGCGAGGGCTGAGCAGCTCCGGAGTGCTTACGGCTGTGAGTTGGAGATTTCCTTGCGGCATGAGCAAGGGTTTGAAGCTGAGCCAAAGCGCTGGATAGTAGAACGAACGTTGGCATGGCTGGACAATGCCCGCAGTTTATGCCGAGACTATGAGGGGTTGCCAGAGAATCATGAGGGGATGGTGTACGTGGTCATGATTCGGTTAATGTTGAGGCGATTGTGCCAGAACCGTCGAACGCGCAGCTTGACGAAGCATCAAAAACGGAGATTGGGAATGCTTAACTAACTTTTACAAACAGCTTCTTAATATTCTACATCTAGCTACGCATGGACAGTTTAGCTCGCGGGCAGAAGAGACTTTCGTTTTGGCCGCGGATGGGCCGATCAACGTGACGCAATTTGATACGTTTTTGCGCCGTCGAGATGAAACGCGATCACCAGCCATAGAACTTTTGGTCTTGAGTGCGTGTCAAACGGCAGCAGGAGACAATCGGGCAACGCTGGGTCTAGCTGGAGCGGCTGTTCGGGCAGGCGCAAGAAGTACGTTGGCTTCGTTGTGGAACATTGGCGATCGCTCTACGGCAATTCTGATGGGAGCGTTTTATAAGGAGTTGGCTAGTTCTGAGGTGACAAAAGCTGAGGCGTTGCGGCGAGCGCAAGTCATGTTGTTGCAGCAGTATCCCAATTACAGTCGTCCTGGCTATTGGGCAGCCTATGTGTTAGTGGGCAACTGGTTATAAATTAAGGTCAAGATTGTAGAACGCTTTAGAACATATTAGAAGAGCAGAAGAGCGACAGAAACAACAGCAAAAACAACTCAGCCGAGACTCCCAATCACAAACGGACACAAACGGCTTTGCACGGTTTAAGTATCTTGGAGCGGCTCAGAATTCTTTGAGGAATTCTCGATCGTCTGTCGTGTCTCTGCATTCAGCAAAGGCATGATCTGGGCTTGTACGTCTACTGGTTGGTTATTCCAAAGCATTCTGACAAAGCTTTCCTTGCCCTGTTGACCTGTACTGTTTAAAACACTAGCAAGCTTCTCAACATCAATATTCTCAGACACAGTCAATCCTCAATAAATGACAAGAACCCCACAATTTAAGATAGAGTTCCTAATCTCACAGGTTTATCTCACAACTATTGATATCCGCTACACAAAGACATAATTTGTGAGTAAATTATTGTTCAATCCTCAGAAAAGACTTGAAAATTTGAGAAATGCTAGGGTAGGAAATTTCTCTCGAAAAACGGTTTGAACTATTGTTGAACTATTGTAAACAGAGCAGCAATTTAGCCTGATGGATTGCCCAATTTAGTGAATTTTTGTGAAGAAAAATCGCGGTAAACGTAGATTCTTCAATCAACTGCGGCGTTTCTCACCGATCGGGTGCTGTTTTTGTTTGCCAGCCATCCTAGAATCAAGAGCAAAATTGAGAAGCCCAAAATGGTGTTTCTCATGCGTGGCAAGTGAATGACAATTAAACGATCAGTCCTACGTTGCGAGAGTCTTCACCATGGATGTTGATCACGCTCTAGTGCTAGTTGATGCCCTATTGAAAGGGCAAAATCTAAAAGATATTCAGGAGCAAATTTTTCGTTACTCCTGGTGTGGATGGACATACCCAGAAATTGCTGAACAAATTGGTTACGATACAGGACATACTCGCGACGTAGGGTCGAAATTATGGCAGCAAATTAGTCAGGCGGTTGGGGAACAAGTCACAAAGAAAAATTTGCAAGCGGTACTGCGCCGCCATTTACTTCAGAAACTAGAGGGTTTTGAATCAAGCTCTTTTGGAGGTCAACCTGGAGCAAAAGCAACAATTCAATCGGCTGTGGTATCCGAGCTAGCAGTATCTGGGCAAGTATCTGGGCAAGTATCTGGGCAAGTATCTGGGCAAACCCTAGGGCTTGAAAGAACCCGATCGCTACACGCCAACGGCAATCAGAACTGGGGAGAAGCGATTGATGTTTCGGTGTTTTATGGTCGCACATCCGAGTTGACGCTGCTTAAAAAATGGGTTTTGCAGGATAATTGTCGCCTCATCACGGTATTAGGCATGGGTGGCATGGGCAAAACCACATTAGTTACTAAACTAGCGACTTTGCTACAAAGTGAGTTTGATCTCCTGATTTGGCAGTCACTTCGCAATGCACCGGCCATCGCAGATGTTTTAACTCACTTCATTCATCTGCTACCAGATCAGCCCGTAGTCAGCTATCCAACCCCATTAGAGACGCAGATTACCACAGTGATGACAGGTCTACGGGCGGCTCGTTGCTTGCTGATATTAGATAATTTTGATGCCGTTTTGAGCAGCACTGGACACTATCGGGAAGGCTACGAAGCTTACGGGGAGCTATTGCGCCGAGTTGGAGTGGAGCATCATGCCAGCCATTTGCTGCTGACCAGTCGAGAACAACCCAAACTGCTATCTGCCCTAGAAGGAGACACCCTGCCCATTCGCACTCTGCGGTTAACTGGGTTGGAGGCAAGAGATATTCAAGCGATCTGTCAGACGAAGGATTGTGTGGCTAGCTCCGATCAGGAGTGGCACGCTTTGGCAAGGCAATATTCTGGCAATCCGCTTGCGATTAAGATTGTTTCGAGCATGGTGCGGGATTTATTTGAAGGGCAATTAACGCACTTTCTGCAACAGGGGGCGATCGCGTTTGGTGATATTCGCACCTTACTAGACGAGCAATTTCAGCGACTCTCTAACTTGGAACAGCACGTCATTTACTGGTTAGCCATTGGTCGAGAGTGGGTGTCATTAGACCAGTTACGCGCTGCTTTAGTGCCTGCTCCTGCTCAAGCGGCGTTGTTAGAGGCCTTGCTCTCGCTCTGGCAGCGATCCTTGATCGAGCGGCAAGATGGACGATTTACGCTACAGCCCGTGGTGATGGAGTATGTAACCGAACAGTTGCTTGATCGCGTTTTTGTAGAAATTAAAAACTGGGAGGCGCCCGATCGCGCTTCTCTTCCTCTCTTCTGTACTCATGCCCTCATTCAAGCTCAAGTCAAAGATTATTTACGGGAAAGTCAAGTCCGCGTGTTGCTGGCTCCTCTAGCAACTCAATTAGAGCAGCACTTCCAATCAATTCCTAACTTAGAATGTCATTTGCAGGCTGTGCTTGCCAGTTTGCGCCACCATTCGCTCATGGTTGGGTATGCGGCCGGTAATCTAATCAATCTGCTGCATCAGTTAGGGGTGAACTTCAAGGGTACGATTTTTCGCACCTACCTATCTGGCAAGCTTGCCTTCAGAGTGTGGACTTGCATCAAACCAACTTTACAGGCTGCCAGTTTTCCAAAGCGATGTTTACCGAAACTCTGGCCATGCCGCTAGCGATTGCCTTCAGTCCGACTGGAGAGTATTTGGCGAGTGGTGACTTGAATAGTGAGGTGCGACTGTGGCGAGTTGAGGATGGGGAAAATGTGTTAGTGGGCAAAGGTCATGGTGGCTGGGTCTGGTCGATTGCCTTCAGTCCAGATGGAAAATGGCTGGCGAGTGGCAGTGAAGACCGCACCGTGAAACTATGGGATCTAAATACGGGTTCCTGCTACAAAACCCTGGAGGGTCATCCTAGCCCGATTTGGTGTGTGGCGTTCAGTCCGGATGGGCAACTGTTGGCAAGCAGCAGCGAGGATTGGACAGTGAAGCTCTGGAACGTTCACACTGGACACTGCCTGACCACCCTGAAGGGACACCAAAATTGGGTGCGTTCCGTTGCCTTCTGCCCTGCTTCCCCTGTTACTGGGCGAGGTGCAACGCTTGCTAGCGCTGGAGATGACAAAACGATCAAGCTGTGGGATTTGAAGACGGGACGGTGTTACCGGACGCTCAGCGGCCACGGCGACCGAGTGTGGGCAATTGCCTTCAGCCCGAATGGTCAATTCCTTGCGAGTGGCAGTAGCGATCAAACGGTCAGAATTTGGCATATTAAAACGGGGGAGTGTTTGCGCATCATGCAAGGGCACGCAAGCTGGGTGCGGTCGATTGCGTTCAGTGCTGACGGGCAAAGTGTTATCAGCGGAAGTGAAGATCGCACAATTCGGCTCTGGGACTGGCAAACAGGAACCTGCCGTCAAATTTTGTCAGGGCACACCAGTTGGGTGCGTTCCGTTGCAATTCACCCCAATACCTCGTCAATTGCCAGTGGAAGCGGTGATCACACTATTAAACTATGGGATGGCGATGGTCACTGTTGTCGAACGTTGACGGGTTTTACGAATCGCGTCTGGGCAATCGCTCCCCTGTCTCATGGGAAGTCGCCAGATAGTCAACTCGCCAGCAGCCACGATGATCATTGCATTCGGCTGTGGAATCTTCGCACTGGACAGTGTGAACAAACCCTGCGAGGACATACGAATGCCGTCTGCACCCTTGCCGTCAGCCCCACCGCTTCTCTGCTAGCAAGCGGCAGCGCGGATTGCACGATCAAACTTTGGAATGAGCAGGGGCACTGTCTGGCAACGATGCGCGACCACCTCAGTCGAGTTTGGTCAGTGGCATTCAGCCCCGATGGGGAATGGCTGGCTAGCAGTAGTGATGACCAGACGGTTAAACTATGGCAGGTTGCCACCCGACGCTGCTATCAAACGCTGCGAGGACATACTAGCTGGGTTTGTGCGGTGGCATTTAGCCCGGTTTCCTCTCCTAGGGCGGAGATGCTGCTGGCTAGTGGCGGTTACGACCAGCAGGTGAAGCTATGGAATGGGATGACGGGTGAATGTTTGCAAACCTTAGAAGGACATACCAATTGGGTCTGGACGGTGGCATTTAGCCCAGACGGTCAAACGCTTGCCAGTGGCAGCGGCGATCACACGATCAAACTGTGGCATGTGGAAACTGGAGCGTGTCACAAAACCTTGCAAGGGCATTCCAGTAGGATCTGGGCGATTGCTTTTAGCCCGAATGGACAGTGGTTAGCCAGTGCTAGCACCGATCAAACCGTGAGGCTGTGGGAAGTCAAAACAGGAAACTGTTTCCAAATCCTGCGCGGACATACGAATGTTGTCACCTCAGTTGTGTTCAGTTCCGATGGATATGTAGTCAGCAGTAGCCAGGATGAAACCATGAAACTTTGGGATGTGCAAACGGGAGACTGTTTGAATACTTTAAAGGCCGATCGCCCTTACGAAGGCATGAACATTACTGGAACAACCGGATTGACAGAAGCGCAAAAAACTTCTCTAAGAGCGTTAGGCGCAATTGACGATTAATTTCGACAAACCTCCTGCCTTGTAAAAAGATACAATTTCTGGCGTTGCTGAATAGAAGTATAAATTCTTGAGAGGCTATTGCTCTGATCACCCCCTGAATTCTCCATTGATAAGGATCTTTGAGCGGCAAATTCATACCATGATTCAGCCTTCAGGAGGCATCAATCTTCAGCAGATTGCTTGCTGCTCCAAAAAAGTTGAAGCGCTGACTCATCAACCAGGTAAGCTGACTCATTATCCCGAATCACTCGTTTACCAAGCCGAGGAAAAACGCCAACATCTAAGCGTCCTGCTTCTCCACCCATCAGGTATACAAGGTCTTCATTGAATGGATTGCGAAGATGATGGGGTTGTTGGGGTAGCCCAAACTCCATGAAGTCTCCTGGTTCAACTTCGTATTCCACATCTCCAATTTCCGCAATACCTCGACCTGACAAGATGTAAACCCATTCTTCTTCATTCTGGTGAGCGTGATAAATGAAGGATTCCTTGCCCGGTGGTACACGAGCAATCGTCACACCAATGCGTTTAAGACCGACAGTACGCCCAAGAAACCGTAAATAAATTTCTGAATTGGGATTGAGCGGATGATGAAACTCAAACGCATCCATTGAATTCATCCATTGAATTACAGCGTTTTGCGCGACGATTTGGCACAATAGGGAGAGCCGTCAACTTGGATAGTCATGAAGCCCTACTCCCTCGACTTACGTGAGAAAATTATCAGCACCTATGAGGCAGGCAATACGTCGATTCGTCAGGTGGCAGCAAGATTTCAGGTCAGCAAAACTACCGTTCAGTCGTTGCTCAAGCGCAAGCAAGCCACAGGAACGCTGAAGCCTGCCCCCAGCAACAGGCGCTCAGACCAGCCAACTGGCGGGCTATGAGAGGGAAATCGCAGAGATGGTGGAGACACATCGGGACTATACCTTGGCAGAGTATTGCG
>JAAUQT010000149.1 GCA_012033495.1 Cyanobacteria bacterium RM1_2_2 | reverse complement strand
AGCTTTCTAGTTTTGTCAGTCAAGCAGGGCAAAGTACTTACTGGCTCTCAAAAAGAAGGGATCGTCTTTAGTTGCACAACTAGCCTCTAGACAATTTCTTGACTGCTGTCAGCCTCAGGGCTTATGTTATGCGGCTGGCTGCGAACTTCTACCAATAACTTATATCGACAGAATGCTTCCGCCATCTACGCGGATGTTGGTTCCATTGATGTAATCTGCAAGAGGACTGCTTAAAAAAGTCACAAGATTCGCAACATCTTCAGGACGAGCAAGACGACCTGTGGGATTGTCTAATTCATTGGTTAGCACATACTGCTCAATCTCTTCCCACTGCGTACTACGTCCCTCTTTGGCTGCGGCTTCCGTCATGCGTTGCTTAATTCGGTCGGTCACAATAATGCCAGGGCTAACTATATTGACCGTGATTCCAGTACAATCAAATCGTTTTGACAGGCTCTTGGTAAGATTGAGTACAGCACATTTAGCCGCTGCATAGTCAGGCATCATGGCAAAGGGTTGAAGGGATTGGGCACTAGCGATGTTGATAATTCGTCCCCAACTAAGTGTTTCCATGTGTGATTGCAGTGCATTCACAAGTCGGACAATCACAAGAACAACACCATCGTACATTTCTGCCCAGTTTTCGGCGTTCACGTCGTCCCAAGTTTCGTAGTAGCCGATCAGACCAGCATTGTTAATAAGAACATCTACGCCTCCAAATGCAGCGCGGGCATCCTGGGCTATTTGCTCGGCTCCTTGAATTGTGCTGAGATCGCCAATTACAACTGCTACTTTTCCACCTTCGGAGTAAATCTCATCTGCGATCGCTCTAGTACGGTCTTGATTGCGCCCATGAACAATTACATAAGCCCCCTCACGAGCTAGGGTTTTGGCAATATAAGCTCCTGTTCCAGCGCTAGATCCGGTTACTAAAGCGCGTTTGCCTGTAAGCTTCAAATCCATCGTAAAAAATCCTCTGCGATCGCCATTTTGGTATTTTCCTTCACAACTTTTGGCTTGAAGCAAAAACAGTCATGCTCATGCTTGCATACTGTTGGAATCATACCGTCACACGTAAGAGTGAAATCTATCTCTGCTGAAAGGTGTAAGTCCTAAATTTTCTGAGATGAAATGGTGTTCTATCAAACAATCTTCAAACTACGTTTTAACGACTCGAATGAAGCCGCATAACGGCTCAAATCAGCGGCGGCAAGTAACCTCAAACTCAGCACCAGCAGCTTACAACCGTCCGCTGCGTTGGGGTTATGGGGGTACGAGGCTGAGATTGAGGAGTACACTCAACGTCAGAACTCGAAGGAGGCGAGTGCCGACTTTGCATTTGGGTGACAGCCGATGTCTCTAACAACATCGCACGCACTCGCCTCTTGTCCCGGCTGCAACTAACGAATCCTCAGGACTTGGCGTCAGCGAACCTTGCCATAATTCTTTCGACTGAAGGTGGGCATTCGAGCATTATCTTCAGTTGCTATTTTAGGGTGTGAGTATGAAAAAAAACTCCTGCTTTGCCAGTTCTTGCAACAACCCGGTCTCCTTACGCAGCTTACGTTGGCATCGATTGGGCTGACTGCAAGCATGACATTTGCCTTTATGACCCAACCACTCAACATTGTGAGTTCTCCGTCATTAGTTCTCGTCCAGAAGCAATCGCAGCTTGGGTAGACGGATTAAGACAACGATTCAACGGCGGGACGATTGCCATCTGCACCGAACAAAAACGAGAACCCTTGATTTATGCGCTGTGCAAGTACGAGTTTCTGGTGCTTTATCCAGTTAATCCTCAAACGGTTGCCAAGTACCGACAAGCGTTTGCCCCCTCTCGTGCCAAAGCAGACCCTACCGATGCTCAAAGCCTGGTCGAACTGCTGCTCAAGCACTCAGACAAACTCAAGGCTTGGAGACCCGGCAGTGCCACATTGCGGTCGCTCCAGCAGTTAGTGGAGAATCGCCGCATGTTGGTAGCAGAGAAGGTGCGGCTGACCAGTCGCATCACAGCAGCCCTCAAGGGGTACTATCCCCAAGTGCTGGACTGGTTTGAGGACAAGGGCACCCAAGTGTTTTGTGAGTTTTTGACTCGCTATCCCAGCCTTCAAGCCGCACAATCTGCCCCCAACGAAGAGCTAGAGCAGTTTTTCAAATCCCATCATGGGGTGCAAGCCAAGACCATTAATCGTCGTCTGGAGCAGATTGAGCAAGGGGGTGTGTTAAGCGAAGATGCAGGGATTGTTGAACCGCTTCAGCTCTTGGTTGCAGCCTTGGTTGCTCAGTTGCAGGTCTTGCTGCCGAGTATTGCCACGTTTGATGCCAAAATTGAGGAGTTGTTTGAATCACACCCAGATGCTGAATTATTTGCAGCCCTGCCAGGCGCAGAACCTCAGTTAGCGCCGCGATTGCTAGTTGCCTTTGGAGAAGAACGCCAACGCTTCGGTAGTGCACAGGATCTGCTGCGCTATAGCGGCATTGCACCAGTCAAGGAGAGCAGTGGGCAGAAATCGTGGGTGCATTGGCAAGCCAGTCCTGAAGGAGGGTTTCCCTCCGTAGGGAACTGGCGCGGTGGAGTTGCCCGAAGTTCTTGAGACAGACGTTTGTGGAATGGGCATTGCAGACTCGCAAACACTCGTTTTGGGCAGAGGCGTTTTATCAGATGCAACCGAAGAAGGGAAAGACGCATCAAAGGGCAATCAGAGCTTTAGCCTTCAAGTGGATACGGATAGTGTTCCGTTGTTGGCAAGATAAGCAACCGTATGATGAGGTGAAGTATCTGATGGCATTGCGACGAAAAGGTTCACCCTTAGTGCAAAACTTAGCGCTTATGGAAGGAATAAAATAATGAGGTATAGAACATCGCAGAAACAATAGAAATTGATGTTCTAGTGAAAGGAAGATTGAGTTATTAATCCTCAATCTTGAAACATTTTTGCTGTGATTGTTTTTGACGAGAAGAACGAACAGGAGAATCTGAAGAAAACGATTAGATGATACATCTGAATCTAATGTTCTTGACTTCGTCGGACTCAGGACATATTATGCGGTGCTCACCACTATGTTTTCTCCGTTGATAAAGCCCCTGGAAATATACTTGTAAACTCCTGGAAAGATATCCAAAGCCATCGGTGCATTATGATAAAGCAAGCAGCGATAAATTCTCATCTTCATAAAACAGTTTAATCGCGTCAAAATTTCGACGCAGCAAGCTTTCAACTTGCGATGTCGAACAGTTTCCAAGTCGCAGCCAAATAACTTTCGGTGGATTTCCAAATACTAAGCTCAAGTCGTGCATGTCAGCGTCTTTCGAGACAATCATCAAATTATTGTCTTTTGCATAATCCCAAACTATTGGATCGATCGTTGCTTTCATGCCCACATCTCGAACATGAAGCGAGTTTGGGAAAAGATCACTTAAACGGTTCGGCAACTTGGGTGACAAGTTTTCATCAAAAAGTAATTTCATGCAGATAATGGAGCGGTCATAAACCGCCGTTCACGATCAGCGGCATAAGCAATGCAGGCTTTTAAATCTTCTCGCGTCAGATCAGGAAAATCATCAAGGATTTCTGCTTCGGTCATCTCGGAAGCCAGGTACTCAAGCACTTCATAAACCGTAATACGCAAACCACGGACGCAAGGCTTACCACCGCGTTTATTAGGCTCAATCGTGATGTAATTTCGGTAGTTCATAGATTATCCTCGCATCTCCATTCGCTTCCTGCGTCCCACAAGTTTTATATCTCCTGTCTATAAAAATCATACCAAAATCCATCTTTTGTCCGTAATGTGAATTTTGGCTTTGCTCCACCTGGCATTTTAAATGCATAGTTTTTGATATACAAAATGCCAGAGGCAGAATCAGGGTTGATCCCAACGACACCATATCCAAGCGGATAGTGAATTGTGCGAATTATTAAGTTATTAGGTGAGATTTGCTTCAAATGACAAAAGGATTTTAGCCCGGTTTCAATATCAGAATACGTCGTTTTTACATTTGCCAAACCATAAACACGCATTTCTTCAAACTCAACGACCCCTGGATCTGGATGAACAGTAAGTATCTTGATTGAGTGACCTTTTTTAAGTTTTTGCTCAATACCCCTCTTCTGTCACTTTCCGGGTTTTCTAAATAAAGGGATAAACAGAAAAGGATCTCAAAGGGAAGAAGGGCAATGGATGTAGAATTACAAATCCTTAAGAGACTGTTTGTAAATGAATTTGAAGAGGCTGAAACAGGCTTCAAGACTTGCCTCCCTAACCCTCCTTAGAAAGGAGGGAACCGAGCCAAAAAGTCTGAAGTCCCCCTTTTGAAGGGGGATTTAGGGGGATCTAAATCTTTGTTTACAAACAGTTTCTATCCGTAGCCCACTCTTGGTGTTCCAACTCACGGTATTTCAAGTGAACGAGAACGAGAAGATTAAACTGCTTCAGATCTATAGATTGCATCAGATTGCATCGATCTGAGTGATTTTCTCTCTGCTATAGCAATCCGATAGGAGTGATGAGAATTAGCTGTATTAGATTCCTAAATTCTCAGAGAATCCGGGGATCTTGCGCTCAGGAATCATCTAGGATTGCCATACAGCAATTCTAAGGGATGTGTGAAAGGCAAAGCGCTTATAAAGCCCCTTGCTCATAACAGTTCGCTTTTCATAAATGATTAGGCATTGCTACAAGAGTGATACAAAAGGAAGTAAAGGCTTCCTTCTGCTGAGGACAACAGTTTGCAAAGCATAGGGGTGTGCAAAGTCGCATGTGCAAAGTCGCAGTTGATCAGGTCGCGCTACATAAAACTGCTTTTAATCAACAGAATTTCTTGCTTTAGTAGGACGTTTTTATTCACTAAACCAACGACACTGCTTGAAAGACTACAAATAGCTCTATTAAATTCATCTTGCTTTCCTCGATGCTGTTCTTTGTTATCGCTAAGCCTTCAGACTATTCACCGTCTGCTATACAAATGTGAGCGTGATTGATTTCAATGTAACCAGCAAAATCTTCGTCAGCCTATTGGAACCAATTACTCTGAAAGAAGTCGAAAAAGCTAGGTGAATTCGAGAGTCGTTTGACAATCAAAGACAGGTGAGATTCAAGTCAAATAAGTCAAACTGAATCGTTTCTATTGCCTTTTATCTACTCAATTTCTACCTACATATTCAGGAGGCAATTCTATGAGTTGGCTACAGCGCGTATTCATGTTGATGAATGCCAGTGGATTACAGCCAGAACCTGCTACCAGTAGTTATGGAGCCAACCTGACTGCAATACCAGGGAGATTAGATAGGGCGCCGCAACGTAAATCCGAAACGGTTTTAACCTTACCTTTGGAATATGTTGGCATTCATGGAGAATATGATCCTCAGGGCTTAGCAAAACGAGTTGCGCAAGCTTTCGATCAACACTCTGAAATACGGCAAATCAATACTCTATGTATCATTCAACACGGCGACCGCATTAGCTTACTGGGTAAGGTTGCTAACACCGATACTCTACGGCAAGTCATTGACTTGGCCGAACAAGTGGATGGCACTAAAGAAGTAGATGTGCGTCAAGTTGTAGTTGAAAGTGAAACCTGTCTGCAAACGTAACTAAAATATGAGGGTGCTAACCAAAAGCACCGATCAAACGGTAGCTCAAGATTACTGAACTTCGCAACGCCCCACAACTATGAATTGCGAATTCTTGCAATTTATTCAACGTAATTTATTCAACGTAACTGACTCAGCAGCATTGTGTTCTTGGAAGTTGTGATTCTAAGAATTGAAAAATCAGTTGTCGAAATTGACAAGCTTGCGAGTGAAGCTATGGATTAGCCCCAAGTGAGACAGACAGAAATGAGCCCCCACATCTGTCTGTCTCTTACCTGGGTCGGATTCTTTACGAACCCTACTTCTCAGCCTATCTCGTTTGTTCAAATTGATCGCTAAATTTAGCGTGAAGGAACACAAGGATTCCATAAAAATTGCCAAGTTGGCTAACTAAAATTCAGCGTAAATTCCAGCGTTGGGCTGTTAGTTTTTCTTTGAGTTCATCTTTAACGCGGTTTAGAATCGAGGCTTCATCCAGCGAGGATAAAATTCGGTCTACCACTGCTTTTGGGCCGTTGGGGCCCCAAGTTGCGCCATTCGCCAAATAGGTTTTGCTAATCTGCCCAATGCTGTAGGAAGCAACGCCGCCAATTCCCGCTTGAGTCAGCGCAATTGTGGCGTAGGGAACCAGAGAGCCGCCAGCGGTAGCGGGAGCCGCCAGTCCTAAAAAGCCCTTCAGCGATCCGAGTCCTAGGATGCTCAGCAGTTCGGTTGCCGTCACACCTCCCATACTGACGAGGATTTTCTGTAAAAGCTGAACTGCGCCTTGTTGGGTCATGGCAATTCCATAAAGACGAGACAGTGCCAGAATCATTGCTCCGTCGATTACAGCACTGCTAAACAAATCAAGCACCGTCACTGGATTTAGAGCAATTGCAACCGCTTTTGTCATCACGGTACTCCAAATCAATTGATCAGCACTGCGATCCCGAATTTCCATTTTGCGGCGCACGACTTGCTCGTTTACGTCATCGGCATACAGCATGGTGTTAAGCGCTACCAAAGATTTGCCTTCTCGATGCAGAATTTCTAAAATTTTTAGCTTCAGCGCTTCCACATCTGCTTTGCCGCGATCCAGTTGGGGGACGAGTTGCCCATCAGCACGACGAACCGCTTTAGCCACTAGGGGAGAAGCCGCCGCCATCACAATCTCGTCGGGAGACAGCAATTCTCGCACCCGTTCATCACGGATTTTTTCGTAAATTGCTTGCCGATCAGCTTGCGGATACTGGTCAATTTTGTTGAACACAAGCAGGATTGGCTTGCTGGCTTGCCGCAAGTGAGAAAGGGCCTTAAACTCCACCTGTGTCATGTCGCCTGCCACCACAAACAAAATTAAATCAGCTTGTTTGGCTACCTGCCGCGCCATTGTTTCCTGCGCTTCTCCATCGACTTCATCAATGCCGGGAGTATCCATCAGTTCGATGCAGGAATTTCCTTGTCCTGGCAGCGAAACCCGCCACAAATCACCCCCTGCCATCGCTTCTCGTGTCGCATTCCATTGAGCAGTTTGCAGTGTTTGAGTGACCCCATGAACGGGGCCAGTCGCAAAAATTTCCTGACCCAACAGCGCATTCAGCAGCGACGACTTGCCGCGCCCTACCATGCCAAATACCGCAATGTGGATCACCTGCCGATCAAGCTTTTCCAGCATGACATCAAGCCGATGCAGTTCCGCCTCCAAACCCGATTTTTCCCGCATGGTGAGGTCAAGCCGATTCACCAAATCGCGTAAAGCTTCCTGCGCCTGCTGGTAGTTCAGATCTGCCTGAAGGTCGGTAAACTGATGCACGATTTCGTCCAAAGCTTGATCCGCTTCAGCTTCAGGCTTTTCAGACTCAAGCTTTTCAGAATCAGACGTTAAATCAAGTATGGCTGCGGGCAGTTCAAATGGGTTTTGTGCCGCCTCGGATGAGGAAATGGGAGGAATCGGTTCCGAAGTCAAGACGTAACCTCTAGGCTTCAAATGCTCTACTGATCTCCATCTTAACTATCCGTTCCTGGCTTCATTACATCATCAGCGTGTACCACATCATCAGCGTGTACCGCCGCCACTGCGCAATTCTGGGATGCCACTACCAAAGCCTAGAAACTGAGATGAGTTAGACAAGGTTGGCTCAGTGCTGCTGAGTTGAATCGGTAGCGAAACCAAACAAAGCGGCAGGAAGGCTCCAATGAACAAAATGTTGTGTAGCAGAATTAAACAAGACCGATTCATGCTTTTGTCCTTGAAACTCATTCACTGAGGTGACAAAGATTACTAGGCGAGGATTCTCAAAAATATGCAGCCGCTTCGACAAGACAGCTTAGGAGATTTCAGCAAATCAAATCCCTGTGCGAGCAGGTTGAGGATAATAGCGGGTCATGAAATTCAGCCATTCAGATCCCCAGAATTTTCCAGATGCCGGGGATCTTGCATTCACGAATCATTGAGGATTGCGATATCTTCTCCTGAGACAAAGGTGAAACTGCCAAAACAAGACCGCTCCGTCCTATGATCAAGGCATCAAGTCAGCGTTTGGAGGGTAGATAGAGATGCCAAAATTTGCCGACATCCGCGCTTGGGAACAAGCCGATCTACTGATGCAGCCTGTCTTTATCCGCGTGCTGGATAACATTCGCAAACAGCTAGAGCAGTCCAACTGGCAGGGGACTTATCAAGACACGCCTATTTGGCCCGAAGGCGTTTCAGAGGAAACAAAAACACAAGTCACGCAACTTCAACAGCAGCTTGTTAAAGCCTCTCCAGACGAAGCAGAAGCCATCGAAGAGCAGCTAGCCCGTCTACCTCGCCCCCATCCGAGTTATGTGCTGTGCTTGCAAAGAGGCGACCGCCAGATCACTGTTGATTTATGGCAGCTTTGCTATCAGGTTTGCTTCCGCAACTACAGCCCCATCCTCAATGCCCTTGATCAAGACATGATCGTTGAGATTGACCTCAGCCTAATCGACGACAACGGCGAAGTAGATTGGCTCCGCCTCGATACCAAAGCTAAACACTTAATTGAACAAATTTTTTCCAGCTTGTCACCCCACCGGAGTCCGATGAAGGCTGAGGCTGAGGGAGATAGAGAGTAAGGAATGGGAATTCAATCCGTTCGATCTGTGGGTAAGGCAGGTTTTGCGGTCAACTCCATTGCCGGATGCCCATTGATCTGCTAAACCCGCCCGTCTAGTTTGATGCTAGGCTGCCGACTTCGCTGGATAAACTGCTGCACAACCTTCAAATACTCAGCGCCAGCCGTGTCTGCCACATTGTTATGACCTGCCAGCGGCACAAGATAAAGCTGCTTGGGATCGGGTGTGGCGGCATAAAGCGCTTCGCTCATCGTGGCAGGAACTTGTATATCTGCTAAACCGTGAATGAACAGAACCGGCATTTTTAGGAGCGGTACTTTACGGATGGAGTCGAAGCGTTGATGCAAAAGTTGCTCGACTGGAAAAATCTGGTAGCGGGGCCTGCGCTCAACCATGTCTCGAATCGAGGTAAACGAGCTTTGCACGATCAGCCCCGCAGCGTCGGGATGGTGAACTGCAAGATTAACTGCAACCGCCCCACCGAGCGAATGCCCGTAGAGCAAAATCGATTCTGACGGAATTTTTCGAGTCTGGGTGAGGTAGCGCCAGCTAGTTTCGGCATCTTGGTAAACCTGCTGCTCAGTCGGAAACCCGCCCTCACTGCGGCCATAGCCCCGATAGTCAATCAGCAAAACTGAGAGTCCAAGCTGATGGAAGCGTTTAGCGTGTCCTACATTTGCGCCGATGTTGACCCCGTTGCCGTGTAGGTATAGCAGCACCTCTGCCGTTTCGCTCTGGGCAGGCATCCACCAGCCATGAATCCGTTCGCTGCGTTCAGACTGCTGAACGGGGAGCCAAACTTCTTCGTAGGGCATTCCCAAATCGGCTGGTGTGGTTTCAATTGTGGCGGCAGGAAAAAAAATCAGGCGAGTTTGCCGAAAATACAGCAGCAAACAAATGGTTAGGTAAGCGGTGACGACAAATCCCGCAAGCCATAAAGACAGTCTGAGAAGAACTGACATAGAGATTGAGCTAACTCGCAAGGGGTGAACACTTTAGGGTGAGCGCAGAACTGAGCGCAGAACTGAGCGCAGAACTGAGCGCTGAGCCATCGGTGGCTGGTTAGGCTGCTTGCATAAGCCCTGTTTATTGTATCGATATTGATTCCCAGATTCCTATGCCACCTCTCTCAATTCAGGATCGGTCTCTAATGATGAACTTGGAACAAGCAGCGCTTTATCAGCGGCTTCAGGACTTTTCGCTCGATCAGCCGGATGCCAGTTTGAGCTTCAGCCGACGGCTCGCCAGAGACAACCATTGGAGTTTAGGCTATGCCCATCGCGTGATTGAAGAATATAAAAAATTTGCCTTTCTGGCAGTTGTAGCAGGGCATCCTGTGACGCCATCCGATCAGGTGGATCAGGTGTGGCATTTGCATCTGCTTTACACGCGCTCCTACTGGGAGGTCTTTTGTCCACAGGTTTTGCAAACACCCTTACATCACGGGCCAACTCAAGGCGGCAAACAAGAGCAACACAAATTTACTGATTGGTATGAGCAGACCCTCAGCAGCTATGAGCAGATTTTTGGAGTGCCGCCAGCAGATATTTGGCCACCGTCGCAGATTCGATTTGGGCGCGATATTCACTTTGTTCGTGTCAATACGCAACAAAACTGGATGATTCCAAAATTTGAGTTTCCAGTTCTCAGCAAACCCTTCAGCAAATCCTTCAGCAAACACCTCAGCAATGTTCTACCGCACCGCAATTTAATCCTGCCGCTGCTGGTTTTGACGGTGCTTCTGGGGCTAACTGGCTGCAACAGAGAAGCAATTCAGTCAACCCACCTGTTCACTGAATCACTTCCCGACTTTGCACTCAGCTATTTTTTAATCGGGACTGCGGGTTTCTTGGGGGCGCTTGCCGTTACAGGCGTCGGTAAACTGTTCAACCGCAACACGCAACTGCTCTCTCCGCTGCTGACCCTACTCGCCCTGCTGCTATTTGGGTTGACGCTGCTCCGAGTTGGATTGGATGTGGCAAAACCCACCGGGCCAGCTTTCATTGGGTTCTACCTGCTGGCGTTCTTTTCGGGAGCGCTGTTTAGTGCCTGTGGACAATTTTGGCAACCCTCTGTTTCCAGAGAGCAAGCGAAACAGATGAGTGAACCCTTTCCACTGTCTTGGCAAGAATTTGTGGTCAGCATCGATTGGACGAGTACGCAGGTCACGCGCTGGGCAGGGTTTGTGAGTTTAGGTTCATGGCTGGGAATGACGACTCTGTGTGGTTTGGGAATTGCCCGCATTTTCATTGGGCTGAGCCGCGAACGTCCGGTGGGCTACTTGACTGTAATCTGTCTGATTCTCGGCGTGTATATCCTCAGTGTCGTCAGACACAACCTAAAACTGGAATATGGCTTTCCAGGACTGCTTGTTCGCATCTGTAGATTTCTCGTGATCTTGTCCTTGGTTATTACTCTTCCAGGCTCACTCTACTTCCTTTGGATGACGCTAAACGGGGCAATCATTTGGATTATTTTTGGTGGTTTGATGTTAATCGGCATGGTCTCCAATCAGACCACCTCTCGCAGGGGGACTTCTCGTTCTTCAGGTAGCTCCAGTGTCGGTAATTTCGGGGGCGACAGTAGCGGCGATGGCGGTGGCGATGGCGGCGGTGATGGTGGCTGTGGCGGCTGCGGTGGCTGTGGTGGCTGCGGCGGTTGAGATTTCACAGCTTCGGGGTGTGAGTGTGCCACTCGGTTGCTTGCTCGTAAGCGTAGGCGGCTTGCAGCACTAAATCTTCGCGTAACACATTGCCGATAATTTGCAGCCCGATGGGGAGTCCTTGCTCGTCGAAGCCGCAGGGCAAACTGAGTCCGGGCAGTCCGGCTAGGTTCACCGGAATTGTCATCAGGTCAAGTAAATACATGCTGAGCGGATCGTTGGTTTTGTCTCCGGCTTTGAAGGCGGTGGTTGGCGAGGTGGGGCACACCAGCACATCGACTTGTTCAAAGGCGCGCTCAAAGTCCTGTTTAATCAGGGTGCGAACTTTCTGTGCTTTCAGGTAATAGGCGTCATAATATCCGGCAGAAAGGGCGTAGGTGCCAATCATGATTCGCCGCTTCACCTCGGCTCCAAACCCTTGGGCGCGAGTCTGGGTATACATCGCCATCAGGTTTTCGGGCTTCTCGGTGCGGAAGCCATACTTGACGCCGTCATAGCGGGCTAGGTTGGCAGAGGCTTCGGAAGGGGCAATCACATAGTACGTCGGGACACCATAGCGAAACTGCGGGCAAGAGATGTCAATGATCTCGGCTCCCATGTCCTTAAACTGCGCCACGGCCGCCATCACCGCCTGACTAACCGATGGATCAAGCCCTTCGCCAAAGGTTTCTTGAATCACACCCACCCGAAACTTTTGCTTGCCTTTTTGGGGCAACGGCTGGAGGAAATCAGTGTAGGTGGGAATTTCGACTTTGAGGCTCGTGGAATCTTTGGGATCATGGCCGGCAATCGCCTGTAGCACAATCGCCACATCTTCCACCGATCGCCCAAACGGGCCAATTTGATCCAGCGAAGAGGCAAACGCCACCAATCCGTAACGCGAAACCAGCCCGTAGGTGGGTTTCATCCCGACAACGCCACACAACGCCGCAGGCTGACGGATCGAGCCGCCCGTATCCGATCCCAACGCCACGGTACATTCGCCTGCCGCCACTGCCGCCGCCGATCCGCCCGACGAGCCACCCGGTACGCGCTCTAGATCCCAGGGGTTAGCGGTAGTGTGAAAGGCAGAATTCTCGGTGGAGCCACCCATGGCAAATTCGTCGAGGTTGGTTTTGCCGACCATCACCGTTCCGGCATCTGCTAACCGCTGGGTCACGGTCGATTCGTAGGGCGGCACGAAGTTTTCCAAAATTTTTGAGGCGCAGGTCGTCGGAATGCCCTGCGTACACAGGTTGTCTTTAATGCCGATGGGAATGCCTGCCAGCAGTCCAATTTCTTCTCCAGCAGCAATTTTGGCATCCACTTGTTGGGCTTGCTCTAAGGCTCGCTCGGTTGTGATACACAAAAAGCTTTTCACTTTCGGTTCCAAGGCTTGAATCCGATCAAGGGCCGCTTGGGCGATTTCAACCGCCGATCGTTCTTTGCTAACAAGCTGTTGGTGTAGTTCGCGGATGGACGCCATGCGATGACCTCTGACAATGAAATTCCGACAGTTACATTCTTTCTGAGAGAAGGTGCAATCAAGCTGTTAAAAGCTTTAGCGATTTTAACTCACTGATCACAACCTATCAGTGTATACGAGTCAGGGAACCGGAGCGAGGTTGGGGCAACTCCCGGCATGGAGTCAGCAATTCTAAATTCAGAAACTAAGAAGAATCAGCAGTTTGAGCAGGTGGGGAGTCAGAGAGCATGAAATCCAAGAGATGTTGCCAGCTTTCAAACCAGAGGTACTTAGTCAATGCAAGAAGGTCT
>JAAUQT010000148.1 GCA_012033495.1 Cyanobacteria bacterium RM1_2_2 | reverse complement strand
CGGTAACGTAAGCTGGGCGTGAAGGGTTGAACGGGGTAGTAGGGTGACTAGCTGGGGGCGTAGCCCCCACACCCCCTATGTCCAAAGCTCAATGCGTAACGCTATAATTGACGATTGAAAATTGCTGTGTTTCTCTCTCAGCTAGGGTTTAATGCCAATCAGTCAGCGAACTCAATGAAACTTAGGATTTGGGGTTCGGCTGCGCTCACCCCTAGGGCAAACGCACACGGTTCTTAATACGCTAGGGGCGGCACAATCTAGACTTACACAACGCTAAAGCAGTCAAATTAAAGCAGTCAAATTCTTTTGCAATAAGCCCTGATTGATGACACTATTCGCAATAAAGTAGTCGAGATTGGCGCTTATTGAGATATGTACTTTTGTATGCGCTCACCCCGCTTTGGCTTGGAGTTCGAGCGTTGAGCGGAGTTGAAATCTCGCTGGCGATATTCCCTGATGAATCGGGGATATGATCCGTTAAAGTAGATGGATAAGTGAAGACCAGTAAATTGACAACACGAAACAAGACAAGCAAGTAACCGCTAATCTGCTAGTCAAATGAAGGGCGATAGAAGCGATAGTTCTAGGGCTGTTATCCATTCCAGCTAAAACCCTGACCATGGCAGCGCGATAGCCCTTAGCCTGTTTTGGAGGGCGAGCGCGATCAGACGGATGCTGCAAGCGTTTGACCATTCATGGATGACGCGCCAACTTGATGCAAATTAATACAATCTGTGTCAAGTGTGACGAAATGTATAGAGAAAGACTTCCTTTTCTCATGCTTTCTGGGAACATCGCTAGCGGTTATCATTTCAGCCTTTGCCTTCAGCAAGGGAATCAAAACGGTGGAATGTTTTTAACTTATGCTTCAGAGAAAACTCCCCATTTCCCTGAAGTTGGTGTTGTTGCTGAGTTTGGCGGCCGCACCGACGATGTTCAGTCAGCCGATGACTGTGGCGGCTCCCATTAACTGGGTGGCTAGTGCGCCGCCTGCTCCGGTTATTTTTGCTCAAACGATCAGTTTCACTGAGAATATTGCCGAATCTAGGCTTGCAGAAACCTCGGACAAAACCCTGCGAATCGATGGCTCTGACAGCATGACGGCGATTAATCAACTATTGCAGCAACGTTATGAGGAGCAATTTCCTGATGCCGCAGTGAAGCTGAGGTCGAGTAGCACGGAGGCGGGCATCGAAAAGTTAATTAACGATCAGATCGATTTGGCGGCGATTGGGCGTTCTTTGACTGCCGCAGAAAAGGCGAAAGGACTGATCGAAATTCCAATTAGCCGAGAAAAAATTGCCATCATTATCGGTCGAGACAACCCCTTCACGGGCAACCTGACGATTGAGCAGCTAACGAAAATTTTCCGAGGTGAGATCACCAACTGGGCGGAGGTGGGTGGCCCAGAAGCAGAGATTCGCGTCATCGATCGACCTGAGCTTAGCGATACCCGATTGGCGCTGCGCCGCTATCCGATGTTCCGTGATCCCCAATTTACAGCCAGCGAAACGGTAGTGCATCTCAACGATGATGACACAGCCGCCGTGGTTGCAGCCCTTGGAGATAACGGCATCAGCTATGCGATTGCTAGCCAAGTCGTCAACCAAGACCAAGCCCGAATCGTGAAGCTGACGATCACGCAGGATGTGTTGCCCGACGATGCGCTCTATCCTTACGGACAGGTGCGGGGGTACGCCTACAAGCAAGAGCCGAGCGACGCGGTGCAGTCTTTTTTGGGGTTTGCCACCGCTAAACCCGGACAAGCGGCTGTCGCGGCAGCCAAACTCGCAGAAGCAAAAGCCGTGGCCGCCGGAGAAAAGCCTGTTTTGTCGCCAACTGCCCAACCCGTCAGCCAGCCCATAGACGCAGGTGCGCCGCCACTCGGATTCACTCAACCAGATGCCGTCAGCCCAGCCAACCGTCAGCCCAGTATTTTTCTCTGGTTAGTTTTGCCGTTGGTTTTGATCGGACTATTGATTCGCTGGCTGCTCCAACGTCAAGCAAAACCGCCTGCTGCCCCTGTGCCGACGCCGGCTCCTGCACCGCTCACAACTCCACCTGCCGTTGAGCCGCCTGCTGAAACCGTTGGAGTAACGATCAACTTGGATGCGCTAGACGAAGATTTGGACGCAGACTGGATCGAGCCAGCGGAATTTGCAACAGAAATTACCTCACCAGAAGTGAGCGCACCATCCATGAGTGCTGAGGAAATTGCGGCGGCGCTGATTGCCCCAGAAGTTCCAGCGGAGGTGATATCTGATTTGGCTGTAGCCCCAGAAGCGACGGCAGAACCTGAGTCAGAAGTTTTGTTTCAGGAACCAGAGCCAGAAACGTTGGTGGAATTCATTGCTTCAGAGCCAGAAAATCCGGTAGAAGGTACGGTTGATCAGCCGGTTGAAGTTGAAAGCTCATGGCTGAATTCAGAACCATCCATTTCGGAACGGCTGGTTGTAGAAATAATAGAGGTTACGGAATCAGAGGTTACAGAATCGGAGGTTACGGAATCAGAGGTTGTAGAACCAGATATAGAGGAGCTTGTCTTTGAATCTGTGCCCGAACCTGCATCCGGAGAATCTGCATCCGGAGAATCTGCATCGGGACAATCTGTATCCGGGGAAGCTGCATCGGGACAAATGGAAGCGGAGATTATTACCGTCGAGTGGATCGCATCAGAACCGCAACCAGAAACCCTAGACGAGGTTGAATCAGGCGAGGTGCTTGCGCTGGAAACTCCCCTAGCACCAGAACCGTTGGCAGCACCAGAACCAGTTTCAGAACCAGTTTCAGAACCGCTGACAGAGCCTATTGCAGCGATTGCCTTTCCCGAACCGCTGCCTGTGGCTGCCCCGTTAGCTGAATTGATCGATGAGATGACTTCGTTTCAGCAGGTGTTTCTCAGCTACCTCAACCGCTACGACAAAGTGCCTGCTACTGCCACCTCGCTAGAAGCTTACACGGCGCTGGCTGCTATGCTGTGCGATCGGCTGTTGAACCTCAACACTCCGATGGTTTACTTGTCTGAGTCGGATGCGCGAATTGTGGGCGAAATCTCAGCAGAGTTCATGCCTGGCCCGCATCTGGAAAATAGCCTGATTAACCTGGGTTTGCTGGACGAAGCGACAGCAGCGATGCAGGAATTGGGGCTGGATCTGCGGCGGCTAATCGACCAAGAAGAAGAGCCAGGATTGGGCAGAGGTGGACTGGGGCGGCTGATGGTTTGCTACTTGGATTCGCTTTCTACTGCCAACGTGCCTGCAATTGGCTATGGGTTGCGCTATGAATATGGCATTTTTGACCAAAAAATTCAGGACGGTTGGCAAGTCGAAGTCACCGATACTTGGCTGCGCCACGGCAACCCCTGGGAAGTGGAACGCCCCGATCAGGCGATTGCAGTCCAATTTGGCGGCACAACTGAAGCTTACATGGACGAACAGGGACGCTATCGAGTCCGGTGGGCAGCAGCCGAAACCTTGCAAGGCATCCCCTACGATACGCCGATTCCGGGCTGCCAGACTGCGACCGTCAACTTACTGCGGTTGTGGCGAGCCGATGCCAGCGATTTGTGCAAGGTGCTCTACCCGATTGATGCCGATGCCCAAGGTAAGGTGTTGCGGCTGAAGCAGCAGTTTTTCCTGGTGTCCTGTGCTTTACAAGATGTGCTGCGGCTGCATCAGTTCACAGGTGAACCGGAAACGCTGGCTGATCGATTCGCCCTACAACTCAACGATACTGATCCAGCCTTGGGGATTGCTGAACTGATGCGGCTGCTGGTAGATGAGCAAGGCATCGCCTGGGAGCAAGCTTGGGAAATTACCCAGCGCACCTGTGCCTACACCAATCACAGCCTGATGCCGGAAACGCTGGATAACCTCTGGACGGTGAAAACCTTTGGCGACCTGTTGCCGCGCCATTTAGAGATTATCTATGAAATCAACTATCGGCTGTTGGAGGCAGTTAAGGCAAAGTATGGCGATGATTTGGATCGGCTCAACCGGATGTCGCTGATCGATGAGCGAGGCGAGCGCTATATTCGCACCAACTTTTTGGCGTGTGTTGGCAGCCATGCTGTGAATGGGGTGTCGCTGCTGCATACCGATCTGCTGAAGCAAACGGCGTTGCGCGACTTCTACGAAATGAATCCAGAGAAGTTTAGCAACCAAACAAACGGAGTCACACCGCGTCGCTTCCTGCTGCAAGGCAACCCCGAACTGGCGGCTTTGATGAGTCGCACCATTGGCGAAAGCTGGATCACGAATCTGGACGAATTGCAGCGCTTAGAAGCGTTTGCCGAAGATGCTGCTTTTCGCAACAATTGGCGACAGGTCAAGCACGCGGCGAAACAAAAGCTGGCGACGCAAATTCTGCAACAGTGCGGCATTCAGGTTGATCCGAGCTCGCTGTTTGATGTGCAGGCGATGGTGATGCACGAATACAAACGGCAACATCTCAACGTGCTGCATATTCTGACGCTCTACAATCGGCTGAAAGCCAATCCAGATCTAGACTTAACGCCACGCACCTTCATCTTCGCAGGCAAAGCGGCTCCCGATTATTTCATTGCCAAGCTGATGATCAAGCTGATTCATGCCGTTGGCGCGGTGGTGAATGCCGACCCGATCGTGCGAAACAGGCTTAAGGTGGTGTTTTTGCCCGATCTGAACATCAAAACTGCGCAGCCGATCCACCCTGCCGCTGATTTAGTTGAACACATTTCGGTAGCAGGCACTGAGGCAGGCGACACGGGCAACCTGATCGCGGCACTCAACGGCGCACTGGTGATTGGCACGCTCGACGGCACGAATATTGAACTCCAATCGGCAATTGGAGCCGAAAATTTCTTTCAGTTTGGCTTAACGGCTCCCGAAGTAGCGCAACGCCGCGCCCATAGCTACAACCCGATGGAGGTTTATTACGCGAACCCAGAACTCAGGGCGGCAATTGATCTGATCGCATCCGGCGAGTTGGCAGGCGGCGATGGGGAGTTATTTAAACCGCTGGTGAATCTGCTGCTCTATTACGACCGCTACATGCTGTTGGCAGATTATGCGTCTTATCTTGAATGTCAGGAGCGAGTCAGTCGGGCTTATCAAGATACCGCAGGTTGGACTCGCAGGTCGATCTTGAGTACGGCGCGAATGGGCAAATTTTCGTCCGATCGCGCGATTCGAGCCTACTGTCAGGAGATTTGGCAGATTACGCCTACTGCAATGCTGGAGGAGATACCAGCAAAAAAGTCGGTAGGCTGATTCGTCCGTTCGGGGATGACCCGGAGTTAAACCCACCCACTTTGACGATCAGCGAGGAGACCACAATGGAAGCCTGTACCGTGAGTGAGCTAAAGGTTCACAGCAAGCACAATTGCTATGTGCTGAGTGCTGAAGTGATGTCGAGGCTACAAGACGAAGTTTCGGTGTCGGTGTCACTAGAAACCGGAACGACTGTGATCAAAATTCGAGAAGGCAGCTTCGACTATCAGGGCGCAACCGAACATGAGGGCGAACCGCTGGTGATGCTGTGGATCTACGGCGGTAAGGTGATTAACCGCAAAACAGGCGTTCCGGTTATGGCAACGTGGTCTACTTTAAATGGCTACGATGATACTCTGACGCTGGAAGTGCTGGAACCGGCTACACTTTGCGCTTTCTTCTTCGATACCTACATTGCAGATAATGACGGCGAGGTGGAGCTTTCTATCGTGCGGATCTAGTTGGATGGGGGCAGGTTTTGAGCGGGGAGTTGGCTTTTGGTGAAAAAGATCTGGGCTAAACCTGCCCGTACTTTTGGGGTCGGTTTTGAGCGGGGAGTTGGCTTTTGGTGAAAAGATGTGGGCTAAACCTGCCCATGCGAGTCTGGGTTGATGAGCGGCTTGGCTTTTGGTGAAAAAGATCTGAGCTAAACTTGCCCTCGGAGGTCTTTTGTGACCAAGGGTAACTTTAGGGTGACAGTTGTGCCTTTGCCAAGGGCACTGTCAATTTCGATGGTGCCTTGATGGACCTCGATCGCTTGTTTGGCTAAGGTAAGACCGAGTCCAAATCCGGTGGTGTTGACTTGAGCCGAATTGCTAGCGCAGTAGAAGCAGTCAAACACGCGGTTCAGTTCCTCGACCGGAATACCGATGCCTTCATCGCGGACTTGAATGATGGCTTGGGTTGATTCATACACAAGCTGAAACAAAATTGTGCCGCCCGTTGGTGAATATTGCACCGCATTCGAGAGTAACTGAAAAAAAGCCTGTTGCAGGAGGATTCCATCCACCCACAGTAATCCCGGACATTTTCCCCAACTGATGAAGGAAAGCTGATAGAGCGGAGATTCGGGCAGTTGCCATGTTTCTACAAACCTTTGGCACAATTGGCTGAGGTTGATAAACTGAGGCGAAAATTCAGGCAGACTGATCGGCGTGTTGACAGAGTGTAGGGATTGATGAATCACCTGTTGCAGTAATTGGGCATTTTCAGCGATGCTGCGAATTGATTGATGCTCTGGTTTTAAGCGATTGGGTTCTTGATTGTCCCACTTATGATGATGCAGTTCGGTGGCTGCAAGAATGTTGGTTAACGGCTCGTGTAGCTTAGCCGACAAAGCCGAGAAGATTTGAGATTTGAACTGATTTAATCGCTGCTCTTGTAGCAAAGCCTGCTGCAATTCAGTTTGCAAACCCAGCAGCAATTGATTGGTTGCCTCTAACTCAAGGGTGCGTTCTCGAATGCGGATCTCTAATTCGTGGTTCAACCGTTCTAGCGCCGATTCAGCGGCGGCTCGCTGGGCAATTTCCTGCTGTAGCTGCGCATTTTGTTGCTGTAGCTGCTGCCGTAACCGGCTCACCTGTAAGTGCGTTTCAATTCGAGCCAGCACTTCTACCAGTTGGAACGGTTTGGTAATGTAATCGACACCTCCTGCCTCAAACGCCATCACCTTATCCAGTTCTTCATCCATGGCGCTCAGAAAAATGACCGGAATGTTCGCTGTTCGCTCGCTTACCTTCAGCCGATCACAAACGCTGTAGCCGTTCAGCCCCGGCATTTTCACGTCAAGTAAGATCAGATCGGGGGGTTCAAGCTGAGCCGCCTCTAATCCCAATTCTCCGTTGATCACCTTACGCACGGTGTAGCCTGCCTTACCTAGCAACTCAGACAGAAACCGCAGATTGTCGGGCGTATCGTCAATCAGCAGGATATCGCCTGTCTTTTTAAAGGTTTCACTAAGAGACATATGCCAGTCACAATTGAGAAGAATGGTTGAGGGAAGACTGGGTGAGCCGAATCAGTTGGCTAAGCTGAAAGTTGTCGATGAGATGCACGATAGCTGACTTCAGTTCGGCATGGTCTTCTGGAAGTTCGGCTAAAAGTTCTAAAATGGCGCGTTCGTTAGCGCTCCGAGCCGTCAGATTAAGTCGATGCAACCATTCAGCGGGCAAGGCTTGAAAGGACTCAGGACGCAAGGTAAAGCGCAGATCTGAGGTTTGGGACTGTCCGCTTTGCTTTCTATCCATCTTCGCACCATCACCTCTTTCAGCGTCGGTATTCTCAATGTAGGTATAATGCACACCTAAATGCTGAGCAATTTTCTCCAGCACCGTTGCCTCTGAACAAGGCTTGGCCACAAAATCGTCACAGCCTGCCGCCAAGATCCGCTGGCGTTCTTCTTCAAAAGCAGCAGCCGTGATTGCAATAATTTTGGTGGGCACTTGGGTGAAGGGATGGGCAGCAGGGGCAGAACGCGCTTGGGCCATGTTTTTCCGAATCTGTTGTACGGCTTCAAAGCCATCCATCACCGGCATCCGCATGTCTAGCCAGATCAAATGTGGCTCAAAGCTTGACCAGCGCTCAATGGCTTCTCGGCCGTTTCTTGCCTCTTGCACGTCAAATCCAGCGATGTTTAACCAGTGAACCATAAGTTGGCGGTTGGTGTCTGTGTCATCAACCACTAAAATCCGATATTTGGGTTGATCCGCCGATAGTTTAGTGATCTGCTTTTTAGCGAAAGGGGATGTATTTGTTTTAGCGGTTGCTAATTTGAGCGGCAAACTAAAGCGGAATAGCGTTCCTTTGCCAAGCTGACTGCTCACTGCCATGTTGCCCTGCATCAACTGCACAAATCGACGGCTGATGGGTAGCCCTAAACCTGTACCCTGCTGAGATTGCCGCCCTGCTTCAGTTTGCACAAACACGTCAAACACTTTATCAATTTCATCAGCAGCCATGCCAACTCCAGTATCCTCTACCTCAATCACCAAAACTTCTGGCAATGAATCCGCAGGTCTAGATCGGCTGATATTAGACTGATTTTTTTTGGACTGAGTAAATTGAGTTGTTGATGGGCTATGAGGCATATTCTGTGCCATGTTTGGCTGAGATAGCTGAGACAAGGGTTTGGCTCCAGCGCCAAAATGCAAACTCGCAACTTCAACCCGAATGCGTAAAGTTACATAACCCTGCTCAGTAAATTTAATTGCATTGTCAAGCAAGTTAGTAATAATTTGGCGCAATTTTTGCTCGTCTGTAAAAATGTGCTGAGGAACGTTAGATGAGCGCTCACAAATGAACTTCAAACCTTTCTTCTCCGAACGCAAATGAAACATTCCTTCTAATGTGTCAAGTAGAGCATAAAGATTGCAACTGCTCTCTTCTAAAGTAATCCGCCCTGCTTCGATTTTAGAAATTGAGAGTACATCATTAATCAATTGCAAAAGATACTCGCCGTTACGGTTGATGATATCAAGCTGACGCTGTTGAGATGAAGTGGTATCGGGTTCTTGAGCCATCAGTTGAGCGTAGCCAAGAATCGCGTTTAACGGGGTGCGTAGCTCGTGGCTCATGTTGGCAAGAAAGGTGCTTTTGGCGCGGTTGGCGGCTTCTGCGGTTTCTTTAGCCTGCCGCAACTCTAGTTCCACACACTTGCGGTCGGTGATATCCCGAATCATGATCAGGGCGGTATTTTCGCCATAGGGAACGATACGCAACTCCTCATATTGCATCCGATGCCCCATTTGAAGCTGCTGTTCATAGGTTTGCATAACTCCGGTCGCAATTGCCCGTCGAATCATTGCGAGCTTTTTAGCCGCGATTTCTGGTGCCAAAAATTCTGTGATATGCCTGCCTACCACCTCAACCGAATTGGAGATTAAATCAATCTGTGAGTTGCGTTTAATCGAATCGAGATAAACACCATCACCGCTCACCAAACTCATTAAATCGGGAATGGTAGAGAGAATGGCGCTGTTACGCTTTTCGCTATGGTAGAGCGCTTCTTCTGCTTGCTTCCGAGAGCTAATGTCAATAATCAGGCTGTAATAGCCTCTCACTTGACGGGTTTCGTCAAAATCAGGAATCAGCACCACTGAGAAATGCTGTACGCCCTGCGGTCGGTCGGGAACGCTGACCTCATAGCTGACGGATTCTCCGGCGATTGCCCGCTCAACGTAGTGATGCACCAGGTTATAGTTTGTTTCGCCTACGACTTCCCGCAGCGTTTTGCCATAGATTTCTGCCCGATTCATGCCAAACTGCGTTTCATAGGTTTTATTCACGAAGCGGTAACGCTGCTCGGTGTCGGAATAGGAAATGAAGACGGGCAGCGAATCTGTAAGCAGAAGCAATTGCTTTTCACTCTCTCGCAGGGCATCTTCACTGCGCTTTCGCATCGTGATATCTTGCATCTGAGCAACGCAGTACAGCGGTTGTCCGGTTGGATTGTGGAGCAGCGAAACATGCATCTGCACCCAAACCATATGCCCTTGTTGATGCAAACAGCGCTTTTCAGCTACGGATGTTTTGGTGCGTGCGGTGGGGGAGGGCGTAATAGAAAACTGTTCTGCCCAAGTTCGGCTGGCTTGCTGCTCTTCAGGATAGAGAATTGCCCAAACGGTCAGGGAGAGTAATTCTGCCTCTGAGTAACCCAACATCTCGCACAATGCCCGATTCACCTGGAGAAACTGACCGTCTACTGCCAAAACTGCCATGCCAATCGCCGCATCTTCAAAGGAACGACGCAGCCATTCCTGACGCTGATCTTGATGTTGATCTTGATGCTGATCTTGTCTTTGCGATGAGGACGGAGACAAGGCAACTGCACGCGCTACTTCTGGTATCTTTGCCTTTGGTATTTTCGTCCGTCCTATTGCTGACTGAGGTGTTTCTGACTGCTGCCGAGTTGCCCGCAACCGTAGCCAAAGTGGATACATCATCCAACGAGCCATCAGCAGACCCAAACTCAGAAAGCCCAACGCGGTTAAAGCGCTATGCTGAGAACGATTTTTCAGCCCGTTCTGCGCGTCTTGAAGCTTCCGATCAATCTGCTCGTCTCTCTGGCTCAGATGATTGACCAAATTTTCAATCGCTACTGCCTCATTGCAGTAGAAAAAATTACTTCTTAACCCTGTTGCTTCTACAGGTTGCAGCGTTAGTGGCACAATCAGAACACAGCGCAGGGGTAATACCTTGAAATTCCATGCCTTGCAATTGTTGTAAGACCAGCGAAAAGGACGTAATTTCATAGCTGGACTATGCTTCTAGCAATTTCAGACTAATTTTATGGTGTAACATAATTCTTCAATCATTTCTAATTACTTGCAATGACGGATCTCCCAATTCCTCATTGTTTTTCAGTGGCATGGCTGCACAAGAGCTTTTCTATCCTGTAGATGAATCCCGATCGCAGCCTCTATAAACTGGCGAAGACATTGCGTTGCCATTGTTGATGAAGGCTGATGAAGACGACGACTGATGAGTTGATCTGAGTTTGAGTTGACCTAAAGAATGGGAATTCAGTCAGTTCAATCTTGGCTAGGGGCGGGTTTTGCGGTCAAATCGATTGCCGGATGCCCATTGACCTGCTCAACCCGCCCGTCCAGGTTATGGATTGATTCAATCCACGATCCTAAAAAGTTAGTTAAGGCTGATTTTTAGCAGCAAATACTTATCGAGGTTAACATTCTTTTTTTCCGCTCTCTAGTGTTTCTCTCCCTATGGGATTCTGCGGAACAGTGCTTTTTGAATTGCATGACCTTATAGATTCATCCAGCTATTTCTTATCAGTTTCTTGTCAGTAGTTGATCCTTATCTGGGAAGTATCCTAAAAACTCCACCTTCCCTATTTTTTTAGCATTGAGAACAAAAAAATTGAGGATAGGAGGACAAAGAGGACTGGTGCTAATGCACTGCCAGTGATCAACTTAGCCCAGATTACGGCTGAAAGATAAGAAGAAGATAAGAAACAGCCTCTTCTCTTGAGGTGATCGAATCAAAGGGGTGGGGAGAGCCTTTTTATTAAGCAACATTTTCTAGAAATACTAAGATAGTTGAAGAATGTATCGGTTGCTAAATTGCATGACTTCAATTCTCGTCAACGCAGCTACGGCTCAAATCAATGCACCTACTGTTCACCGTCTACCGAATGGGCTGACCATCATCGCTGAACAAATGCCTGTAGAAGCAGTCAACCTCAGCTTATGGCTAGGCGTCGGATCTACCGTCGAACCAGATGAAATCAACGGTATGGCGCATTTTTTAGAGCATATGATTTTTAAGGGAACCCGACGGCTGCAAAGCGGCGAATTTGAACGTCAGATCGAGCAACGGGGCGCTGTCACCAATGCCGCCACCGGGCAGGACTACACCTATTACTACATCACCACAGCCCCTCAAGATTTTGCTGCCCTTGCCCCCTTTCAGGTTGAGGTGGTGCTGAATGCTGCCATTCCTGATGCCGCGTTTGAACGGGAACGAGCCGTTGTTCTAGAAGAAATCCGCCGTTCAGAAGACAACGTTCGGCGACGCACCTACTCCCGCTCGATGGAAGCAGCATTTGAGCGACTGCCCTATCGGCGCTCAGTGTTGGGCCCAACCGAAGTCATCGAACAGCTCAAACCGCAGCAAATGCGTGATTTCCATGCCACTTGGTATCGTCCCCAGTCAATGACTGCTGCTGTTGTAGGCAATCTGCCCGTTGAGCAGTTGATTGAAATTGTGTCTAATAGCTTCATGGAAGCTGAAGCTCATTCGGTTTTGCCGAACGACCTCTGCCCACCCGACCTCCCCAATTGCAGCCCAGAAGCTCCGTTTGAGACGATTAGCCGTCAAGAACACGTTGATCCAGGGTTGCAGCAGGCGCGGCTGGTGATGATGTGGCGGGTTCCTGGCATGGCGGATGTCAACCAAACCTATGCATTAGATGCGCTGTCCTCCGTGCTGGGACAGGGGCGCACTTCTCGACTGGTGCGTGATCTGCGCGAAGAGCGGGGCTTAGTCAGCGGCATTTCAGTGAGCAACATGACCTACACGCAGCAAGGCTTGTTCTACATTTCGGCTCAGCTTCCGCTCGAACACTTAGAAACAGTGGAGGCAGCCATCCTCGATCACATTCACCAACTGCACACCAAACCAGTGGCGGAAGCCGAGATTCAACGAGTCCGCACGCTGGTTGCTAATCGGTATGTGTTCGGCAACGAAGCTCCCAGCGAACGAGCTGGCTTGTATGGTTACTACCAGTCCGTTTTGGGCGATTTGGCTCCTGCTTTCAGCTATCCTGCTCAAATTCAGGCGTTGAATGCTCACAGCTTGCAGGCTGCGGCTCAGCAGTATCTTTCGCCAGAAGCATACCGCGCGGTCATTCTGAAACCGACAGCCTGAGCCAATGGGGAATCCAAATGTGGAATCAGATTGCTGCACACATTAGCGAGGCAACGGGGCAAGCTTTCACGCCAGAGCATCGCCGCTCGGTGGGAGGAGGCAGCATCAACCAAGCCTATGCCCTATCGTCAGGGGAATCGTCGGGGGAGCGAACCTATTTTGTGAAGCTGAATCAGGCGAGTCGGCTTGCCATGTTTGAAGCAGAGGCGTTGGGGCTACAGCAAATTGCAGCCAGCCAGACGATTAGAGTGCCTCAGCCGATTAGTTGGGGAATTGCCGATCAATTTGCCTACATTGTGCTGGAATGGCTGGATTTGGGTTATGGCGACTCCCACGCTTGGGCATCAATGGGGCGAAATCTGGCGGCTCTGCATCGCGTCACTCATGCGAACGGGTTTGGCTGGGAACGCAATAATACGATCGGCGATACCCCGCAAATTAACGATTGGACTTCTAACTGGACAGCCTTTTTCACCGAGCATCGGTTGGGCTACCAGTTGCGGTTGGCCAATCGACGCGGTGGCCATTTTCCGCAACAAGACCGCTTGCTGGCTGCTGTGCCTCAACTGCTCGCCGGACACACGCCCTCTCCGGCACTGGTACACGGCGACTTGTGGAGTGGCAATGCTGCCGTCACCAAAGGGGGCGAGCCTGTCATCCTTGATCCGGCAGTTATACTTTGGCGATCGAGAGGTGGATTTGGCGATGAGCCGTTTGTTTGGCAGCTTTCCAACGGATTTTTATCAAGCTT
>JAAUQT010000004.1 GCA_012033495.1 Cyanobacteria bacterium RM1_2_2 | reverse complement strand
GGGACGTGAGGGGATCGGTTTGGCGTCAAGATCTGTCACGAAGTTGTTAAATCGGTATGACCATTTCGTTGACTGTTGCACAGGTAGTTCGATTGCAAAACCTGCCCTACCCGCATCCATCCGTTTTGTTGAAGCAGGACTCGGCTTTACACAGTAGCTCAATGGCCTGCTCGCCCGTAATCAACCGCTTCAGCACCACGCTGCCAATGGAGCGGCTAGCAGGACTGCTCAACGCTGGATCAACTGGTCGCACTTCCAGCATAATCACAGCATCTTCAACGCTGTAAAGCCAGAGCCGTTCCCCGTTTTCTAGAATGCAAAGGTTGGTTTGCTGGATTTCCGGTTTACGTCGCCAAGACATTTCATTCCACAAGCCACCAAATTCCCAGACTCGTCCTACGCCCCATCCTTCAGACAGAAAAAAATACTTCACAAGTCAATTTATTTACTTCAGCCAATCAACTCCATCATTATGCCTTCCTGTGTCGATTTGGTCGATTGTTCTTCGTCCGGTTAAGAGTTGGACATCAGGAGTTGACAGTCCTCCGCTGAATTACTGAAAATTATCTCATTAACAATTATTTTTGATGAGATTAGGATAACTTACCGTGATCAGCCGAATTGGGTTGCTTGGAACGATGGGCATAGGATTGATGTTGAGCATTGCTAAACCGGGACTGGCACAACCCGCCGCCGTGTTTCAGCCTCACATCGCCCAAATTCGGCAAGAACTGCCGCTTGACTACGAAATGCGCCTGCCGGCTGATGTGATCCTCACTGCTGGGCCAGGTCTGGAACCGGAAGACCTAATTGTGAAAGTGATGCCCACCGAGTCGCCGGCTCGCTTAACGATTGGGTTGTTTACCTGTCAACGTAGCCCCTTTCCTTGTTTGGTTGGGGGCTTTGCGGTCGAGGCAAGCAGTTCAGCAAGCGCTCAGCGTGAACTGAACCAGCATCAAACCCAAGGTAACCCCATTACCCTAGCGCGTGGGGTGCGAGGATATCTGCGAGAAGGCCCATCGCTCAAGCCGACCTCTGAGTTTTCTTCTCTGATGTGGGAGCAAAGCGGCATGATTTACACGATTAGCTTTTTGGCTGCTGAACGCGAAAACATTTTGGCGATGGGTCGATCGATGGCAAACCAGCCGCCGTTGAAGTCTTTACAGCCTGCGGAGACCAATCAATAGGTAATAATTCTCAGCAATTTCCTTTCACATTTCTTTAACAGTTCCATTCAGTGATAATCTGAGAAGTGGCATTTTAGACTGTTCTAAGCATTCTTTTGAAAAGCTGAATCACACGATAGGCGCAAGCATGGTCACCACAGCAGAAAAAACCAACGTTGGCTACATTACTCAGATTATTGGTCCCGTCGTCGATGCTCGATTTCCGGCAGGACAAATGCCCAAGATTTACAATGCTCTGACGATTAAAGGCACAAACTCCGCTGGGCAAGAGATTGCCGTCACCTGCGAAGTGCAGCAGTTGCTCGGAGATAACCAAATTCGCTCGGTGGCAATGAGTTCCACTGATGGTTTGGTGCGCGGCATGGAGGCAGTCGATACAGGTGCGCCGATTAGCGTTCCGGTGGGCACAGCGACGCTCGGCCGAATTTTTAACGTTTTGGGTGAGCCTGTCGATAATAAAGGCCCTGTTTCTAGCAGCGAAACCTCTCCCATTCATCGGAAGGCGCCTAAGCTAGTCGAGCTAGAAACAAAGCCCTCGGTGTTTGAAACTGGCATCAAGGTGATTGACCTGCTGACTCCTTATCGTCGGGGCGGCAAAATTGGTCTGTTTGGCGGTGCGGGCGTTGGCAAAACCGTAATCATGATGGAGTTGATCAACAACATTGCCACCCAGCACGGCGGTGTGTCGGTGTTTGGTGGCGTGGGCGAACGTACCCGCGAAGGCAATGACCTCTACAACGAAATGATCGAATCTGGCGTAATCGATAAAGAAAACCCAGAAAACTCTAAGATCGCGCTGGTGTACGGTCAGATGAACGAACCCCCCGGAGCCAGAATGCGCGTGGGTTTGTCGGCACTGACCATGGCAGAATATTTCCGTGATGTCAACAAGCAAGACGTGCTGCTGTTCATCGACAACATTTTCCGGTTTGTGCAGGCCGGTTCTGAAGTGTCGGCGCTACTCGGACGGATGCCTTCTGCGGTCGGTTATCAGCCCACCCTCGGTACAGACGTAGGCGACCTGCAAGAGCGGATTACCTCTACCACCGAAGGGTCGATCACCTCAATTCAGGCTGTTTACGTTCCGGCAGACGACCTCACCGACCCGGCTCCGGCAACTACCTTTGCTCACCTAGATGGAACCACTGTGCTGTCTCGTGGTTTGGCATCGAAGGGGATTTACCCAGCCGTAGACCCGCTCGATTCCACCTCGACGATGTTGCAACCTAACATTGTAGGCGATGACCACTACGGCACAGCGCGAGCCGTGCAGTCCACGCTTCAGCGCTACAAAGAGCTTCAGGATATCATTGCGATTTTGGGTCTAGACGAACTCTCGGAAGATGACCGTCTTATCGTGTCTCGGGCCCGCAAGATCGAACGCTTCCTGTCTCAGCCGTTCTTTGTTGCTGAAGTGTTTACCGGTTCGCCGGGTAAATATGTGGCGCTGGACAAAACCATCAAAGGCTTCCAAATGATTCTGGCAGGTCAGCTTGATGATTTACCAGAGCAAGCCTTCTACATGGTGGGTGACATTGACGA
The DNA here is from genome assembly GCA_012033495.1 of Cyanobacteria bacterium RM1_2_2. Taxonomy (GTDB): domain Bacteria; phylum Cyanobacteriota; class Cyanobacteriia; order Elainellales; family Elainellaceae; genus Elainella. The sequence continues at coordinate 67,403 of JAAUQT010000004.1, read as the reverse complement.
AGCGGTTGCCAAAGGCGAAAAAATGAAGGCTGAAGGCAAGTAGCCCTGAGTTTTGAGGGATGGGTTTTGGGTCAGAAGGCGCTGTATCTAAAGCCCATCCTAACCCCTAAAAATCATGAGTTCTGGGGAATGAACTCCATTCAGAGATTTCTAGAAAGCAAAATACTGGCGGCAAGTTTGGCAACGGTATTGTTGATTCGACACAGAAAGCGTAGCAAAACCTGTCCCAGGCTAGCAATCTACCTTTTCTCAGAAATCTCCTAGACAAAACTCAAAATTTTGGAGAAATGCAATGCCATTATCAGTTCGGGTGGTTTCCCCCGACAAAACGGTTTGGGATGCAGCGGCAGAAGAGGTTATTCTGCCCAGCACAACAGGTCAACTGGGAATTCTTTCGGGTCATGCGCCTTTGCTAACCGCGTTGGATACGGGAGTGATGCGAGTTCGGGCTAACAAAGATTGGGTGGCGATTGCGCTCATGGGCGGCTTTGCGGAAGTCGAAAATGACGAAGTAACGGTTTTGGTGAATGCTGCCGAACGCGGTGACGCCATCAATCTAGACGAAGCTCGCGCTGTTTACAACGAAGCAATGAGCAAAGCAGAAAAGGCACGCGGGGGCGATAATCGCCAAGCTCAGCTTCAGGCTGAACGGGCAATGCGTCGGGCCCGCGTCCGGTTTCAGGCCGCAGGCGGCATGGTGCAGCTCTAGATGGGCAGATTTAGATACAAGTCTAAAGAAGGCAAGTTTAGGTCACTGTGACTGATCACTGAACATGATCACTGAACGAGAGCTAGGGGCTGTCATCCATTTCAGCTAGAACCCTGACAATGGCGGAGGGGCAGCCCCTAGCCTGGTTGTGAGGGTGGCTTAGACCATCCCCCACGGCATTGCTCTAACTTTACGGCTGCTCGATTTGCCAAAGCCTTGCCGGACGAGAAACGGGCTTTGTTGTCCAGCCTTGCCTGGCAATTGCTGTTTCAAGCGATTGAGAGGCGCGCAACAGAAAAGCACCCGACGGATCGCCCAACGCAGTCAAGCTGGGCGGGCGGCTAGTCAGAAACAAATTAACATTTGGCTTCAAGCGATAACTCATCGAAACCAGATCGCCCATATTGGTCGCATCATCGCCTATGTCACTGATCAAAATCGGTGACGTTGTTCCAGAACGCTGATCAGCACTGCATTGACCAGCCGGACAACTTCAGCATTGTGATAGCTTAAGTCCTTGTTCCACCAAGTTTCGGCCATGGCACTGACGCTACCAGAAATCAGGCTGCATAGGATGCTGAAGCCAAGAACGCCACGCCAGAAAACTCTTCCTTTGTTTAATTTGCTGCTGAATTTGCTGTTTAATTTGCTGCCGAATAAGTAGGCGACTGCTAGCTGAATGCCCGGATAGCAAGAAATGAGGTAGCGACTAACGGCAGAGCGTTTGCCACCGATCAGCAAATCTGGAATGACCAGCAGCAAGAAAGGCACGACCGCCGTGAACACTACAAACAGACGCACCTGCAAAACCGGAGAGCGATAGGTTCGATACAGAGCCGCCCAAATCAACAGCACAAATGGAACCCGTAACAGATAAGTGAGCGGGTTGCTGAAGCCAAAATCTAAATCGACAAACACTGAAGTGAAGCTCAGCGTCCAGAGTTTCAACAAATAAGAAATTCCCACCGCAGCATTTGTCCAGTCGGTGGTAGCAACCGCCCGTTTGTATTGATGCAGCAATACCCAAATCCACGGACTGTAGAGGACAAGGCTCCCAACAACCATGAAGCTAAACCACCAGAGGCGTCGATCAGTTAGCCAACCCAACCCGCTTGACCCGCTTGCAAACTGTAGTTGCCTCAATGCTTCAGGATGCTGGCTAGGCTTTTGCTCAGGCTGCTCAGGCTCTAGGGCACAAACACCTGCAACATAAGCGCCGTGAGCAACCAGCGTCAGGGCAAAAAACGGATGGGTGTAAAAACCTGCCGCGACGCTCAGCCCATAACCAGCCCAAAGCCGCCAGTCAGAGTGCCGCATTGCCCGTAACAGCAGCCAACTACTCGCTAAAATGATGGCAGTCAGAAGGCTATATTGCCGCGCGGTTTGGGCAAACAAAATGTCAAATGGAGATAAAGCCAGCAAAACCGTTGCCAGCAGAGCCGTGAGCCGATGGGCGAATAGCTCCATTGCCAGCCCATACATCAGCGGCAGACTCACCAAACTAATCAGGATAGGCAACATCCGAGAAGCCAAAATCGAGCTACCAAATTGCTGCATCCAAAACCGAGCCAGCCAAAAGTAAAGCGGTGGGTGCTGTGGGTCTTCTGTAATCAGTGAGTGAAGCGTATCGCCGTAGGTGCTGCCGGGTTTAATTTGCTGAAATTTTTGCAGCGTGGGAGCCGTAATGAAGTGATTTTGAAATAGCTCGGCGTCAATTTCTTCACGAGTGAAACCTGCCGCCCGCATAGAGGTGTAGACTTCATCATGCCAGTAAACCTTGTAGTCAATTGCCCCGAAGCGAAAGCCAATCCCCAACACCAGCAGGATCACCATGAGCCATCGCAGCCTGCTCTGCTGCCAGTCGCTATGCTGACTCTCTACTCGCCATTTCGTGAATGCGCCCATGATCCAGCCTCGGTTAGGGTATGGGTTGGAACTCTGCTGAAATGCTGATCGACTCGCCTGTTAAAAATTCAGACTTTTGATAGCCGACATAAGTTCCGGTTTCGTCTAATTGCTAAAGTCATCTTAAGAGAGAATAGTCGCAAAATTAAGAAAAGGTTAGAATGCCCGAAAAATTGTGACGGTGGCGCACCAATAGCAGCAATTTGGGCGAGAAATTGGCATGATAGAAATAGAACATTTGTTCGCCTATTTTTGAGTGACGGTTTGATAGATTTCAGATAGCAGCCCATGAGAGCCAAAATTGACAACGAGGTGATTTTCCTGCACAGCGACGATTTGCCTCAATACAAGAAACAGGGATCAGTAGTCCGAAACAGCTACTTTTGGGCCCTCAAAGCCATTGCCGGCAACACGCCCTACGGTGGCGATTGGGAATATGAGTCGGAAGTTTGGCTAGCCTTACGCCGAGTCCTGTTAGCCTTTGCTGAGTCGGGTTATCTCGGACTCTCAGAAACCACGCTAGAGTTTCCAATTGCACAGGGCGAAATTCCGGCAGTGTTTCGTGGGGTTGCAAGCTGGCAAGATGAAAACTGGACAGATGAAACACCCTAATCAGCCAGCTTGGGCAGCCGTTGAAGCTGTTGGTCTAGGCTTTTCAAAATCATCAAAATGACGCCAACACTGAGCGCCACGCCGATCCAAAACCCATTCGCAATTGGGCGAGATTCCCCCATCGCCCAGCCGCCAATCGTTGGGCCGATGAAATAACCGCCTGCCCAACAGAGTGAGTTGATCGACAAATACACGCCTCGCAAAGCGTTTGGGGCTAGGCTAATCACCAGCGACGAGGCGGAAGGGGTGTAAGAAACGGTGGCTAAGGCCATCACTGCCAAGGCTCCGCCTGCCCAAAGGGGATGAGCACTGTTGGCGTTACCCATCACCCAAATCAAACAGAAGCTGATCGCCCACAGCCCTGCCGAAATCATCAGCACTCGCGTATTTTTCAGGTGTTTCAGCAAGCGCACCACCGGCAACTGACAGAGCACGCAAAGGCTGATGTACCAGGCAAATAGGGTGCTAATCACAGGCGGACTGAAGGTTTGCTGGGGTGTTTCGGAAACAAATCGAGTGAAGTACAGCGGCAGGGTGCTGTTGATCAAGGCGAGGTAGGTGGTCAATAAAATATTGGCGGCAATAAAACGTCCGCAGGGGGCGATCGCGCCATGCCGTTGCCCAACCTTGCAAGACTTGAGTGTCGGGTTGATCGGGGTTGAGTGTCTCGCTGATCAACAGATAGACGACGCCAAAAATACGGTGAACGAAATCCCATCGAGAATAAACAAAGCGCGGTATGCTCCGGTGGCAGCAATAATCCAGCCGCCAATCACCACGCCCAACCCCATGCCGACGCTATCAGAGAGGCGATTCAGCGCATAGGCTTCGTTGCGATTGGATGGGTTGGTCAAATCAGCAACGACGGCTTCCGCGGACGGCCAGTACAGCCCAATTCCCAATCCCATCAGCAAATTTCCGACCAGAAAAGTGGGAAAATCGTGGCTAACTGCCAGCACCAAATCAGCCATGACCGAAACGGCTGCCGAAATCAGCAAAATTTTACGCCGCCCCCAGCGCGGAGAGTCGGCTAACGAACCGCCAACGACTCGACCCACCACGCCTGAAATCGACTCACTGCCAATGCCAAACCCAACGGCGGCCGGAGACAAACCCACCTGATTCACAAAAAAAATGGCGGCATAAAACAGCACAAACCCAGTGCCAACTTGTGACAGTAAGCGACCAAACATCAGCAGCCACACGCGCCGATCAAACTGGGGCAACCACGCAAAAAATTGGTTCGTTTGCTTCACGAGCGTTTAACGGGTAAAGAAACAGATAGAAAATAGAACATGGCAGTGGCGAAAGTGCACTCTCGTCAGGTTGAACTCTGCTGTTGAACTCTGCTTCAGTACCCAGCACTGCAATACTTAACCTTAACGGAATCAGTCAACCTTATGCACCCGATTCGAGTTGGATTAATTGGCACCGGATATGCCGCCAAAGTCAGGGCTGAAAGCTTGCAAGCCGATCCTCGCTCGCAGTTGATCGCAGTAGCAGGTCACACAATCGAGAAGGCCCAAAGCTTTGGTGAATCCTACGGGGCAGAAGCGGCAGATTGGGCGAAGTTAGTTGATCGCAGCGATGTAGATCTGATGGTGATTGCGACGATCAATCGAGATCACGGGCTGATGGTGCGGGCGGCGCTTCAGGCAGGCAAGCATGTGGTGGTGGAATATCCGCTGGCTCTCAGTTTCAGCGAAGCCGAGTCGCTGATTCAACTGGCACAGCAGCAAAATCGCCTTTTGCATGTGGAACACATTGAGCTTTTGAGCGGCATTCATTTAGCCATCCGCAACAGCCTACCTGCTATCGGAACCCCCTTTTATGTCCGATACACCAACCTGATGGCTCAGCGTCCTGCGCCGCAAAAATGGACATATTCCCGCGAACAGTTTGGCTTTCCTTTCGTTGGGGCTGTTTCTCGAATTCACCGCCTCACAGATTTGTTTGGGCAGGTGGCAACTGTATCCTGTCAGGCGGACTGGGAGAGTTCTACGGATGAGCAGGATCAGTTCACGACTTGTTTGTGTACAGCCCAACTGCGGTTTATGAGCGGCTTAGTCGCAGAAGTAGTTTACGGGAAGGGCGAGGCCATTTGGCAAAGCAACCGCACGTTAGAAATTCACGGTCAGCAGGGCGGAATTTTGATCGACGGCGAACAGGGCACGCTAATCACTGCCGAACAGACCCAAACCCTGGATATGGGCAGCCGTCGCGGACTCTTCGCCAAAGACACAGCGATGGTGTTGGATCACCTCACCACCGGAACCCCGCTCTATGTTTCGTCAGCCGCCAGCCTGTATGCCCTCAAAGTAGCCGATGCCGCTGGTCGTTCCGCAGAATTGGGTCAGACGGTTGCCCTAGAGGACGTCATCCATTAATGGTCAAACGCTGGCCGCATCCGCCGGATCGCGCCCGCCTCCAAAAATAGGCTAGAGGCTGTCGCCTTGCCAGGGTCAGGGTTCTCGCTGGAATGGAATCACAGTCCTAGAGGAGGGAGCTTGGCTCTACTGGCTTTGTTCAATCTGCCAAAACCATTGATTAAATCCTTCTGACAGAGGCTTGACCGAGTAAGGGGCTTGTTGCAGCCGATTGAGCCACGTTGCAGAAGGGCGCGGATGATAAAGAAAGACATCGCTAAACCCGCTAGGGAGGGACGGCAGATAGGGGCTGTCTACCAAGCTGCGATCGGTTACTTGGCAGGCATAGCACTGGGGCCGCAACAACAGGCGTACCTTCGGCTCAAGGTAGTAGCTGAGTGCAAACAAATCGCTGATTTCGGCGTCGCTAATAATCAAAGGGCGCTCGGTTTGGTTAATGGTTTGTGCCAACCTCGGCACGTTTGTGTTGTGGACTTTGTTCCACCAGCTTTCAGATTGGCTAATCACCACACTAGAAACCAGCCCGACCGTCAGGACTAAAACCGTAAGCGTTGCCCAGATCCGCTTTTGCCATTGACGAACGTTATGATGGCTCCACTGCTGCGACAGCCCATAAACAACGGCGAGTTGAAAGCCCAGATAAACGGGCACTAAGTAGCGGGGAATGGTTGAGCGCTGGCCACCCGACAGCAAATCGGGGAGGGTTAGCATGAGGACAGGCACACCTGCTAGCAGAAACACAAACAGCCACACTCGCAGAGACTCCTGCCGCCACAGCCGCCACACCGAATAGATTAACAGGAGCCGAATGCACCAACGGATCAGATCATCTAGGATGCGCAGTGCCAACGGTAATACCAATTCACCGGAATCGACGAAAGGCAAAATCAGGTGATAAGCCCATATCTGCATCAGGCTCAGCAAGGTGAACTGATGATCGACCGTCACCCAGTTTGTCACCGTATTCAACTGAGTGGAATTGGTGGCAATAATCAGCAGCCACGGCGAAAACAGCAGCACGCTAGCACTGAGTACCATCACGAAAAATAGCAGGGTTTTAGTCAATTGCAGTCGTTCTGTCCACAGCACATAAATCGTGTGGGCGATGGCAACAAAACCTGAAAACAAATAGCTATAAAAGCTAGTCACCAACGCGATGCCATAAATTAACCAGGCGGTTTGGTTGGGTTTGCGAATGGCTTGTAATAACGCGGCGCTGGCTATCAAGATCGTCGTTGTCCAGAGGGCAGTGGGGCGGGCTTCTTGAGCATAGACCACTTGAAACGGCGAAACCGCCAGTATGGCCGTACCCAACCCAGCCGCCGAGGATGACCGAAACAACTCCCAGCAAAGCCAAGCCATTGCCGGCAAAGCGAGTACACTGGCTAGCACTGACAAACTGCGAACTGCGGCAATCGAATCGCCGAACCAGCCTGCCCACAGTCGAGCCAACCCATAGTAGAGGGGAGTATGCTGAGGCTCTTCGAGAGCCAGACCGCGAATGGTATCCCCTACGCCTCGATCGGGGTTTAGCTGCTGGTAGGGCTGAAATGCAGTTGGATCAAACAGGCGTGGACTGTTAGTGAGTTGAGCGTCTAGTTGGGCATCTAGAGGATCAGCTTGCTGGCTCGTCAAGGCTTGGACGGCTTCTGCTTCAGTGTGACCAGAAATTCGCAGGAGGGTAAAAGCTTCGTCATACCAGTAAACTTTGTCGCCCAAATTAACGCAGCGAAGCAGTAACCCTGCTATGAGGCAACCTAAAATGAGCAACTGCCACCACCTCGACCGTGACCCCTCTAGGGCACGAGTTTGGGCATCATGTTGGTGATCGCTTTTAATGGGGGTATTGCCGTTCTGGTGGTTACTGGGTGTCAACATCGTTTACAAAGTTTGATATCTCAATGAATTTGTGATTCGGCAATTCATTCCTCTGCTTGGTTTGCTCGCACCCGAATTGACTGCGCTATCAGAAGCATTTGCGCCTAAAATCGAGTCTTGTAGTCGAACGAAAGCATTCCTGAGCACCCAGACTGAGCAGTCGATTTAAATCTTCTTAAATCTCACAGACGTATAAAGCAAGAGTTTTTAAAGCAATCTACTCAGTAAATTCGCTTAATTCCTTATCTAGATTTGTCACGGTGGCGACCTAATGAGATCCAATCCCAATTTAGTTCTATCGGCTCGCTTCCCACTTGTGCCAGTCTTAACTCAATCTTTAGCGAAATTCCATCGTCTCTTGATGGGCGCACTGCCGTCTGAGCCGCTCTTGCCTTCACGGTCTGGTTCGCTACACATTCCTGCTATGCCTGCACAGGGGGCTGATGACCTGAAGCCAGCAGTATTACCTAATCCAGAGGAATCTGAACCCAAATTATCGCCACCTGCTCAGCAGATTCGGTTTTCGCTGGTGATCCCGACCTATAACGAAGGGCAGAATGTGGCTGTGATGGTGCATCAACTCAGCAGCCTGCTGGATCAAACCTTGCCCCAAAGCTATGAACTGATTGTGGTAGATGATGACAGTCCCGATCGCACCTGGGAAACGGCTCAAGCCCTCACGGTCGATTATCCCCAACTGCGAGTGATGCGGCGGCAAACGGAACGGGGGTTGTCTACGGCAGTGATTCGCGGTTGGCAGGCAGCCAAAGGAGAGATTCTTGGCGTAATCGATGGCGATTTGCAACATCCACCAGAAGTGCTGCTTAAACTATTGGAGGCAATTGAGCAAGGCGCAGATTTGGCAGTGGCTAGTCGTCATGTCGAAGGGGGTGGCGTCAGCGAATGGAGTTTGCTGCGGCGGTTTTTGTCGCGGGGCGCTCAAGTGGTGGGGCTGTTGATTTTACCTCAAGTGGTGGGGCGGGTTTCTGATCCGATGAGCGGCTACTTTTTAGTACGGCGACAGGCGATTGCCAACCGGACGCTGAATCCGTTGGGTTACAAAATTCTGCTAGAAATTTTGGGGCGTGGCGAGATCCGGCAGGTGGCAGAAGTAGGCTATGTGTTTCAAGAACGCAAGCAGGGCGAAAGTAAGGTGACGTGGCGACAATATACCGACTATTTGCTGCATTTGGTGCGGCTGCGCTCACAGGGAAGAATTGCCCAATTTCGCCAAAAATATCAGCTTCCGTTGCAGCGGTTTTTGCGATTTGGCGTGGTTGGGTTGAGCGGCGTTTTTGTGGATATGACGATGCTATACCTGCTCAGCGACCCATCGACTCTGGGTTGGGGACTGACTCGCAGCAAAATCATTGCCTCTGAGGTTGCCATCATCAACAATTTTCTCTGGAATGATGCTTGGACGTTTGGCGATATTTCTAGTCGGCAACAGGGTTGGCAAAAGCGACTCAAGCGGCTGTTTAAGTTCAACCTCGTCTGTTTAGCGGGGCTGATCTTAAATGTGCTGCTGCTGAATCTGCTATTTAATCTGTTTGGACTGAATCGCTATCTTGCCAACCTGATTGCCATTGCTGCGGTGACGCTGTGGAACTTTTGGGTCAACCTGAAACTGAGTTGGCGCGTAACCGATACCCAGGAGTAGAGGTTGTCCGATGCTGCGGCTCACCCAACAACACAATCGAGCACTGAAGTTGCTTCACCACTGAGGTGGTAATGTCGCTCATGTTTATGTCGCCAATGGTGTTGCTCCGCTGGGGATGGGTGCGTAAGATCACCAAATCAAAGGCGCGCGCTTGTTCCACAATCGTTCCCACCACATCTTCAGCGCTGATCATTTGAATTTGTGGTTTCACTTCTGTTTTCATTTGTGTTGCCATAAACTCTAGCTCTGTTTCGAGCCATGCCATGCGTTCAGGCGAACTGTAGGGATCAGCCACATGCAGCAGCGTGACTTCAGCTTGGTTAGCTTCTGCCAGAATCATGGCAAATTGGATCGCTTTGAGCGCTTTGCGGGTTGAGGCTTCAATCGGGACTAAAATCCGGTGCATTTCCCTTGGAGGGCACAACAGCCGAGTCACGGCCACCGGACAATGCGACGACCACAGAACTCGGTCAATCAAGTTCCCAAACAGCCTCGCCCGCAGTCCTGATGTTTGACTCCAGCCCATCACAATCAGGTTGGCATCTTGTTCTCGACTGGCGCGGCTGATGCCCTGAGCAATATCGTCATCAATGCGCAAAATCGGCTCAACTAACGCTCCAAATTCCCGACTCAGTTGGGTTGCCTGAGTTAACAAGTCCTGATTGCGCTGCAACGCGCCTTCTAGCTCTGGAGCGTCCATATGCACGTGACCCAGCGTGACTGTAATCGGCACAATTCGCCCATCGTGATGCCGAGCCAGCAAGGATGCCATTTCCAGCAGATGACGCTGAGTGGTGGGGTTATAGACTGGCACGACGATGGTGGAACCTGGAGGATCGAGCGGCTCTTCAATCACCGGATTAACTGGCTCGGTTGCCAGAAGAGTAACTGCTGGCGTTAATCCGGCGGCGGCTCGTGCCGTAATCAGCGGCCCCAGGGTTGCCGTGACCAGCATCAGCACAATGACGCTGTTGAGCACATCTTCTGTCAGCATTCCTTCTCGATAGCCAACAAAAGTGGCTGCTAGCGTGGCGGCGACTTGGGGCATTGACAGCGACCACATCGTAATCCCTTCTCGCCAGCTATAGCGGTAGGTGAGTTTGGCAAACAGGGCTGCTAAAAACTTGCTGAAAATCAACCCTGTCACAATCGCTAACGTTAGCCAAATGGAACTTAAACTGCGGATAAAGGCAGGCAGATCAAGCAGCAAGCCAATATCGACGAAGAAAATGGGAATGAACAGCACATTGCCGACAAACAGAATTTTTTCTTTGACTGGGCCATCACCCACAATGTTGTTGACCGCTAGCCCTGCCAAAAACGCGCCAATAATTTTCTCAACGCCGATCAGTTCTGCCCCCAAGGATGATAGAAATACCACCAGCAAAACGAATAAAAACTGATTGCCTTCTTCATCACCAGAACGCCGAAAAAATGCTTTGCCTAACCAGTTGAAGCCAAACAGCACAATCGCCGAGTAGATCAACAGTGAAAGCAACAGGCTCGCTAGGCTCAGCGCACTAAAATTACCTTTGTTGATGCCAACGCAAATCGCTAACACCAGCAATGCGCCAATGTCTGTAAAAATTGTCGCGCCAATGGTGACAATAATCGCTTCGTTGGTAACAAGTCCAAGTCGGCTGACAATCGGGTAGGCAAGCAGCGTATGGGAAGCAAACAAGGAACCAATCAGCACCGATGCATTCCAATCAAAGCCAAAAACTCGCCCCACTATCGTTCCGGTAATCAGCGGTACTGCGAATGTGAAAAAGCCAAACCCTGCTGAACGGTGCTTTGTGGCTTTGAACTGCTCTAGATCAATCTCTAAACCTGCCACAAATAGCAGATAGACTAGACCAATGCCAGAGAGCAGTTTCATCGTCTCTGAATCGTGATCGAGCAGGTTGAATCCGTTCTGGCCCAAAGCCACACCTGCCAACAGCAAACCCAATAATCCAGGTAGCTTTAACCGCTCGAAGCAAAGCGGCACGATTAAAATCACTGCCAGCAAAATTGCGAAGGAAACGATTGGCTCAAGCTGCATAGATTTAAGTGATAGGGGGTGGCTTTAAGTTTATATAGCGAGAATGCAAATACTTTGCTGGCAAGCACTACACCTTAACAATTTGCCAGCAGTTCACTTTCTGGTGGTTATCGACAGGGAGCTATCACAATTTGCAAACAAATTGGATTGGAGAATTCTGATACGATAGCCATCTTTGTTAGCGCTGCTTCAAGGTGAACCCATAAGGGACACTCGAAGCTAAAGGTTAGTCAATTATCTCGATCGGCAAAAACCAATTGACTCATTACTTTAACTAAAGATGAATCTGGCTCAGAATAATCCGTAATCGATCGTAATCGTCTTTAAGTAAAAGGCTAAGCATTCGTCCTGCCTGTACAAGCCAGCTTCGATCGGCTTTACGCAAGCGATAAATTTCTCGGATGGCTGCTGCTGCCAACCCATCGACGGGTGCGCCATTTACCTGCAACAGGGTTCTCAAAAAATCTAGCTTTTCGCTAAAGTGAACTACTTCTTCGGATTCGCAGTAGTAAACTGCTGATGGACTTGCGGTGGTCGGGGTGGCAGATGTTGATACACGACTGCATCAAGTTCAAGCTGACGACTCGAACCGTTTTGGGCAGAGCCATTTTGGGCAGATTTATTTTGGGCAGAGCCATTTTGGGCAGATTTATTGCGGGTAGACAGGTCACTGGCAGAAGTGTTGCGGCCAGAGTAGAGCGGCTGGTAGCCCACAATCGCGGCACGGAATTCCGTTTTCAGCATGGCGAAGATCTGCGGCTGTTGTTCTCGGAGTTCTTGCAACGACAGTCCTAAAGCTCTAGCCCGATGAACAGAATCAATTGGGCTGGTGGTAACGTGATAAATAATTGCGTAAATTTGATTGCCTGAATCTTCGTCCTGAGCTTTTACCCAACTGCCAAACGGTGGCATCATGGCAAAGCTGAGATCTTCTGGCTCTAAGCACTGAGCCAAAAATTCAGTCGTCGCAGTTTCCACCACCTCGGCAATGTAGCCAGGGTGACGATTTTGCGATTCAAACTGAGGCAAGGGCAACCGCATGAGCGCTATTTCTTACCGCGTCCGGCTGTTGCGTCTACAAGCTCTAATTCGGCTATCTTAAACGTAATCAGCTTATCCCAGTTGCCACCTTCAAACAGGACTGCAACGTTGCCGCTACTGATGCGTTGGACTAAACCCTGATAGCCATAGTAAATATCATTGACGTTGGTAACGCGAACGGCTGAACCTGGCAGAATCATCATGGTTGAGTAAGTTGTTCATTAATAGTATGGACGTTCTTCCTTAGAATACGGCATTCTAGCCTTATCTCAACCCGTCTCCGATCTGCAAATTGATAGAATTTTTTAATCTCAAGAGCTTAAACTATAGCCCGCAAATCTTTTGTAGTTTTGACCTGTTGATTCAGAAGTGATCAATTCAGAAGTGATCAACTGTAGTTAAAACTTCAGGCGGTGTCGGTAGTTGCTCACCGATTCCACAATTCCCAAGGCAAGGAAGTTGGTCAATAGCGCGGAACGCCCGTAACTCAGCCACGGTAAAGGAATGCCTGTAATGGGGGCTAGCCCGATCGTCATGCCAATGTTAATGAGCATTTGAAAAATAATCATCGACAAAACGCCAACTGCCAGCAGTGACCCGAAGTTATCTTTGGCGTTTTGGGCAATGATGACGAGCCGCAAACAAATCAGCCAAAACACCAGCAGCACCAGCAGACAGCCAACAAATCCAAACTCTTCCCCAATTGCCGAGAAAATGAAATCAGTATGCTGTTCGGGAATGAAATTTAGCTGCGTTTGGGTTCCCTGGTTTAAGCCTCGCCCCATTAACTGACCTGCCCCAATTGCAATTCGTGACTGAATCAGGTGATATCCTCCTCCTAATGGATCTTTGTCTGGGTCAAGAAACAGCGTTAACCGATCGCGCTGATACGCCTTCAAGATGTTCTGCCAGACAAAGCTACCTAAGCCGCCTGCGGTTAAATTTACAACTGCTGCCGCAAAGCTACCTGTAATCTGCCACGGCAAAGAACGCCACGCCACCAGCATCATCAGCGCCACCCACGCCAGCCAGCCCGGTAAAAAAATGCCGAAAAGAATGGCAGAAACAATCGGTGAAACTAATAAAATCAGCCAACCCGGATTAGCGTTTGCCCAATACAGCATTCCTAGCGTAATGGCGCCGAATACCAGAGAAGTGCCTAGATCAGGCTGGAGCAAAATCAACATCCACGGAAGTGCCGTAATTGCCAGAGTTTTGATCACCATGCCGACCGAGCTAGCCCCATGTTCATGGAGAACGGCGGCAAGTGTAATAATCACACCGACTTTGGCAAACTCTGAAGGCTGGAGATTAAAAGTGCCAATTGTCACCCAACTTTGAGCACCGTTGGCAGTCGTGCCGATAAAAATCACGATGAGCAGTGTCAGATTGGTGATGCCATAAATAATCCAGCGCCACTGCATCAAGTTTTCGTAGCGGCAGCGGGCAATCAAGAGTGCTGCAATCAGCCCGACAATACCTGTAACCCAGTGCTGCCACCACACTGTTGCCCCTAGGTGGAGTTGGGTACTGCGGATCGTAATTCCACCAAATAGGGTTAGCCCGACTGGTAGGAGCAGCAGCAGCCAATCAATTTCTTGCCAAGGCTGGATTAAGGACTTCCAGCTAATGCGGCTCAGAGATTTTTGCAGCATGAGTTCAAAAAAAGCGAATGCAAACCTAGAAGATTTCTAGAAAACAAAATACCTGTATGGGCAGGTTGAATGATGAAATCATCTGGCAACCGATCCTTGAGCAAACCTGCCCCAACCCCAAGGGATATCTTTGCTCAGAAATCTCAACTCAAGGCTGCAACCGAAACTCTTGCTGCAATCTGTTGAGCAACTTCAGTTAAGGCTTTGGCAGAAGCAGATTCAGGGCGATCAACCACAATAGGAATACCCCGATCTCCGCCTTCCCGCAGCGACATTTCCAGCGGCACACAGCCCAGCAACGGCAAATCGAGTTCTTTCGCTGTTCTAGCGCCGCCACCTGAGCCAAATAAATCATACTGGCGATCGGGTAAATCGGGTGGAATAAAGTAGCTCATGTTCTCCACGATGCCTAAAACCGGAACTTGCATCTGCTGGAACATTTTTAGACCGCGCCGCGCATCAAGCAGGGCCACCGTTTGCGGAGTAGTGACAATGACCGCTCCTGCCATTGGCACGGCTTGAGTGAGGGTCAATTGGGCATCACCTGTACCGGGTGGCATATCTACGATCAAATAATCTAACTCGCCCCAGCGCACCTGATACAAAAATTGGCGAATGATGCCATTCAGCATTGGGCCGCGCCAAATGACAGGCTGGTCAGGATCAATCAAAAAGCCCATTGAAACCAACTTGACGCCGTAGTTAAAAGCAGGCTCTAGCACTTCGCCCTCTGTCCCCTGCTGTACCATGACTTTAGCGTCGGCTAAGCCCAGCATGGTGGGGGCGTTGGGGCCATAAATATCGGCATCGATTAAGCCCACTTTTGCGCCCGCTTGAGCCAAAGCCACGGCCACATTGACAGCGACGGTGCTTTTTCCAACTCCCCCCTTGCCGCTTGATACAGCTAGAATATTTTTGACTCCAGCAATGCCAGTTCGGTCGGGGAGGGCTTTTTGCTGAGGAGTTTCCGCCGTTACTTCAACTGTCACCGTTTCTACACCGGGCAAGGTTTTAACGGCTCGCTCACAGTCTTCTACAATAAATTGCCGCAAAGGACAGGCAGGGGTAGTTAAGACGAGCGTAAAGCCCACATCTCCATTGGCAACCTTCACGTTGCGGATCATATTCAGATCTACCAGACTCTTACGCAGTTCAGGATCTTGAACCGGACGTAAAACCTCCAGGATTTGGCTGACATCAAGCGTCTTCAGCATTATGTTCTCCACCCTAGCAGCCACAGCCAGGGATTAAGTGCGTATTCTCTCTCATTGCCAATTCTAGCTTTAGCGTAGACCGGACAAGAGATTAGGATTCACCATTTTCTCAATGCCAATCATAAGAACCAAGAGACACAGCCAATCTAGCCCCGGAGAGCGCTTATGTTTGTCCGCTGGCGTCATGGGTAGCAATCGCTCTTGCTCGGCAGCATGGGCCAACTCACGGGCAACTTTGGCCGCATAGGGGCGGATGATTGACCAAACTAAGGGCGACAGCCAGCCCCGTAAGGTGACAGAGTAGGAAACGTAAGTGCCGCAGACGGTAGACTCGATTTTGTAGGTGACTCGTTCTTCGACTCCGGGCAACGCCAAAACGCGAACGCATAGTAGCTCTTGAGGCAGCACTCGCTCTACAAAAATCTTGATTGGAATCGGAGACAAGCGGCTCACAGCTCGATAAATTAACCCTGGTTTTGGAATTAGTCCATAGGGCACATTGGTTTTTTCCAGAAGAGGATGCCAGGATACGTCTGCTAAGTTAACTACTTTTCCCCACAACTCATCAACCGAAGCAGAACTAATCACTTCGTAAGTTCCAGCAAGGGATGGCAACCGCACTGGCTTAAAGGAAATAAATTTTACCCAGAAGCCTAGCATCGCAAAACTTCCTCCTCACCAAACGTTACTCAATGCGCAGTCTGGACAGGCGTCAATTGCTCCACTCCTGCAAGCAGTTAACCTTTGCCAACCATTCATTTGGAGGTTGTGCGCTGTTCGTGTGTCGAAAAACATTCCACCTCTAGCCAATTTGACTGCATCTCACCACTGCTAAGAAAATTTCTAAGAAACAAGATACCTACGTAAGGGCAAAGCATTGGGGCGATCATTTCTCCATCCGTTGCCAGCCTATCTGCCCAATGCTGAGTGCTTTGCACTCGCTAGCGAACACCCCTCCAGTGCGGGAATAATCTTTTCTAGAAATCTCCTAATGACTTGTCACTCGATATCAAAGCTGCCACACCACGATTGACTCTGCACCTGACTCTTGCATCAATCTCTGCCAAACTGCCTCTCCTGAACCCAACTCAACCTAAGCTTCCATTGTAATTCAGGTGATTTGAACGACAGTGTCCATGCTTTCGACGGTATAGCGATCAACTTATGGTAGCTCAAACTTTAGCTCAAATTTGCCCTCAAGGTGCTCAAGTTTCTTTACAGTTCCTGGATGTCACCCCATATAATAGTGGATTGTGTCCATCTATTTCGTTTAAGCACTATGGCTCGTAAATGTACTTTGACAGGCAAGCAGGCAAATAATGCTTATGCCGTTTCTCACTCCCATCGACGCACCAAGAAGCTGCAAGAAGTCAACTTGCAGGAGAAGCGGGTTTGGTTGCCTCAAGAAAAGCGATGGATCAAGCTGCGTCTTTCGACAAAAGCGATTAAAACGTTGGAGCGCAAAGGGTTGTATGCAATGGCAAAAGAGGCTGGGATTGATCTTAGCAAGTATTAATTGCTGGGTGAGTCGCTTCCAAGCTCGGCGGTTTCGAGCAGTTTGGTGTCAAAGGGCAGCACGTAGAGGCTGTCTTTTTTATTGAAAATTTCAAGCTTGTATAAAATGTGAAGTTAGCCCGAACGCCTCTGAATCTCAACCTCAAAATTGTCAGAACAACAATCAGAACAACAAATAAAACAAGCGCTACAGACGCACTCTATCATCGAACTCCGCAATCTTTTATCATTATTTGTATTTTAAATGACTCAGTGTAATTATGTTACACTGCAAAGAGTATTTGTTCGGAACTCCTGCTAATTTTGATGCTAATGGAGTGTCAAACAGTTTGCTGTAGGCTAGTGCTGGTGATGCCTAGGTGCAGCGCTAAGAATTGAATTTACACAGAGAGTTGGTTAGGAAGGCTCAGTCCGTAACTTTGAAACCTGTTGATGGGCGCACTAGAGCAAGTTGGGTGAAACCTGCATGGAGGCTGCATGACAACCATTGTAAATGCAAGAAAGCTGTGTAGATGGAATAGCGATTGCAGTTGCGATTCAGATTATTCAGGAAATTCATCTACATCGGTGATAAATGGGTGATCGATTTTTACGTTTATGTGGGAATCATGAAGTCTCAAGGGGGAAGGTGTTTCTCACTACCAGTTTGTTAAGTATCACTCACGAGAGATTATCGATTGGTTCGACTTGAGGCTTGGTTTTACTAGATTCTAGGGTGTGTCGTCTTAATAGCTTGATTAGGTCGGCTTCTGATGCCGGCATAGCGATGGACACTTCGCTGCCATAATAGGCGTTGTTCATCCAAACCGATTGCAAGCAGATTGGCAGTGTATTAGCAGCAGATTCAGTTTAATGAACGGGAGGTTAGGGAAAATCCTTTTCCTTGCCTTCATGCGTAAATCCTTCGTGAATGGTTCATTCGTGATTTCCCGGTTGCGTGAACGTCAGTGAATTGCTAGGACAGTGATCGAATTGTGATCAGCTTGTAAACTTTAGGTGAAATGTCGTCTCTATTTCGATGGGTTTACACTTTCTTCTGGAATCGATCGCCGTTTAATCTAATTCTTTTGAGTTCTGGTCCCTTTAAAAATCTGGCATCTCACCAGGCAGTCTATTTGGCAGGCAGGAATAAGGATCTATGTCAACCCCAAAGATAATCAGGGCAGCCCAAAATTTCCTTCGACAGGTGAGTCGAATGGCTCATGGGTTCGGTAAGGCACTCGTGAGTTGGCTCTTGCGTGGTTTATTTGTCATCGGTAGACAGCCCCTCCTCTCAAAGGCGGGGTTTGTGCTTCCAACGACAGTTTTGTTGCTGTTGGTTGTCGTGCTAACGGTTGGCGCCATTAGCTACCGCACTTTCACTCGCACCCAGCAGTCAATTACAGGCCGGCAGCAGCAAGTGATCTACAACGCAGCGACGCCAGTGATTGACCGAGCCAAAAGCAAAATTGAGTTTTTGTTTGACCCGAATAAAGACCCGCGAGGCACAACGATTACACCTCAGCCTCAGCTTCTCAGTATGATGCTGAACGATGGCAAGCGAAATGCTTCTCCGCTTCCGGCTGATCCCTACACCTTCGCTGACGAAAGACGGCTTGATGTAAACGGTGACGGCACTCTAGATAACGCTTGGCGCTACCGGGTTGACCTGAATGGAGATGGTGCGCTTACCCAGGGCGAAGACGGTTGGGCAGTTTACTCGATTATTTTCACGGCTCCAGCAGATGGGGCTGATTTGCGAGACGCTCGGAATGCAGCTTGGCAACAGCGGGCTAATAGATTAGAAGTCCGCAACGCCCCGTTGAGTAATGCGAGCCAATCAGACAACATCTGCGAGCGTAACGATGCCGCAGGCGCGACAGATGTTCCATTGGTCAATGGAGAAGGCTGGTTCCCTGACCAAATTAACCCAACGAAGATCCGCAAAAACTTCCAGGTTAGTGCCTACGTTGTGCCAGACAATCCTAGTGCTTCTGTCGCAACACTAGAGTTTCAGCAAGATCGAGAAGCAACGCAAGGGTTTAAGTGGGCAGCTTGGTTCCGCAATGACTTGGAGATCTTTCCGGGCCCTGCTTTTAGCTGGAATGGCGCGATGCATACCGAAGGCAGCCTGATTGTAGGCGGCTCATCGGATAGGTTTCACGCTTTTTTGGTCAGTTCCAGCAACTCTTGTATCAACGACAAAGGGGCGTCTGAAATCACGGTTAAGCAAAATGCCGAAAACACCCCCATTCCAGGCACGCCTGAGTTCAAAGGGCGGTTTATTGCTGGCACCATTCGAGATAACAACTTTAACGGCTCAGGGAAAATCGATTTACAGACCAACAACGACATCCCTGACACAGTGACAATGACAGGAACGAACGACTCCATTGCGCCTGGTAGTCTGAGACCCATTGATTTCTCGTTAGAGCCAGTCGCATTGCAAACCAAAGGTCAGTCTATTGTTCGTAACCCTGCTGCACGACCCACTGAATTTGAAGATGGAGCGTGGGCAGGCTCACGACTCAACGATAACGGGAATGGTCGCCTCTTTAATGACGCGAATGAGTCAACACCGTATGTAGATGACACCTTCCGGGCAGACAACCGCTGGGGCCCAAAACCAACCTGGGGCCCAAAAGGCTTACCGATTGGGGTAACAAGTGAGGAAGATGCTGATACGACGGCAACTGCCAAAATTGGTGAAGACATTGAGGGGGTCGTTGAGTTGACGGGCAGTGACCCTCAGCCGGGTGAGGACAACGATAGCGTCGGCTTGGATGGCTACTGGGAGCGACGTGCTCGTGTAGAAGGGCTACGTTTGATTGTGGGGCAACGCCTCGAACTGGGCGATCCGGCAGGCTGGGGTGGGCCAGGCGGGCAGGGCACTGCTGGCGGCAACGATGCACCCATTACAGGTAGCAATGCGACCGATGCGCTCAGAAACAGTGTTGAACGCAGTGAACCCCTACGGCCCTGGCGGCAAGGGTGCTCCTCTGGCGATAGCTGTAATGAAGAACGACAGCGCAAAACGCTCTGGGATAACCTGGCTGCGGTGCAAGCTACGGCGGTTTATCACAATGCCAGTGACACATCTGCTGCTCAGCGCGACTTTCCAGATGCTTGTCTCATCACAACCATTCACCCCGGCACACCGACCACTCTAGACCGCAGCGCCACTTTCGAGAATCTGGCTTATGGCTTAGAAGGGACTAATGCGATTCCGGGTTACACCGATCAACCCAACCCGCTGGTGATTACGGATGTCTTCCGAGGGCGTGGCACCAACGGCTGGGAATTTGACATCCCGACGGCAAATGATTTTCGGGATACAAATAGCCCTCTGATGAGAGGTTTGGCGAACCTGGCGAACTATGCTGGCGATCCAAACGGTGGCGCACCTTCTTTCCGAGTTGGTAGACGAACAGTTGTTCACCCCTATCCCAGCATGGCAATGTGGGGCGATTTCTCGATGCTGCGTCGAGTGTTACAGGAAGTTGGCAAAGTTGGCTACGACAATCTCAGTCCTGCTGACAAAACGACGTTACATACCGCTGCCTGTACGCTAGGCATGTTGGCTTATAACGTTGATTATCTAGAAAAGCTGAATGTGGGAGCAATTGACGGAAACCCGGCACTGAAGCCGCTAATTGGCTTCACAGATACTGAAGTAGCCGGAGTTGCAGCCCCAGCTGGGATCAACCTGCAAACGAATCTTGGACTGATTACAACTGACAACTACAGCGAGGGGTTGCGAGGTCGGATTCGGGTCATTGATCACATCGTTCAAGGCGTGATTACCCCTGTCCAGGCTCAAACTATTTTTGCTGGGAACCGTCCGCCGGTAGATTTTGTCAACAGCTTGGCAAATCTGATCAGCCTGACGCCTCCCAACCCAATGATGCAACTGTTGGCGTGGAACCCAAATGAGTCGAATAATCCAGAAACCTATGTGCGGCTTTTAGAACGCTGGCGGGATGCCCTCCCAGTCACAGATGCAGCCCAAAGGGATGAGATGAACAAAATCATCTCTCTGGCGCAACTGATTATCAGCAAAGAGCAGGTCGCCCGCGACCGAACTTGGGGTTTCAACGAGTTCTTTGGTAATAACAAGATCTTTTACAGCACGGCTCCGCTGGGCAACTGTGGTGTCACATTTGAGCCAGGTAATCCATTGCGCACAACATTGGGCTGGCTGACCCAACCGGCTGTGAGCTTGACTGATCAGGCAGGTGCGACGAATAAGGGGCCGGTACAACCCGACCCGCTCAGCCGATTGTGTTCGGCTCGCCCCCGTTACCCGATCCTTTTCTCGCTGTTCCCAACCCCGTTGCCCGATCCTTTCACGCCTCCAGCAGATGTGGCTGCCGGCTATGCAGGCGGATTTGTTGGACACGGCGACATCAGTGACGCCAGCTTTGCTGAAGGTGTTCGAGATTATGAGGATCGGCAGGCGAATATTGCCAGCTACATTGAAGCTGAGAATGGTGGTGTTACCTATACCGTCATCAGACCCGAAGATATCAAGCTGAACCCGTTAATCTTGAGTCAGGGTGGAGCTACGTTAGGTGGTGGTCGTAAAGGTGGTGGCGGCGGTGCTTGGGTGTTGCCAGCGGAGGCAAGTCCGGTGACTGGCGCGACTCCCAATCACAGCCAATTCAATCTGCTCAAGATTTGTAACGGACGTTGCTCCCAGCCTGAAAATGCCAACAGTAACTCGTTCCAATTGCCGGTTAGTACGGGCAGTTCGCTGGTGCGGGTGGCCTTCAAAGATGGCGCTTTCTACAACGGTCGAGAACTGATGCCTGTTCGTACCCTTGATCTTGATCTTGACCTGATGCGACGCAGCGCTCACGAATCGGATCTATGGTTGCCGAAGCGGGGCATTATCTATGCCTTCCGAGAAGATGCGGTTTCCGAGTCTCATATTGTGAGACCTCCAACCATTAATGCTTGGAATCGGTGCGATACAGACGCTGAACTACAGGCAGTCACGTGCCAAATGACCACGGCAACTGTAAATGCTTATCGATCCACCGATCCGCCCGTCAACGCTGATAACGAAATTAGTGCCAAGCCGGTAGATTATTATCCTGATCCAGATCGGCGTCCCTATGGTTTCCGGTTGCGACAAGGTGCAAACTTATCCCGAACAGGGGATGAAGGTCGCGGCTTATCGTTGATTAGCGACAACCCGGTTTACATTCAAGGTGATTTCAACCTGCATCAAAAGGGAGGAACTCCGCTAGAAGAATTTGCTGAACCCCTCACCTTTAACGCGGATGGTAGCTACAGAAACTTCTATCAGCGTGAAAAGCTGGATTTGCGGTTTGCGACTCGTGAAGGTGATGATTGGCGTCCGAGTGAGATCGTGGCTGATGCGGTGACGCTAATCTCCTCAAGCTTCTGTGATGGCAGCATCCAAGACGGCTTCGATACGCTGAATGGCTCTGAAGTTCCGGTTTGGCTGCGCAACCGATATGGCTGCGGCGAAGCCAGAGTTACTTCCTTCCTGAATCAAAACCGACCTAATCAGCGTCCCACTTCTCCTGTCCTGGTAAGAGGAGTTTTGTGGGAGCGGGCAAATATGATCGACAGCTTCCCGAAAGGGCTAGTGGATACGCGGGTGCGTTCTGGTCATAACGTGGATGAAGGCGAATCTCCGATTTACATTCGTCGGGATAATAAGCCAATCCATTGGAAAAACCTGGATGGACAGAACCAGACCTATAGGAATGCGTATGTCAGGACGAATGAGAACAAAAACCTGATCCCAGCATCCGAAAACCGCATGAACATGATTATGGTTAGTGGTTTGGTTCCCTCTCGCCTAGGGCAGTCCTACGGAGGCTTACATAACTTCCCACGATTTATTGAAAACTGGAACAATCAAAACCTGTACATTTCAGGGGCATTCTTGCAACTCAGCTTTAGCACTTATGCCACAGCCCCCTTTGACCAAGAAGCTTGGCAGCCCACTGCACCGGCTCCCAGACCAGGAGATGGAGCGAATGAGTGGATTCGTTACTACAGACCTCCTAATCGGCGCTGGGGTTACGATGTGGGTCTGCAATATGCTCCCTCTGGGCCAGTTGCACAGCGGTTCCAGTTTGCGGAAGATACGCGCAGTGAATTCTACACGGAGCCGCCTGCCGATGATCCTTACATCCGGAATTTGTGCCGGCAGGTTCCCGATATCAATGCCGCGAAATGTCCTTAATTTAATCTCCTAGTTCTGCGGAGGATGCCTATCATGTCAGACCGTCATTCATCTCAAATCGCTGATTTCCCACTGGTGGTGGGGCTTATGAAGATCCTGCATGGTAAGCGTCATTCCGCAAACCAGGGATTAACCATCATGGAATGCCTAGTGGCTATTCTGTTGATTGGACTCACCACCGCCATGATTACGCCACCTTTGGTGGTTGCGACTGCAACTCGCGTTCAAAACCGTCGAGCAGAACAAGCATTACAGCTCGCCCAGGATGAGGTTGATCGAGTTCTAACGCTGGTTCAGCAAGGGGTACATACCGGTAACGTGCTGCCAGCGGCGGTAGGCAATACGGCAAACTTGAGAGACAGCGTTCCGGCTCCAACAAGGTTGAGTAACTACCTCAAGAGTGCGCGTAAGAGTGGCTGTGTCGGTACAACAGTCTACAACTATCAGGCAATCATCCCTGCCAATGAAGCCCTTCCGGTTGATGTAGACGGCGACTGTGAAGAAGACTTCTTTGTGCAGGTTTTCCGAACTAGCGGAGTGCTGACCAAGGGAGAAGCGATCAAGCTTGCCCCTGAGCAACGCCCCGCAAAATTTGACCTTGGTGTTCGGGTTTATTCCAGGCTAGCGGAGAATAACCTCAGCACTGGCAAATTGGGAACGGAGCCTGCTTCGCTGCAAATCACCCAAGGACAGGGCAAACAGGCATCGAATCCGCTTGCTGTTGTTTACAGACCCATCATTTGGAGTGAACAATCTGATGCGCTCTGTGAATCGTTGTCGGCTACGGCTAAAGCTGCTTTAACAGCCTGCGAATAGAAATTAAGTTCACTTTTCTCTCGACCAAATCCTGAATTTCACTAGCCTCCCTAAGTTCTTTTCCTTCTGGCATCTACCACTTCCAGCTTCTGAATTGCTGAGCTACAACCCTATGGCTAAACATACATTCTGGTCTCGTCTGAAGCGGGTCTTTCTGAAAACCCATCGTCATCGCACTCAAGGTTTCACGCTCTTAGAACTTTTGGTGGTTACTGCCATTGCAGGCGGCATCGTCGCTGGACTCACGTTTATTGTGGTTCAGATCATGACCGCAGACCAGCGGGAAGCGTCCCGCTCCGAGACTCAGCGAGAGATGCAGATGGCCCTTGACTACATCAGCGCTGAACTGCGGGAGGCTATTTATGTCTATCCTGGCGAGTATTTGGCGTGTAGCGGTAATCCCGGTGGAAGCTGCAAACCCTTCTCTGATTTTCTGCCCAATGCTGTGAAGACAAATAGTGTGCCCGTGTTAGCCTTTTGGAAGCTGCAACCGTTTCCCGCCAAAATCAAAAATGACTGTGCAGCAGCCGAACAGAAAGATGTGGCTTGCCTAGCGGGTCAATCCTATGCGCTAGTTGTCTATTCGCTGACTAAGAATGAACCGGGCGATGCTAGATGGAAGGGCAAGGCGCGAATCACTCGCTATGTTTTAAGCCAGTTTGACTCGAATGGCAATCCCAACACAGGTTATGTTGATCCAGGGCTAAACCGCAACTTAACGTCTTGGCCATACAAAGGAGACACCAATCTTCAAGCGGGAACCCCCACTGGTACAGCCGATACCCTGGTCGATTTTGTCGCGTTTGACTTTGCAGATGCCACGCTGTCTGCTGACCTCAAGCAAGCTGGATTTTGCCCGAACCTACCCGATCCGACTGGCACGACAACACCGATCGACGAATACAGCATCTCCCCACCTGATTCTCTACTGAAAGGGGAGTTTGCTGGCATTCGCACTTTCTATGCTTGTGTTGCTGCTCCATTGACCGAGGTGGAAACAGGTGCCGGCGCTGGAACTCGTATTGCCGATCAGAGCGCTTATCGAGATACCATCCTCTATCTCACAGGCAATGCTAGCGGCAGACCTGGCATTGCACCTGATCGGAATGGGTTGAACTTACGAGGTCGGAACCAAGACATCTTGCCAACCTTGCAAACGCGAATTTTAAGTCGGAGTGTTTTAGGTCGTCGCCCTAATGATGAGTAAGAGTAGCAATTCATCCCAGCCTTGTCTTCCTAGTCTCACCCTTTATGCGTTCCACAGCTTGGAGATCTTGCGATGAGTAAACCCCCATACCGTTCTGCTACAGGATTCACGCTGTTTGAACTGCTGATTGTCATTGTTATTGCTGGAATTCTAGCGTTGATTGCGGCTCCGGGCTGGCTCACTTTCATGAACAGTCGCCGTGCCAATGCAGGTCGAGATCAAGTGCTGCAATTGCTACGGCAGGCTCAATCTCAAGCAATTCGCAGTCGCCGTTCGCAGGTTGTCACCTTTGAAACACCCGAGAACGAGTTGCCTCTCGTCACCATCTCAGGCATTGCCCAGAAAATCGATGGACAGGTTGTTGGCGCAACACCCAAAAACTTTGGACTAGAAGTGGTTGATGATGATCCGGCTTGCCCTGGGGATGCAGGATGCGTCATCTTCAACGACCGAGGCAATGTTTCTAAAGCCGGAACTGTGATTAATATTACGTCTCCTGCGGGTGAGGGTGCTAAACGTTGCGTTATTGTAGAAACCTTGTTAGGGGCAATGCGCAGCACCAGTGGAGATGACTGTAAGGCTTCTTAAGGAGATTTCTAGGAAAAAGTTGTTGCCACGTTGGGGCAGGTTTGGACTCAGTCTCGCGTCGCCCAGAGGATTGATCTGCAAAACCTGCCCGTACCGGGGTAGAGGGTTTCCCAGAAATCTCCTAAGCTTGAGAATCGGCAGCTTGCCCCATACTATTGGTTCTTGACACAACTGCTAACAAGTTAGCTTGCAAACGCTCGAACGAGAAACTAAGAATTATCCTGAGCGCGTATCCTTTCAATTTCAGCCCGCATCGCGGCAATTTGAGCCGTTAGCTCCTGCAAATCTTGCTGAACAGTTGGAGGCACTGTTGCAGAAGCAGAGGATGTTGGGGATGGAGATGGATAGGAAGCGGGCGCTGTGGATGAACTACTCTGGCTGAACATTGTATCGACAAAGTTGCGAGCTTCTAGTTCAGTGGTTACTCCTTTAGCTTCCCACTCTTCGGCAAGTTGACTCAGTTCGGTTGTCAGCTTAGATAAATTTGCTTCCCGACGCTGTGGGTCTTGGATGGCTTCAACAATAGTGGCGGTGGCTCCCAATGTAACGCGGAACCCTTTTTGGAAAAGCTGTGTCAAGTTATCATTCATAGCTATTCATAAAGTGAATGGGAAGCACGCAGGCAAACTGCCCTAGCACTTATATCACCAGATTAGCTTGGCGTCTGTCAATTTATCGCCCCATACTTCATCCAAATGGCTGAGCAATGGCTGAGTGTGGAATTTAACTGCGCAAAATATCTAGCTTGTCTTTTTTGAAACGATTGGGTGGGCATTGAGGAAGCACAACAATGGTACAAGTGCCTGTTTGGTTCACTTGTAAGCGCAATCATTTATGAGCTATAATTTGAAACCGTATTGGAAGGCTCTAAACTAGAAGGCTTTTGATACAAATTTAATATGGGTTAGTTTGCTGGTGTAGCTCAGTTGGTAGAGCAGCTGATTTGTAATCAGCCGGTCGCAGGTTCGAGTCCCGTCACCAGCTTGTCCAAGCCGCTTCAAAAAAATCTAGCTCACACTGCATGGCGTAACGGTAAGTAGATTCCACAAGCGGTGTCGAGGTTGCATACTGGTCGGCAAGGGTGGCTAACTGTTGCGCTAGTGGCTCAAACTCATCGCTGCTATAAGTTTGAATCCAATTGCTGTAGGCATGAGTGGGAATACCGCCTTCAGCGAGACGCTGTCCCAAAAAGGCATACAGTTTCATACAGGGCAGCATAGCGGCTGTGGTGATGCCTACTTCCTGACTCCAAGCGGTTGCCAGCAAAAAATCGGTATAACGTCGGGTGGCAGATCCTGGCTCGACTTGCTGTAAATCAACTTCCCACTGGCGGGCATAGTGTTGATGCAGTTTGAGTTCTTGCAAAACGCCGCCTGCCAACTCATGAAAGGTGCTAAACCCCGCCCAGTTGGTAACTTTTGCGGCTGCAATGCTGTATGCCCGCGCAAAGGCTTCTAAGAAAAAAGCATCTTGCCCAACATAGTAAGCAAAGTTGGCTTTCGGTAGTGTGCCGTCTCCGATGCCCTGCACAAACGGATGCTGTAAACAAGCATCAGCGAGGTCTTGGTTGGCTTGCCAGAGTTGAGTGGCAATTGACATAGTTCCTCCAGAAAACAGGCTGTTAAAAAACAGGGCACTGCAACGCAATACCCTGCTCATCCCAAAGGGGTCTCTAGGCAACACAATTCCTGTACGGGCAGGTTTAGCAATGATCTTGATCCCTGCGGCGAAGACTTTGACAAAACCTGCCCCACCCGACGGTGATGATCTTGCTCAGAAATCTCCTAATTGCTGACCGCTTTGGCTGCTAGTTTTGCTTCGCCACCGACCAAGCGCTCATAGGTAGCTCGCATCTTCAAGCCGACCAACACCTGGAACAGCCCCGTACCGTTCGCGGAACCGGGATACTCTTTGTGTTGCAGCAACAGTTCAGTCATTTCGCCATAGAACTTGGTGGAAACATTGCTGAGGTGGCTTTCGATGTAGATTAGCTCTTCCAGCCGATCAAATTGCCCATCGACTTCCAGCACCGAAACGCTGTTGCCATAGTAGGTGTCTGGGCCGTAGAACATGCGGATACCCGGATAGGAGCAGGTCAACTTGCGGCCGCAAGGCGTCCAGTTGATGGTGGAACCTTCGTCGAATAGGTAAACTGGCTCAAACCCTTCAACGCCATCTTTTTGCACCAAGCGAACCCGCAGCACTTTTCGTTCTTTATCGTCTGGAATTAAGTTGGTGGGCAACACCTGAATTAGCGCATCAGCATATTGCTTTTGTGGATCAATGTAGGCATTGAAGTCAGGGCGGCGAGAGTTAATTTGGGCGAGTACATCTTCGTAGGTGTGACCACGCTCTGCCATGTCACGCTGAATCTTCCAGGCGATTTTTACTTCGTCGTCAATGTCAAGATAAACGCTGAAGTCGAGCAGTTCCCGCACGCGCTCGTCATACATCGGATGCAGCCCTTCAATCACCAAAATGGGGGTAGGAACAATCCGTTCTGGCGGATCGATCATGCCCGTCTCGTGGTTGTAGATCGGCTTCATAACTTCCTGCCCATTTTTCAGCGCCTTGATCTGTTCATACATCAGATCAAAGTTGTTGGCTTTGGGGTTAAGAGCCGTGACACCCACTTCTTTGCGCTGCTTCCGATCCAGACTGTGGTAGTCGTCTAAGCAGATCACAGTCATCAACTCTTCGCCAAATAAGTCAATTAAGCGCCGCAGAAAAGTTGATTTGCCGCATCCAGAATCTCCGGCAACACCGATCAAAACTACACGGTCTGGCTGACTGGTCATAGGGTTCCTCTATCGTTTAAACAACTGCGCCAATTAAGGTTTTAAGTAAATGGGTTCCCCAATCCTGAAGATTCAGAGGAGCCTTACATCAAACTGCCAATTTAGAAAGAATGCCTACCCTCACTCTGCCTTTGTGAAAGCAAACAAGAGCGGGTTGCCAGTTCTCTAACTTAGGTTAAAGCCCCATCGACCCATAGAGGCAGACAGAGGCTTGCATTCTACATTAGGTATTTAATCCTACCTGATATTGGAATCTTACCAAAACGTGATCCCCACTACAAGGTCGATTTTGAAACAATTTTGCAGATCTTTTGCTGATCCCCGGACTTGTGATCAGGGTTGGTTGAGTGGGTAGAGCTTCCTACTTCTCTACACTCCCAATCAGGATTTGACAACCACTAGGGCATTGCGGTTTCGAGGAAGCAAAAATTAGGGCGAGTTAGGAACCAGACGAATAATGCGGTCGCCGCCTGCCCGTCCTGCACCATAGCTGTCATTGTCGGATGTCGCAACATACAAAAAGCCTTCTGGGCCTTGTTTTACATCTCGTAAGCGCCCATATTCGCGCTCTAACAGCCGTTCTTGCCCGATCACCTCACTGCCGTTGAGCACAACTCGAATAAGCGTTTGTCCGCGCAGATTGGCGAAGAAAAAGTCGTTTTGCCATTGTGGAAACACGCTTCCGGTGTAAAAGGTGGCTCCGGCTGGGGCGATGGCGGTTTCATAGAGCAGGAGCGGGGGCAGCAGACCGGGGCCCTGTTGGTCATAGCTGATTTCGGGCCAGCCGTAGTTTCTGCCTGCTTCAACGATGTTAACCTCATCGCCGCCTCTGGCTCCGTCATAGCCGCTGGGGCCATGTTCGGTTTGAAAAATCAATCCTGTGTTGGGCTGCACGGCCATGCCCTGCGCGTTGCGATGACCATAGGAAAAAATTTCGGGACGCGCATCGCTGCGATTGGCATAGGGGTTATCGGACGGCACAGAGCCATCGTCGTTGAGCCGCAGAGTTTTGCCATTGAGATCCTGTAGGTCTTGCGCACGGCTCGGATCAGCCCGTTCGCCCAGCGTGACGTAAAGTTTGCCATCTTGCCCGAAGGTTAGCCGCGAGCCGAAGTGAGTGGAGCCAGATGCACCCGGAGCGCCCGGAAAAATCACCAGCGGTTCGGCGAGTCCGGCTGCGGTGAGGCGAAACCGAGAAACCTGAGTGCGCAAATCGCCTGCATCGCCGCGAACGGTGTAAGCCAAGTAGAGCCACTGATTTTCGGCAAACTGAGGATGCAGCGCCAAATCCATTAAGCCACCTTCCCCGGACTCAACGATGGCAGGCAGCCCGGCAATCGGTTGGGGATCAAGCTGCCCATCTCGAATGATCCGCAGCCGACCGGGGCGTTCTGTGACTAACAGCGCACCATCGGGCAAAAATTCCATTGCCCAAGGCACTTCTAGCCCCTCGGTGACAGTTTCCACCCGAAAAGTATTACTCTGAGTCGCTGCAAAAGTTTTGGGCTGAGGTGGGTTAGGAGCCGGAGATTGGGCAACGCTGGCAGGGGGCGGCGAGGCTGAGTTGGTTGAGCGATCTGATGGGGGATCTGGCTGAACTTGTTGATCAGTTTGCGGATCGGTTTGCTGAGATCTTTGCCGATTGGCTTGCTGGGCAGGGACACACCCCGCGAGGAGGGCAAGCAAAATTGCCAGCGACCCGGTTTTTAAGGGGAAACCCGGCGAGAACCATCCAAACATGGGCGAACTCCAAGTATCTCTACATTCAATTTCCTCTAGGTTTAATGTATCGAGAAAGGCTGGAAGCCGTCAGCGAGTTGCTTTCAACTCTGAAATTAATGTGAAAATGGGTCGATTTTGACAGTCTTACCGTTAAAGTCCTGAGTATGGTAAGGCAGGAGAACGAAGGTCAGAGCATTCTTGAGCCTGACTTAGACTTAATCGGTGTGTTTGAGGAAGACTTTGGCAATGCTACGCTAGTACACATCGGTCTAGGCTAGTGGGTTAATGGTTCATTAGCTTGGGTTTTTGTGGTGAACGATGGCGCATCGCGCCGAAAATCAAGGGTTAGGAGAATAGTCAATTAGCAATGTACAATCCAAGCGCAGTGGGTGGTACTGCCAACACAGAGTATGGTAGCCGCCTGTTTATTTATGAAGTAGAAGGTCTCCGTCAGAACGGGGAAACTGACAAGATGGATTACTCGATTCGGCGAAGCGGTAGCGTGTTCATCACGGTGCCTTACTCTCGGATGAATCAGGAGATGCAGCGAATCAGTCGAATGGGGGGCAAAATTGTCAGTATCCGCCCCTACGATGGTACTAGCAGCAATGGCAATGGTTCCGCTCACACTGAATCCCAATCTGTTCAGTCAGTAGAAGCACCCAAACCTATGACTCAAGCCAAAGAAAAGAAAAAGCACGATGATGTTCCTGTAAATATCTATCGTCCGAACAATCCATACGTCGGGACTTGTTTGTCTAACGATGAACTCGTCGCCGAGGGCGGCATCGGCACAGTGCGCCACTTAATTTTTGACATCTCAGGCGGTGATTTGCGCTATCTCGAAGGTCAGAGCATCGGCATCATCCCCGATGGCACAGACGACCGAGGCAAACCTCATAAGATTCGCCTTTACTCTATTGCGTCTACCCGTCACGGCGACCATGTGGATGACAAAACGGTTTCGCTCTGCGTGCGTCAGTTGGAGTACAAGCATCCTGAAACGGGTGAAACGGTTTACGGCGTTTGTTCAACCTTCTTGAAGAACCTGAATCCCGGCGATCCCGTTAAAATTACCGGCCCCGTGGGTAAGGAAATGCTGCTGCCTGAAGATCCGGAAGCCAACATCATCATGATGGCAACGGGAACAGGCATCGCTCCTTTCCGAGCCTACCTGTGGCGGATGTTCAAAGACAATGAGAGAGCCGCGAACCCCGACTATCAGTTCAAGGGTTTTGCCTGGCTGATCTTCGGCATTCCAACCACGCCTAATGTTCTCTACATGCAGGAATTGGAAGAACTGCAAGCTAAGTATCCTGATCACTTCCGAATTACCTACGCCATCAGTCGTGAACAGAAAAACTCTGAAGGCGGCAGAATGTATATCCAGCATCGCGTTGCAGAACATGCCGACGAGATCTGGAACATGGTGAAACAAGAGAAAACTCACACCTACATCTGCGGTTTGAAGGGCATGGAAGACGGCATCGACGAAGCAATGGCAGGTGCAGCAGGCAAAGAAGACATTACCTGGAAAGAGTATCAGCGCTCAATCAAAGAACGCTGGCACGTTGAAACCTACTAACTAGCCTCCCATAGCCTCCTATCAGTTCCCCGGAATCTTCAAGATTCTGGGGATTTTAGTTTGGTTGAGCTTAGGGCGCGTCATCAATTCATAGTCAACCGTTGACGGCATCCGCCGGATCGCGTCCGCCCTCAAAAATAGGCTAGGGGCTGTCGCTCTGCCATCATCAGGGTTCTGGCTGGAATGGATGACAGCCCCTAGCGACTTAAAGCGACTGCAACACCTGTTTTGCGGTTTGAATTTGTTCAGCGTTGAAGCCTGCTTGATTCAAAAAATCAAGAAAATTCGCT
Organism: Cyanobacteria bacterium RM1_2_2; assembly: GCA_012033495.1. Taxonomy (GTDB): domain Bacteria; phylum Cyanobacteriota; class Cyanobacteriia; order Elainellales; family Elainellaceae; genus Elainella. Next base: position 35,575 of record JAAUQT010000004.1, on the reverse strand, counting down.
TCCGCATATCTGAGATCTAAATCCATCGCCTGTCGGTAGGTTTGCTGTGCAAGCGGCTGGTTTCCCTGCTCCCATTGAATGATGGACAACGCCACTAACGGATGCGGATTATCGGGTTCTAGCTGCGCCGCCTGCTGCGCCGCATCGATTGCCCAGTCGTAGTGTTCTAGCCGCTGCCAGGCCAGACTGAGGTTGTAATAGGCAATTTCGTTATCGGGAGCTAGCCAAGCCGCCCAACTGTGGGTCAACACGGCGCCCAACAGATCCTCATTGACTAGATAAACAATGCCTAGCGCATTTAAGGCAGGCACATGAAAGGGATCTTGCTGCAACGTGGTTTGTAGCGTCATGGCTGCCGCCCGATCTTGGTTCGCCAAGTGCTGCGTCCAGCCGAGGCTCACCTGCCCCGGTAAGTGATCCGAATCAAGCTCGACTGCCTTTTGCAGCGCCGCAATTGCCTCTGGAAACTGCTCAGCCTGCCGATATTGCAGCCCCAATTCCCGATACTGCGCCGCCGATTCTGAGGGAGATGCAGCAGATGCAGAGACCGGCAACCCCACAGCCGCCATTAACCCCACAGCCGCCCCTGCCACCGTAAAGCTTGTGAGGGTACTGGCTGCCGAAAAGCCATTGAAATTAGCCATATTTCTATCCTACTACTGGCATTGAAACGGCTTAGAGTGTCTTGAAATTCTCTCAAAATCGCTAGTGATGTTCTGGGATTCCATCTATCTGAAAATTGAGACGCAACTGGCTGGATGCAACCGTTTTGAGAGCATAATAGGGGCAAGCGCCTTCAAATGCTGTTTTAGGTGCTGTTGCAAATGTCAGAAACCTCAGAGGTTTGATCTTTACTGCTATGGAAATTCAACGGGTCATCCTAAACAATGTTGGGCTATTTGAGAACCTAGAAATTTCCTTAGCGCCTACTGAGCATAATCCCAATAACATCACCGTCTTTGTTGGTAATAACGGGGCTGGTAAAACCTCTATTCTGAAAGCCTTAGCAACCTCTCTTAGTTGGTTTACGGCTCGTCTACGAACAGAAAAAGGTAGTGGCAATCCTATTCCCGAAGATGCAATACTTAATACCGCTAATGCTGCGAGCATTGAAATAGAGATCTGTGATTCCTTCAACGCAGTAAGCAATTCCAATCAAAACGAGAGCGATCAATATTTCAAATGGATCTTAGCAAAGAGCAGAAAGGGGCGTAAAGCCCAACATACAAGCAACCTCAATGAATGCACCCACTTAGCAAACCTTTATCGGGATGCTCTTACCCGCGATGACAAAACGAGCCTTCCCTTAATTGCGTTTTACCCTGTTGAGCGCGTTGTACTTGATATTCCATTAAAGATTAGGACTAAGCATACCTTTCTGCAATTAGACGGTTACGATAACTCTTTAATTCAGGGTGTTGACTTTCGCCGCTTTTTTGAATGGTTTCGGGAACGGGAAGACGCTGAAAATGAATCAGGAATTCCTGAAGACATTTTAAGTCAACTAAGACCAATACTTGAAACTAATCAAGATGCATGGCAACAACTAAACGAACTCAATGCCTCAGCTAGAGATCGTCAACTAACCGCAGTTCGCACTGCCATTCATCAATTTATGCCCCATATGGATAATCTTAGAGTTCGTCGTAAACCTCGCCTCCATATGGCTATTGATAAAAACGGTGAAACCTTGAACGTAGCCCAACTTTCACAAGGCGAAAAATCTCTCATGGCTCTTGTTGGTGATGTTGCCCGCCGTCTAGCCATGCTGAACCCTGCCCTAGAAAATCCTTTAGCGGGTGACGGTATCGTCTTGATTGATGAAGTTGATTTACATCTACATCCTTCTTGGCAACGGAGCTTGTGCAACCGCCTAATCAAAACTTTTCCAAATTGTCAGTTTGTGCTGACTACCCATTCACCACTGGTGATTAGCGACTGTAAAAATGTTTTGGTTTACACTTTAACCGATAGTGAATTACGACAACTGCCCTCTCAGTATGGGCAAGATGCTAATACGGTCTTACTAGATGTCATGGATACCAGCATCCGTAATGAGAGAATTAATGCTGAGCTAAACGATCTGCTGGATGCTATACAAGATTCAAAATTAGCCAAGGCTCAACAATTGCTTGCAAAATTGACTGAGGAATTACCTGCCAATCATCTCGAATTAGTCAAAGCTAAACTACTGCTTCGCAAACAAGAATTGCGTCATGCGAACCATTAGGAAAAGGACTGAGCCGTCCAGTTTAACAGCTTGGAAACGAACGAACCCTCACGGACGCTACAACCAGTTAAATGAAGACATTCGACGAAATATTCGACAACATGCCCTAGAAGAACAATTCTATCTTTGTGCCTATTGCTGCCAGCGAATCCAAGACATTAATGCTTGCCATAATGAGCATGTAGAAGCTCAAACTCTGAATTCTGGACGCACGCTGGATTTTTCAAATATTGTTGCCAGTTGTAATACCTCTAATCAATGCGGCGATGCTCATAGATCTCAGCACCTACCCCTAACTCCCCTGATGACAGAATGTGAAACAGAACTTCGATTCAAAATTAGTGGTCGGGTAGAAGGGTTAAGCGATCGGGCAATTGTCACGATTCAAGTCTTAAACCTAGGCGACCATGAGAAAAATAACCGTGCCCTGATCGAAAAACGCAAGCAATTGTCTAATACTTTGTTATTGAAAAACGGTATCAATCCCGATGAAGGCTTAGAGGATGAAGAACTGTTAGAGATGTTAATCAATGACCTATCACAACCCCAACAGAATCAGATGGAGCCTTTTACTCCAGTGGTCATTAATATCTTGCAAAGTTGGCTCCTATCGTAAGATCAACTGTTTTGATAAATCGGTTCTGAATTAAAACCTAAAAACTGACACATAATTCAAATGCAGCGGACGGTTGAAAGCTGCTGGTGCTGAGTTCAAGGTTATTTACCGCTGCTGATTTGAACCGTGAGATGCAAAGGGTGTGTAACCCGATTCAGTAAGATCGGAAGTGAAGAGGCAGGGTTTGATTGAAAGTCAGGCAATGATACAAAAATTGAAACGATTGCGACGGTGGATCAGCCTAGTGATGGTTGCTGGTTTGACGGTTTTGGCAGTCATAGGACTGAAAAGCGAAGCTGGCTTTTCTCAGCCTGCCCTCAACTGGCGTCCGGTTGCTTCCCATCGCGTCGATCGAGGCAATATCAAAGTCGTTTGGCTAACCGGAACCCCTTACGAAATGGGCTATCAGCATGGCTCACTGCTGCACGATGAAATTAGCTCAATGGGGCGAGAAATCATCAACGGGCTGGATCTAGCTGGGCGCGGTTTGGGCTTGGCACGACTGGCACGGCGACGATCTTCTCCAGATATTGCCGAAGAATGTCGTGGCTTGGCAGACGCAACCGCCGATTTAGGCATGACGGCCGATGGCTGCATGACGCTGGCGTTTGGCGATGTGTTTCAAGAGTTCTTTACCTACACCATCCCGAATCTTTTATTCAACGACGGCTGTGCCCAATTTGCTGCCGCCGGAGCCGCCACAACCGACGGACGGCTTTATCACGGTGGCACGCTGGATAATGACCGCAGACCGATTGATTATTGGATCAAAAACTCGACGGTCTTTGTCCGGCAACCCAACAACGGCATTCCGCATGTGTTTATTGGCGTTCCTGGTGCGGTCTGGCCCAACTCTGGCATCAACGCCGCCGGAATTTCGATTGCTCTCGACACCGCCCATCCCAACCAAGTCAGCGATTTAGACCTCGACCAAGGCGGCAGCAATGTTCAGTTGATGAACGAAATTTTGCTTCGTGCCCGCAGCCTAGAGGATGCCATCGCCATTTTTGAAAACCGCCCGCGAATGCGAGCCAATTTAATCATGGTGACAGATGGCAAAGCGAAACGAGCCGGTGTATTTGAGTTGCTCGGCAACACCTACGCACTGAGAGAACTTGATGAGAATGGGGTTGTATATATGACGAATCATTTTGTCTCTTCAGAATTGGCAGGGAGAGATGAACAACCCTTGGAAGCATCCAGCCCCATTCGTTATGATCGGCTGACCCAACTTCTGGAACCCGGACATCCTGACTCTTGGCACGGCAAAATTGATCCGGTGGTGATGACTAAAATTCTGCGCGATCGAACCAATCCGTATACGTTTGAAACCAGCGATGTTAATGTCTACGACGATAATATGAGTCCGGGTGGTAACGGTTCTCTGCGGCAAGTTACGTTTGATCCAGAACGCAAACTGTTTTGGATTGCTGCCGGAGAGCCACCTGTGCCTGAAAATCCTTTCCTCTGCTTTTCGCTTGACGAACTGCTCGAAATCCCTAACGGTGAACGGTGCGCTGTTCCTGCCATTGAGTGAGGTTCGCAGATGGGCTAGATTGGCAATTTTGGTTATTATCACTATAATCTACTGTAACCTCTGCTCTGGTGAGAGCGGCTGGATATTCCTTCAACTGCACTTGCTCGGCGCGTAGGGTACATTGAGCATCCGCTCGGCGTCGGGCATCACTTTCTGAGACACTCACTATGCAGGATCAAGCGCTCCTTCTCGGCCCGGCAGATTACGGACTCCTAACCGATCTATATCAATTGACCATGACTGCCTGCTATGTCGGGGAGGGAGTTGATCAGCAGCCGGCCAGTTTTGAACTGTTTGCGCGTCGGTTGCCGGAAGGGTTCGGCTACTTGGTGGCGATGGGGTTGGCGCAGGCGTTGGAATATCTGGAGCAGTTGCGCTTCACTGCCGAACAAATTAGCGCCCTGCAAGCGACTGGCATCTTTACCCACGCTCCCGATCGGTTCTGGGAGTTACTCAGCACGGCTCGCTTTACGGGGGATGTGTGGGCGGTTCCAGAAGGGACGGTGGTATTTGCGAATGAGCCATTGTTGCGGATTGAAGCCCCGCTCTGGCAAGCCCAAATTGTGGAAACCTATTTGCTGAACACGCTGAATTACCAGACGTTGATTGCCACCAAAGCGGCGCGAATGCGAGAGGTTGCCGGCATGGAAGCCAGTTTGCTGGAATTTGGGACTCGTCGCGCTTTTAGTCCGCAAGGTTCGCTGTGGGCGGCTCGTGCGGCGCTAGCGGCCGGATTTGATGCCACGTCTAACGTGTTGGCGGCTCTGAAGCTCGAACAACAGCCCAGCGGCACAATGGCTCATGCGCTGGTGATGGCGCTGGCGGCCCTAGAAGGCGACGAAGATCAGGCGTTCCAAGCCTTTCATCGCTATTTTCCGGGCGCAACGCTGCTGATCGACACCTACGACTCGATTGCCGCCGCTAAACGATTAGCCCAGCGAGCGCAGACAGGCGAATCTGTGAAAGCGATCCGGTTAGATTCGGGCGATTTAGCAACGCTCTCGCAGCAGGTTCGTCAGCTTTTGCCGGATGTGGCGATTGTGGCCAGCGGCGACCTTGACGAATTCGAGATTGCTCGGCTTCAGGCGGCAGGCGCTCAAATTGATGCCTACGGGTTGGGCACAAAATTGGTGACGGGTGCTCCGATGAATGGCGTCTATAAACTGGTTGAAATTAACAATATTCCCGTTATGAAAGAATCGGCGGAAAAAATCACCTATCCCGGACGCAAACAAATTTTCCGGCGCAGTCAGCAGGGGCAGTGGCAAGCCGACCGCCTCGGGCTGATCAGCGAACCCCCCGACTCAGACGAGCAGCCGTTGCTTCAGCCAGTTCTGAAACAGGGCAGCCGCCTCCACCCGCCTGAAGACCTTGCTACCATCGCCGAACGCAGCCGCCTCAACGTCACCAGCCTGCCCGATTCGGTGCGCCAAATTGATCAGCCTGCCTCCCTCCAGCCCGAAATCTCGGATGCCCTGCAAACCCTGACCCGGCAGACTCAGAAAATGCCCCAAAGCTGATCGCGCTCTGATTCATTCTGGTTCCTTTTTCTTAAAACCTCCTGCCACCCAACCTTGATACGGGCGGGTCTACCACTGTTTCAGCCACGCTCATTTCACCCGTCCCGACTCCTAGATCCCCATGCTTTCAATCGCTCTATTTGGTACAAGCGCCGATCCTCCGACTGCCGGACACCAAGCCATCCTCGTTTGGTTAGCTGATCATTTCGATCAGGTCGCAGTTTGGGCGTCCGATAATCCGTTTAAGTCGCACCAAACGCCTTTGGAACACCGAGCCGCTATGCTGCAACTCCTGATCGATGACATTGAGCCGCCTCGTCACAATGTTCAAGTGTTGACCGAACTGAGCAGCCCCAGAGCTTTGATTACGGTGGAACAGGCCCGCCAACGCTGGCCCAATGCTGATTTCACTTTAGCGATTGGCTCTGATCTGGTCTCCCAACTGCCGCGCTGGTATCACGTTGAAGCTCTGTTGCGTCAGGTGAAATTACTGATCATGCCTCGCGCTGGATATCCGATTACCCCGTCTGATCTGGCATCATTGCGGCAGATTGGAGCGAGCGTGACGATTGCTGACTTATTTGTGCCTGCCGTTTCCTCAACCGCGTATCGTGAAGAAGGAGATCCCGAAGTTGTCACTCCTCCCATCGAAGAATATATTCATCGGGAGCATTTGTACGAATGCCAGGACGCACCCCCAGAAAACCGACTGACCCAGCCTCGTTCCAACTCGCAGACTTCAAAGTAGGCGTCGATAACGTGATTTTCTCCGTCGATACGGCCCAAAATCGCCTGCTGGTGCTGCTGGTGTTGCGCCATGAGGAGCCATTTTTAGGGCAGTGGTGTCTTCCTGGAACGTTGGTGCGGCAGGGCGAATCGCTGGAAGATGGTGCTTATCGGGTGCTGTCTGAGAAAATTCGGGCGGAAAATTTGTATTTAGAGCAGCTTTACACCTTTGGCGGCCCAAAACGTGATCCGCGAGAAGCTGAGACGGGTTATGGCATCCGCTATTTGGCAGTCAGCTATTTTGCACTGGTGCAATTTTCCGAAGCTGAATTAATTGCCGATGGCGTTAGCGGCATCGCTTGGTATCCCCTAAAACAGGTTCCTAAACTCGCGTTTGATCACAATCAAATCTTGGAATATGGCTATCGTCGGTTGCGCAACAAGTTGGAATATAGCCCTGTTGCCTTTGAAGTGTTGCCCGAACTGTTTACGCTCAGCGACCTCTACCAGCTTTACACTACGGTTTTGGGTGAAAATTTCTCAGATTATTCTAACTTTCGTTCCCGATTGCTTAAACTCGGATTTCTGCACGACACAGGCGTAAAAGTTTCGCGGGGAGCCGGACGACCTGCTAGCCTCTACCGATTTGATGCAGAAGCATTTGCCCCTTACAAGGACAAACCAATGGTGTTTATTTGAAGTGAAAAAATCCAGCCAAGAAAGTCGCTCAAATCAAACTGAAATCCTAATTGCCTCTTTTATGAAAATTTCAATTGCCCAAATTAACCCGACCATCGGCGACTTGGCTGGCAATGCTCAGCAAATTCTGGCCGCAGCCCAACAAGCTAGCCAGCAAGGGGCACGACTCCTGCTCACGACGGAACTTTCGCTGTGTGGCTATCCTCCCCGCGATTTGCTGATGCAGCCCGCTTTTATTGCAGAAATTGCCTCTACCTTGACGCAACTGGCGCAATCGTTACCTGCTGAACTCGCGGTGCTGGTGGGAACTGTCGTCCTCAACGAATGCTCACCCCATACGGGCGGTAAACCACTTTTTAACAGCACTGCCTTGCTACTAGGAGGCAAAGCCCAGCAGCTTTTCCGCAAGCGCCTTTTACCCACTTACGATGTGTTTGATGAATATCGCTATTTTGAACCCGGACAGCAGAGCAGCTTTTTTACGTTAGACGGTGTGCGAGTTGGCGTCACCATCTGCGAAGACTTGTGGAATGACGAAAAATTTTGGGGTAGACGTAATTATGCCACCGATCCGCTTGCAGAACTGGTTGAGCAAGGCGTTGATTTGATAGTTAATCTCTCTGGTTCACCGTATTTTGTCGCCAAACAAAAATTGCGGGAAGCGATGCTGCAACAGGCAACTCAAACCTATGGGCAACCAATTCTCTACGCGAATCAAGTAGGCGGCAACGATGATTTAATTTTTGACGGCAGCAGTGTTGGGTTTAATCGGCAAGGTGAACTGATTTGTCGAGGTAAGGCGTTTGAAACTGACCTGATCTCCGTAGACTTCGACCCAACAACCCGTGATCTACAGTCCGCAGCAATTGCCCCCCAACCGGAAACCGACGATGCTGAAATTTGGGCGGCCTTGGTGATGGGCGTGCGCGACTACATGCGAAAGTGTGGCTTCTCGAAAGTGGTGTTGGGGCTGAGTGGCGGCATCGATTCCTCGCTGGTGGCAGCCGTGGCAGTGGCAGCCGTGGGAGCCGAAAACGTTTTGGGTGTGCTGATGCCTTCTCCCTATAGTTCTGATCATTCGGTAAAAGATGCTCTCGATTTAGCTAGGAATCTAGGGATGCAAACTCAAATTTTGCCAATCGGCGAGTTGATGAAAAGTTTTGATCAGACGCTTACTGAACTATTCGCCGGAACTGAATTTGGGTTAGCGGAGGAAAACATCCAGTCACGGATTCGCGGCACGTTGCTGATGGCAATTTCTAACAAATTTGGCTACTTGCTGCTTTCGACAGGGAACAAATCTGAGATGGCAGTGGGCTACTGTACGCTATACGGCGACATGAACGGTGGACTCGCTGCGATTGCTGATGTGCCAAAAACTCGCGTTTATTCCATCTGCCAATGGCTAAACCAAGGAAACTGGAGCACAAATGATAACAATCAGTTTAACATTATCGATAAGACTCTCTGTATTATTCCAGAGAATGTTATTCACAAAGCACCAAGCGCTGAGTTGAAACCAGGACAAGTTGATCAAGACTCGTTGCCGCCCTACGAGATATTGGACGATATTTTGAACCAGTTTATCAGCCAGCATAAATCTCCTGCCGAAATTGTGGCATCCGGTCATGAAGCAGTCACCGTTGATCGGGTGGTTAAACTTGTGACTCGTGCCGAATTCAAACGGAAACAGGCTCCCCCTGGACTCAAAATCACAGATCGAGCCTTTGGAACAGGATGGCGAATGCCAATCGCGAACCGCTGGTTGCCCGTCAGCCAAGGCAGCCCTCTAGAAGCAAACACAATAACTCAGGTGGAAAAAGTAGGTGTTGGCATCGTGGGAGACAGAGCTTAGGAATGGAAATTCAATCCGTTTGATCGTGGGTAGGGGCGGGTTTTGCGGTCAAATTGATTGCCGGATGCCGATTGATCTGCTTAACCCGCCCGTCCAGTTTACAGATTGATTCAATCTACGATCTTTAGGAAATTTCTGGCAAAGAATTTATAAAAGCAAAGGATTGCACAACCAGATCTATTTGCTTTGGAAAGGCATTATGAGTGATTTCTGCAAAAGTGTTCGCAAAAGCCCCTGAAGTCACCCAACAATTCTTCTGTAGCAGACTAACTAAAGCTGCTGCTGAGGTGATGAGGGTGATCAACCACTGCTGGTAAGGAACGATACAGCGTATCCCGCTGCTGAGCCGGACGCCCCAATGAGTGAATCGCGGAACGCAACTCCTCGACGGTGCGGCAAGTTCCGCCCTGTGCCCCGGCCATGCTGGTGATGTGTTCTTCCATCAGCGTGCCGCCAATGTCGTTGCAGCCCCAAGTCAGCGCGGTGGTTGCGCCGTCTAAGCCGAGTTTGACCCAGCTTGGCTGATGGTTGACAATCCAGTTGCCCAAAAACAGCCGAGCCACTGCCATCAGGAGCAGCGCATCTGAGAGTACAGGCTGGTCACGCCCAACTCGGCGGCGGAGGGGTTTTGGGGCTTCCTGTCCGACGAACGGCAGCAGAATGAATTCCGTGAACCGCGCCGGATAGTTCCGTTCGATGGCTTGCTGCTGAAGCGAACGCAGCAGTCCCAGATGCCGCATTTGCTGAACCGGCGTTTCGATGTGTCCCGACAGCATTGTGCTGGTGTTGAACATTCCTAACCGATGGGCTGTGCCAACAATTTCGAGCCAGGTTGCTGCGTCGATTTTTTCGGGACAGAGCACTTTTCTCACCGCATCGTCGAGCACTTCGGCAGCGGTTCCGGGCATCGATCCGACTCCAGCAGCTTGCAGAGCGGCGATCACTTCGGCATAGCTTAACCCATCCTCGCGGGCAATGAACTGAACTTCCTGCGGCGAAAAGGCGTGCAAGTGAAGGTGCGGAAAGGCTTGCTTGATCGAGCGCACCAGTTGCAGGTAAAAATCTAGCGAGCGTCCGTTTTGCTTTGCTGCCGGATTGAGTCCGCCCTGCATACAAATCTCCGTCGCTCCCACCTGAACCGCTTCTGCCGTTTTTTCGAGCATGGTGGACTCTGACAGCCAGTATGCGCCCGCCTCGTCAGCATCACGTCGGAACGCACAGAAACTACAGTGCTGTTCACAAATATTCGTGAAATTGATGTTGCGATTGATCACATATGTCACCGTTTCGCCAACTTGCTGTTGCCGGAGTTGGTCAGCCGCTTGCCGAATTGCCTCGATTGCTTCAGAATCTCGCTGTTGGAGCAGCCAAACCCCCTCTGCTTCTGAGAGATCTTGCCTTGCCAAAGCGCGATCTAAAATCGTGTCAATTGTTTGAGTCACCACAATACACCTTTAAGAAAAGTCATATATGCATTATGATGGCGTCTCCGATCTCAGCGTAGGGACTTGACTCAAGAGATTGAAAACGGCATCAAACTCACTCAAACCAATCTAGAGAATTTCGAGCAAAGATGTGATCATTTACAGTATCCCCTTTATACTTCTTGGGAAGTGTTTTAAAGCAAGGATGAGTCCTGACAGCATGATTCGCAGGAATCGCTTGATTGAGGCAACCAGCAGCAATTCACAAGAGGCAACCTGTAGCACGAGGCAAATTCTATGGCGGCTCCCCGACCGGGCGATTTGAACCGACGCCCTGTATCTCAATCAACGTCTCAATCAGTATCTCAGGTGTCAGTATCTCAATCCTCTGCGACGCCAACTTCTGTGACGCCCATTCGCAGACGGCGCACCCGCACAAAGCGGTCTCCGGCTTCAGCCGCTAGCTCTGCCTCAAATCATGAGCAGGTCACTGAATCTGTTGCTCATCCCAGCGAGGCGGTTGTGCATTCTTTTGCTCGACGGCAGCCCTTGTGGGTCACGGTTTTACTGAGGCTTCAGCAAGGTTCCTCTTTGGTGACGCTGTCTTTGATTGTGGGAGCAATGGTGGTCTATGGCTGGACGGTCTATATTCAGCAGCGGTGGGGGCAGGAATATGAGAGGCTAGAAACGCTGAAAAAGCAGGAGCGCCAGCTTATCTCTGCCAACGAAGTGCTGAAAAACCAAATGGCAGAGCAGGCCGAAAGCCCAACGGCGGGCTTGTTGTTGCCTAACCCAAACAACGCCATTTTTCTGGCTCCTGCGCCGCAGCGTCCCGCAGTGAAGCCAAAACCCCTCGTTCCACCTTCCGACTCCTCACCCAATCGCCCTTTGGGATATTAGCGGCAATTGAGATGAGGCGGAGCATTGATCCTGAGATTTTCCTATGGCTATATCGTTTCGTCCTTTCCGTCAGCAGCAGCGATCTCAACCTTCCAATCGACAGCGCCAACCCGCTCGACGATCCGAACGGCGGCTTAAAGAACGAGAAGTGCGGTTTGTGGCTCAGCCTGATTCGCCTCCAGAGTTCCGGCATCGAGACTATCAATCGCGGGACGCTCGCTCGCGGCCAACCTCACGCCTCACAGTGACAGCACCGCGCCGTCGATTGATGCTGGTGTGGCTATTGCTGATGTTAGGAATGCTGTCGCTAGTAGTCAATTTGTTTCGGCTGCAAGTCCTTCAGGGCGAAGAATTGCAGGAACGAGCCAAAGCGCAGCAAACGATTTTTCTGAATGCTACGATTCCGCGTCGTGCCATTACTGACCGAGAAGGCAATGTGTTGGCGATCGATAAGCCGGTTTATACGCTTTATGTGCATCCCATTTTGTTTCAGCAGCAGCCCGAAACGGTTGCTGTGGCATTGTCTCCGCTACTCAAGCAGCCGCTGGATCAGTTGCTCAGGCAGTTTTCTGAAAACGAGAGCGGCATCCGGTTAGCCGACTCCCTGCCCGAAGACACCGCCAACCAGATCCGCCGCCTAGAGTTTGACGGACTCGAATTGCTTCAGCAGCAAGAGCGGCTCTATCCGCAACAAGGGCTATTCGCAAACATTGTTGGCTATGTCAATGTTGATCGGCAGGGGCAGGCTGGCGTGGAATACAGTCAGGAAGAGCAACTCTCTCGCTCTTTGCCGGAAGTGCTGATCAGTCGATCAGGAGATGGCTCGGTCATTCCAGTGGGCTTGCCGCAAGAGTTTGCCCAACATGACGATCTGCAACTTCGCCTGACGCTAGACAGCCGGATGCAGCGAGCCACCCGCTATGCCCTCAAGCAGCAAATGGACAAATACAGCGCCAAACGGGGAGTCGTCGTCGTGATGGATGTGCGCGACGGATCGATTTTGTCTCTTGCCTCTGAGCCATCGTTTGATGCCAACAAATATTACAAAACCGATCTCGAAACCCTGCGCGATTGGGTCGTCACCGATGTTTATGAACCAGGCTCTACGTTTAAGCCGATTAACCTGGTGATTGCTTTAGAGTCGGGAGCCGTGAAGCCGGACGATGTGTTTGTAGACGAAGGCGCGATCCAAATTGGTGAATGGCCGATTCAAAACAACGACTATGAATCAGTCGGGGCTAGAGGCCCACTCAGCGTCACCGAAATTTTGGAGTATTCGAGCAACGTCGGCATGGTGCATGTCATGCAAAAAGTGAACCCTGGCGTCTACTACGGTTGGCTGGAACGCATGAAACTGGGTGAGCCGACCGGAATTGACCTGCCGTTTGAGGTCGCCGGACAAGTTAAAAACTATTCTCAATTCACGGCAGTACGAGTTGAGCCTGCTACCACAGCGTTTGGGCAGGGATTTTCACTCACACCCATCAAACTGATCCAGCTTCACAGCATGATTGCTAACGGCGGCAAAATGGTCACTCCTCATGTGGTGCAAGGTTTAGCAGACGCGCAAGGCAACTTAAAGTGGCAGCCCAATCACCCTAAGCCCAAGCAAATCTTTTCGGCAAAAAGCACCGAGGCTGTTCTCAACATGATGGAAAAAGTCGTGCAAGAGGGCACAGGTCAACCCGCCCAGATCGCAGGCTTCCGAATTGCAGGTAAAACGGGCACGGCTCAGAAAGCGAGTGAGTTTGGCGGCTACAGCCATGCTAGGATCACCAGTTTCATCAGCATCCTACCGGTCGAAGCGCCGCGCTATGCAGTGCTGGCAGTAGTGGACGAACCGCAAGGCGACGACGCTTATGGCTCAACCGTGACTGCGCCAATTGTGAAAGCGGTGATGGAAGCGCTGATTGCCAGCGAAAGGATTCCGCCCTCTCAGCCCGATGAAGTGGGTTCTGATCAAGCCAACAACCTCAACCTGAAAAAAATCCGCGATCCCATCGATTTCCATCACCAAATTAACGAGCTAGCTGAAAGTCCTGATCCAGCCGAACCATTAACATCAGATCCTGTGGAAGTTGCAGATGATTTTCAGACAGAGCCAGAGAATTAGGGCGCGTCATCCATGAATGGTCAAACGCTGGCAGCAGCCAGATCGCGCTCAAAAATAGGTTTATGACGAGATCTGTGAGGTAACTCTCTCAAACTTTGCCTGGATTGCGAGACAGCAGCTTCAGCGAAGTGGGTTTCAAAAATAGCCAGCTTACAAAAAAGAACGAGGCTGTAAACAACTGCACAATATCGAGCGCCGAAAGGTAGCCATCTGCAAAGGAGGCAATGCTGCGATCGGCGATGCCAAACAGCCAAGAAGACACGCCGAGGAGCCAGATACCATTTCGTAGATTGGACAGAAATGTTAGCAGTTCAAACGACGGAATGTTGCTCATAAATGTGCTCCTTTGAAAGCGTGATAAGAGAAATTGCGTTTAGCGTCGCTCTATCCGATCGCTACCTTTACACCCTCACCCCTTAAAAATTTAAGAAATATAACATCTATTTGACTTTGCACCAAAGTAATACATTCTATCTCTCAAAAGATGTATTCTAGTTTTCCTTTTGAAAAACCAAATTCGTTCATTCGGATTCAGAGCCGCAAAGTTCAGTAAGGAATGGGAATTGAATCAGTTCGATCGTGGGTAGGGGCGGGTTTTGCGGTCAAATAGATTGCCGGATGCCCATTGATCTGCGAAACCTGCCGTCCAGGTTACGGATTGATTTAATCCTTAGGAGATTTCTGGGAAATCCTCTACCCTGGTACGGGCAGGTTTTGCAGATCAATCCTCTGGGCGACGCGAGACTGAGTCCAAACCTGCCCCAACGTGGCAACAACTTTTTCCTAGAAATCTCCTTAATCCACAATCCTAAGCGTCTGCATTTGGAACTTATGGTATTTTTCGAGAAAAGAATCCAGCTTGCGAGGCTGAGATTGTGCATCCAAGCCCCGATCGCTTGTCTAGCGGAAAGAAAAACCTAGCGGCGCTAGCCAAAATGACTAGCGCTATATTGTCCGATTTGGCTGAGATCCACATTGCCGCCGCTAACGACCACGCCGATCCGAGCCTCGGTTTGGGGCAGCAAGCCTTCTAACAAAGCTGCGGTGGCCAAAGCGCCGGTCGGTTCGACAACAATTTTGAGCCGCTCCCACAGAAAAAACATCGCCCGCAATAATGCCTGATCCGAAACGGTGAGCATCTCATCCACATATTCCAGAATCAGCGGAAAAGTCAGATTTCCCGGAGCAGCAGTGCGGGCGCCATCGGCAATCGTGTCAGGATTGTGAACCGACTGAAGCGTTTTGGTGTAGAACGAGCGCGTCACATCATCGCCCTTTTCCGGCTCAACGCCAATCACCCGACAGTGAGGAGCCAATTCACGCACCGCAATGGCACAACCCGACAGCAAACCGCCACCACCGCAGCAGACCAGCAGCACATCCAAACTGCCGACTGCCTCAATCAGTTCCTTAGCGGTTGTGCCTTGCCCTGCCACAACAGGCGCATAATCGAACGGTGGAATAACCGTTGCATTGCGTTCGGCTGCAAGTTGCCGGGCCAGCCCTTCACGAGTTGCTTCAGCCCGATCATACAAAATGACTTCTGCCCCATAGCCGCGTGTTGCCGCCTGCTTCACCGTTGGGGCATCCTTCGGCATGATGATGGTGGTAGGAATTTCTAGTAACTTTCCCGACAGCGCAATGGCTTGGGCATGGTTTCCCGAAGAGTAGGTTAAAACGCCGCCCTGCCGTTGTTCAGGCGACAATTGAGACATTGCGTTAAACGCACCGCGAAACTTAAAAGACCCAGTTCGCTGAAAATTTTCGCACTTAAAGAAAACCTGATGGCGCGTCTGCTCGTCCACTGTCCGAGAGGTGAGCACCGGCGTCAGGTGAGCGGTTCCTGTAAGGCGAGCGGCCGCCGCCACAATATCATCGTAGGCAACGGGCAGATTACTCAACACCTCAGCAGGATTTGTCACAAACCGCCCCTCTTCCACTGCATCTCTAACTTGAACACTGGCTGACCAGCGCAGCCGCCTCTAGAGCTTCACACTATCGAACGTTTGGCTCAATTTGAGTCAACGGCACAAAGCACTCTCTCGGCAACAAAATTGGCTTGGCGCCAAAAATCAGCTTGCCACGCAGGTTAAACCGATCGAGGGCTACCCCAATCGGACGCTGAATTTCATCTGGATGCACTTCATAGTAGGTTCTGTAGATAAAGCGTGCGGCTTGCAGCAATGCTGGATCGAGCAACGCCGAAAGACTCACAGAGTCAGCAACCGGATTTGCTGTCGCCGCTCGTTCCGACTTCGATGCCTGTACCATGCCACCCCCCAATAACGGTCAAATTCTGGACGCCTTAACGCTAGACGATCTTGCCGATTTCACAGTCAACGGTCAATAAATTGTTACATATCTGGAGTAACATTGACCTTCAAATCACCCTCGCTCTCTGAGTTTTAATCAACGACAGGGGCAATGTAAGGAGAAAGCTCACAAAACTGGCGATGACAAGCACAGGAACCATCGCCGTATCAGACAGAACGCTGAGGATGACCACCGTGCTGATTGGCGTTTTGGTGATTGCGACGTTAATGGCCGCCATCAGGCAAATCATGCCAATCGCAGGGTGAATTTGGGGTACGAGCAGCGAAATTGCTAATCCGACGCTGGCTCCAATGTAGAACAGCGGAAAGATAAAGCCACCTCGAAACCCCGAATGGAGCGTGCAACTAATCGCCAGCATTTTGGCTAGGGCAATCAGCAGGAGGGTAACTGCGCCCAAACTTGCCCCTGTTTCTAAGATGGTTTCAATTTGCTTTTCACCAAAAAATAGTGTTTGCGGATAAACAATCGCAATTAAACCAATTGACAGTCCGCCGAGTGTCGCCAACAGTACGGTGTGATGGGACAACGGCTCGCTGAGATGTCCGACTATCCGAAAAATCAGCACAAACAGGGCGGCAACAGCGGCTCCAAGAGCTCCCAACATTGCTCCTTCTGCCAAGTTGGTTAACGACAGGGCTGGCGGACTGGGAAAGTGATACATGCCGCCAATCGACAGCCCGGTGTTGAGCCGAAACACGACAAAACTGGTAATGGCTGCCAGCACTGCCGGAATCAACGCTTCATAATATTCCAGCCCGCGTCGATGGGGAATTTCTAGCGCAAACAAAGCCCCTCCCAAGGGCGCACCAAAGAACGCCCCAAGGGCAGCACTCATGCCGCAAAAAGTCAGCACTCGCATTGAGGACACAGACAGGTTGAGTTTCTGCGCCATCCAGCCGCCCAAACTGCCGTTTATCTGCACTAGCGGCGCTTCGGGCCCGGCACTGCCGCCTGCCACAATTGAAAACAGCGATGCCACAATCATGGCGGGGGTTTGCCTGATGTCGATCCGTCCAGGATCATGCACCTTGTCTACAACAAACGCCACTTCTCCAGGTAGCCCCATGAGTTTGAGGCTTAGCCCCACCAGCACACCACCAACCGTAGGAATCACCCAAATGTAGTTCCAATCGGGCAGCCCATTCAACATCTGAGCGGGAAAAACAGCGGGAAAAACAGACGCCACCTGTTCCGGGAAAACATGCCACACGTGATGCAAACAGGCTTCTAGCACGTAATAGTAGACGGTGGCAACCAGCCCGCCCAAAATGCCAATTGCGGCAGCACAGAGGTTGAGTTGCGGATAGGAGAGATCGGTCGGGAGGGAAATCAGCGCATCTGAATTGGCAACGTCGATTGAGGAAGAGGACATCGCATCTCCAATCTAGAATCTAGGTGAGCAGGGTAATTTAAGGGAATCGGGGATACGGCAGAACTGCAATATGTGAATTAGGCTCAATCAACGATGATCGGAACGTTCGTAAACGCTCTCCATTTGCCCAACCGTGACGGGTTCTAGTTCCTCTTCGCCTTCGTGAGAGAGGGCAGGTTCTTTGAGGGTGAAGGCATTCAGGAAAGCCACCACAATCGCAGTGACGCCCAACACCTGAAAGAAAATTTTGTCGCCGGCAACCCCTTGCGGCAGCAAACTGTAGAGCGTCAGATAGACCACTGCTCCCACATTGCCGTAAGCTCCAACGTTACCCGCAATTTGTCCGGTGATCCGATGTTTGACCAATGGCACAATCGCATAGGTCGCGCCTTCAGCCGCCATCACAAAAAAAGATGCCAGCATGGTTGCGATCACCACGAGAATCAGGGAGGCTCCTTGCCCCATGCTGCTAAAGATGAGATAGCCAACGCCTGTGCCGGCCAACGTTGCAGCGAGCGTCCATTTGCGGCTACCAATTTTGTCGGAAATGAAGCCACCACCCGGACGCGCCACGATATTCATAAAGGCATAGGTTCCGGCAACGGCTCCAGCTAGGGCAGCAGTGAGTCCAAATCCACGCTCAAAGTAAGTGGGCAGCATCGACACAACCGCTAACTCGGAACCAAAGCAGGCGACGTAGGCGAGCTCTAAGTTAGC
This sequence comes from Cyanobacteria bacterium RM1_2_2, assembly GCA_012033495.1. Taxonomy (GTDB): domain Bacteria; phylum Cyanobacteriota; class Cyanobacteriia; order Elainellales; family Elainellaceae; genus Elainella. Next base: position 17,532 of record JAAUQT010000004.1, on the reverse strand, counting down.
TACCTGCGAGAACTTATAGCGATCTTTGCTGCTGTAACGCACCTGCCCCGTCATCAAACCCTGATTCGCTTTCCAGATGTTATATGCCTGAAATAAGTAAAGCCCGATCAAGAAAACCATGATTCCGGTTAGAGCGCCCGTCGAGATCAACTGCACTTTAGTGAGCCGCCACGCAATTAAACCGAGCGCCGCCACCAGCGGAATGTTCATTATCAGCAGAAACCAAAAGTCGCGCTGGCTGGTCACTTCCATGCCGCTACTGCTGGGCGGACGCTGATAGACTTTGCCCGGTGGCGTATCGCTGACGTTGAAGTAGTAGAACACCCCATACGCAGCCGCGACAATTCCCGTCAGAGCAATTGCCAACCGCCAGTTCACCTGCCCAGCAGCCAAAAATGCGCCCGCTGCCGCAAGGGAAGGAAGGGTAAAAGCAGCAGCAGCCGAGCCAAAGTTACCCCAACCGCCATAAATCCCTTCAGCTAAGCCAATTTCCTTAGCAGGAAACCACTCTGCCACCATGCGAATCCCGATCACAAATCCGCAGCCTACAATACTGAGGGCAAGGCGGCTGATCACCATTTGCTCAAAGTTCTGCGCGAGGGCAAAGGCAATGCAGGGAAACGCGGCATAGATCAGCAAACAGGAATAGGTGCGTCGCGGGCCAAATCGGTCTAAAAGCATCCCTACAATAATGCGGGCGGGAACGGTCAAGGCTACATTACAGATAGCAATGGTGCGCAACTGAACTTCGGTTAAACCCAGTTCTGCCCTAACAGCAGTTGCTAAGGGTGCAAAGTTGAACCAAACAACAAAACTGAGAAAGAAAGCGAACCAAGTGAGATGTAGAATTCGGTATCGTCCGCCGAACGACCATATGTTAGTCATAGAATTTTAGAGGTACAGAAATGGATAAGCAAACGGAATGCTAAATTATTAAATCCACAACAATTTGGGAACACAGATCTATCCTGACTAGGATGTTGTCCTGTAACCGCTGGAATCTAGCCATCATCTGATTCAACAACTGCTGTTGATTCAACGAATGCTGTCAGTGCATCAGGATCAAATCCAATATCAGCCCGGTTCATGACAGCAGATTACTGAGGCTGACCGCTTGACTTTGTATGTTGAGGCACAAAATATAGAGATAGATTTATGTTTTGCATTGGGCGTATGCAATTATCGCAAGACAGCTTTCAAAGTTTCACCCACTGAGGTAAGCTGGCATTGCCATAGAAGCCTTAGTTTGACTCAGTTCTCGCTGCTTTTCCAGCAATAATCCTACCCGCAACTTACCCAGTTCCGATAACACCTTAAAATTGAATTAAATTAATGCTGCATGATGTTCGATGCCTGTTGAGGCTAACTGCAAAGACCAGACCTGCCAACAAATCAGTCTGCGTTCCACTCTGCTTGACCTCAATTCCTGAAAAAGCGGTGAGCAATCAAACGCTACAAATAAACGGCGAGCAAATCAAACGCTACAAATAAACAGTTGGCTTAAATCCCATTATTCCGAATTGACCCTACACTCTGCGGTTAAATTTGGCTTTCAGATCTTCTAGCGAAGCGTTTTTAGCGGGCTGCTTGTCTTGCTTCTGGTCCTGAATGGGGTTAGCCTGATGATCCGCAGCTTTAGCAGATTGATTTTTACCTTTGGGATTAACAGGTCTACTGGAGTTTGGCTTCTCCTGTACAATTTGTCGTTCAATTGGTGCATCCGTTCGCATCGACAAACTGATTCGCTTGAGTGGTTCGTTCACTTCCATCACTCGTACTTTTACCACCTGCCCAACTTTCACAATTTGTTTGGGATCGCTGACAAATCGATCGGCAAGTTGCGATACGTGCACCAATCCGTCTTGATGTACACCAATATCTACAAACGCGCCAAAGTTCGCCACATTGGTGACAACCCCTTCTAGCTCCATTCCGGGCTTCAAATCACTAATTTCTTTGATTCCCTCTTTGAAGGTGGCGTATTTAAACTCGGCTCGCGGGTCGCGGCCTGGTTTTTCCAGTTCTGCCAAAATGTCGCGTAAGGTTGGCTCACCGATGGTTTCAGTGACGTATTTCTTTAAGTCAACTTTTTTGATTTGCGCGGCAAGCTCGGTGATTTGAGTCAGCGGTACTTGCAAATCGGTGGCAATGGCTTCGACGACTTTGTAACTTTCTGGATGCACGGCGGTGTTATCAAGCGGATTTTTGCCGTCCCGAATCCGCAGAAAGCCCGCCGATTGTTCAAAGGCTTTGGGGCCCAACTTCGGCACTTTCAGCAACTCGCGCCGATTGCCAAATGCACCATTCTGGTTACGGTAAGCGACGATGTTGTTGGCAACACTTGTGCTAATTCCCGACACAAAAGTTAGCAGTTCTTTTGAGGCAGTGTTCAAATCGACGCCAACATAATTCACGCAGCTTTCCACCGTTTCATCTAGCTTTTTCCGCAGCAGCTTTTGATCCACGTCATGCTGATACTGACCTACCCCAATCGATTTGGGATCAATTTTCACCAATTCTGCTAGCGGATCTTGAAGTCTGCGCCCAATGCTGATCGCCCCCCGCACCGTCACATCTTGATCGGGAAATTCGGCAATCGCCACCTCGCTGGCAGAATACACCGACGCGCCGGCTTCGCTCACAATCACTTTGATCGGCTTACGGTCTAGGGTTTTCAGGACTTCTGCGGCAAATTCATCCGTTTCGCGGCTAGCAGTGCCGTTGCCAATCGCAATCAAATCAACCTGATATTTCTCGATCAATCGCTTCAGCGTATCGGCTGCTTTGGCGCGTTGCGCGTCTGCCTGATGGGGAAAAATCGTTTGATATTCCAAAAACTTGCCTGTCTGATCCAGCACAGAAACCTTGCAGCCTGTCCGAAAGCCCGGATCGATAGCCAACGTAGGCTTCATGCCTGCCGGAGCCGCCAGCAGCAGTTCGCGGAGATTGGCTTCAAAAGTTTTGATCGACTCCACATCGGCTTCTAGCTTTTTCGCTGCTCGGACTTCGCTCAGCAATGAAGTTTTAATCAGCCGCTCAAAAGCATCTTGCAGCATGGCGCGGTAAAACTCCCGAATCGGACGCTGCTTGCTGCGAATCTCACGGGATTCTAGATATCCCAACACAACCGCTTCGTCAAATGCCAACTCAAAGCTGAGTATCCCTTCGGCTTCTCCCCGACAAAGCGCCAGTAAGTTGTGCGGCGCAATTGATTTCACCTTTGCCTGAAACGAACGATACATTTCAAACTTAGTTGAACCTTCCGGATAATCGGGCTTGATCTGCGACACAAACAAACCCGATTCCAGCAGATACTCCCGCAAATATGCCCGCAGTTCCGCTTTTTCAGCTACTTCCTCCGCCAGAATATCCGATGCGCCCTGAATCGCCTCCTCTGCGGTTTTAACGCCCTTCTCTTCCGAAACATACTTCGCGGCTTCGGGCGCTAATTCGGTTGCTGCTACCGACGGTTGATTCAAGGACTTAATCCACGCTGCTAGCGGTTCCAAGCCTTTTTCGCGGGCAATGGTGGCTCTGGTGCGGCGCTTTGGGCGGAAAGGTAAGTAGAGATCCTCTAGCTCGTTTTTTGCAAACAAGCTGAGATTTTAACTTGCAGGTCTTCCGTGAGCTTGCCCTGCTCAGCAATTGATTTCAGGATCACGGCTTTGCGCTCTTCTAGTTCAGTTAGGTAAGTATGCCGATCAAACAATTCCCGCAACTGGGTTTCGTTCATTTCGCCGGTGCGCTCTTTCCGGTAGCGAGCAATGAAGGGAACCGTTGCACCTTCGGCAAATAGTTCTAACGCTTGGGCAATTTGAAACGGCTTCAGCGAGAGTTCGGTTGCCAACAGTTGAGGAATATCAATTTTTACAGACATGAGTAAATCAGGGGATCAAGGCTTGATGTCCTACTAGGATAGTCTGAATCTTTCCGCAATTGAAAATGGGCAGAATTCTGGATGAATTGATCGCAACATAAACCAACCTACTCTGGCAGAAAATCAGCGTCTAGAATTTGTGCCCATGGGTAGGGACAGTCTATCGGCAGCGCTTTGAGCGATAGCCCTGTCTCATCGCTGGCAATTCGGGCTGCGTCGGCATAGCATTCAGCCAAGATGTCATCAAGATAGGGCTTGAGGCTAGGAGACTCTTTCAATGCTTTGCGAACTCGTCTGCGGCGTTCTGTAATGCTGCCTTTCCAACTACCGCTACGACGATCCGGCTGATACTACCATTTCAGCAAATGCAGCAAAATGACAACGAGATTACTTTCCAAGCTTCTCCGCTCACTGCGACCCATCGCTTCAATTTCTTCAATCAAACTCTCCCAGTCCACCGCAGCAAAATCGCGCTGTTTTAACTGCTCAGCCGTTTTCTCAATCCAGGCTAAGTAGTCGGTTTCGTAAAGATTCGGCTGATTGGTTTGGAGGTCTGCCTTCATCATTTGTCTCCATTTATCTCATTAATCTCAGATCATGGCTTGACTTTAGCTAGGTGAAGAAGCTGAGTGAAGATGACTCAAAGGTGTACATTCTCCTCAAGAGTCATAATTGCGTATTAATACTGTAAATCTTGTATCAAAAAATTGGTCTTTCCGAAATTTTGGGCTGGTGAGTTGAAGTCATTTTCTGCCATCACTGTAGAACTTCTTCAAATTCACTACAGGTTTCGCTTCACTCATGACAATCGAGCACGCTCAACTAGAATCAAGGCATTTTGATTTCTTAAAACTGAAATATCACGTCGATCGACAACAACGTATCGCTTCACCAGATTTTCTCTACTTCATTTTAAGGCGAGCCAATTCAGGAAGTTTACTGACCGGATCAGAGCAAAATTGGCTAAAGCAGCAAGGGCTCTTTGCCACGCTTCAGATCATTCAATTAGAAGCGCAACTCCAGCCTTATCAAGTTCAAGAGCAGATGCGAATGAAGGCGGAATTTGAGCAACTGCAAGCCAAGTATCAGCCATTCCTTGCTCGCCTGTTAACCTTTAATCTGCACTCAATTTTATGGAAACTCGATCATCAGCGTCTACTCGACAATGTAGAAACGCAATTTTTGCAAGATAGCTTATTTGAAGATCTCTTGAATCTGGCGCGAAAAATTCAGGGCTTCTCGGTACTGAAACAGAAATATGGAGCAGCAAATCATCCCGATTTTCTACCGGATGGGCAACTGTTTTTCATCTTGCAGCGCTTGCGGGCAAAAGAAGAATTAGATGAAGCCGAAGCACAATGGTTGCTTGATCAAAATTTGTTGACCACATTTGCAGTTCATGAACAGCAGAAGCAAGAAAGACAGCTTGAAGCAGCATTTGTCCAGCTAAAGGTGAAATATCAAGTCAGCGATCACCCCGATCGCACGGTTGAAAGTAAACTCTACTTTGTTCTGCAAAAGCTGGAAACTGAAGCTCTGCTAGATGCTGCTGAAGTAACGTGGCTTAAAACACAGCCGCAGCTAGAAAATCTCCTCCATTTGCATCAGAAATTAGCCGAGCAACAAAGATTTGCTGAATTGAAGCTAAAGTACAAAGCAACGCATTCAAGAGAGCAATCGCCTCAAAGTAAGCTTTGCAAAGTTCTTATCGCAATTGATGCCGATCAGCCGATTGACCCAGCCACCATCGATTGGTTAGAAAAACAAGGCTTACCGGAAAGCGCCAGAATTGTTCGCCATCATTACTTTCAACAACTTTGCCGAAAGTACCGCATCATTAGACCTCCGTTCGATCCGTTTTACGAAATTATGCTGAAGCTAGAGCGAGAAGAGCGCTTAGAACGTCTACAGGTGGCTCAACTGATCAACGAAGAACAGTTACAGCGAGATGGCAAAATTGCTAAAGCTCACCATTGTTTAGAAGCAGCATTTTATGAGCAAGAGCATCGCCGTACTGGTAATGGGTGGAATATCGTCAATGCAATGAGTGATTGGCGTAAAGCAGGTGAACTAGATCAAGCGCTAAATTTAACTCAAAATCTGAATTGGAAGAAAATTTCGGATCGCAGACTCAAAGCGGCTCTGTTGACCAACCGTGGGTTTACGTTAAAGGATCGCAGTGATTTTCTCGAAGCTTTCCAGTGTGCTGAACAGGCAATTACATTTAACTCACAAGCATTTCAGCCCTGTCTGTTGCTGTCTATCCTGTCTTACAAAACAGCAGATTACACCAATGGTGACATCTGGATGCAGAAAGCAATCGAGCGGGGCGCAAATCCGGGTGATTTAGATTATGAAATGAAGCGTTTGGTCAAGAATGCTAAAAATGCTGAGGAGCGCAAGCGGCTTGTTGACTATCTGCTCAAGACCGATCCTCAGCGGTATAGCTGGGCTAAGGAGTATCAGAAATAACTAACAGAATCAGACTCTGCCATGCTCCCAACAAAAAAGCTCCCGCCGAAGCAGGAGCCTTGATTTGAAGACATCACAAAAATGTCTTTGCCTTAAATCTGACTGAAATTAGTCAATATCAGGCATTGCGAGTACGGGTTCAGTCTCACGATCAATTCCCTTCTCGAAGCCAGCCGCCGCTGCACGGGCGCGTCCTGCGTGCCACAAGTGACCAATCAAGAAGAAGAAACCGAGGACAAAGTGAGACGTTGCCAACCAAGCGCGAGGCGAGACAAAGTTCACCGAGTTGATTTCGGTTGCCACACCGCCCACCGAGTTCAGAGAACCGAGCGGCGCATGGGTCATGTACTCAGCCGCACGGCGAGCTTGCCAAGGCTGAATGTCGTTCTTAATTTTCTCAAGATCCAATCCGTTCGGGCCACGCAGCGGCTCCAACCAAGGGCCTTGGAAGTCCCAGAAGCGCATGGTTTCACCACCGAAGATGATTTCACCTGTGGGAGAGCGCATCAGGTATTTACCCAGACCAGTCGGGCCTTGAGCAGAACCGACGTTTGCACCCAAGCGCTGGTCACGAATCAAGAAGGTGAGCGCTTGAGCCTGAGATGCTTCTGGGCCGGTAGGGCCAAAGAACTCACTGGGGTAGGCGGTGTTGTTGTACCAAACCATACAGGAGGCAATCAAACCCATCAGAGACAGAGCGCCCAAGCTGTAGGAGAGGTATGCTTCACCCGACCAGATGAACGCCCGACGCACCCAACCAAACGGCTTGGTCAGAATGTGCCAAACGCCACCTGCGATACAGATAAAGCCAACCCAAATATGGCCCCCAATAATGTCTTCCATGTTGTTGACGCTGACAATCCAGCCTTCGCCTCCAAACGGAGACTTCAGCAGATAGCCGAAGATCACCAGCGGGTTTAGCGTCGGGTTCGTGATCACCCGCACATCGCCGCCGCCCGGTGCCCAAGTGTCATAGACACCGCCAAAGAACATGGCTTTGAACACTAGCAAGAACGCCCCTAGACCCAACAGGATCAGGTGATAACCAATGATGTTGGTCATCTGGTTCTTGTCTTTCCAATCGTAGCCAAAGAAAGAAGAGTACTCTTCGAGAACTTCGGGGCCACGGATTGCGTGATAGATACCACCCAAACCGAGTACAGCCGAAGAAATCAGGTGGAGCACACCCACCACAAAGTAAGGGAAGGTGTTGATCACTTCACCGCCAGGGCCAACGCCCCAACCCAGAGTGGCCAGGTGAGGCAGTAGGATCAACCCCTGCTCATACATGGGCTTTTCAGGAATGAAGTGAGCCACTTCAAACAGCGTCATGGCTCCAGCCCAGAAGACAATCAGACCTGCATGAGCGACATGAGCGCCCAGCAACTTACCAGACAGATTAATTAGACGTGCGTTACCAGACCACCAGGCAAATCCGGTTGATTCCTGGTCACGTCCGCCCATCATCGAATTAGAGAGCGTTACCACGGGGCAGTACCTCTTCGGGGAATACTAGATTTTCGTGGGGCTGATCCGCTGGCGCTAACCACGCTCGGATGCCCTCATTCAACAAAATGTTCTTCGTGTAAAACGTCTCAAACTCAGGATCTTCCGCCGCCCGAATCTCCTGCGACACAAAATCATACGCCCGCAGGTTCAACGCTAAGCCCACAATCCCAATGCTCGCCATCCACAACCCAGTCACCGGCACAAACAACATAAAGAAGTGCAGCCACCGCTTGTTGGAAAACGCAATCCCAAAGATCTGCGACCAGAATCGGTTCGCCGTCACCATCGAATACGTCTCTTCACTCTGCGTCGGGTTGAACGCTCTAAAGGTGTTGGCATTCTCCCCATCTTCGTACAGCGTGTTCTCCACCGTCGCACCATGAATCGCACACAACAGCGCACCGCCCAAAATGCCCGCCACACCCATCATGTGGAACGGATTGAGCGTGAAGTTGTGGAACCCTTGGATGAACAAAATGAAGCGGAAAATCGCCGCTACTCCAAAGCTAGGAGCGAAGAACCACCCCGACTGCCCCAAGGGGTACATCAGGAAGACGCTGACGAACACGGCAATCGGTCCAGAAAACGCTAGGGCGTTGTACGGACGGATGCCCACCAGTCGAGCGATCTCGAACTGCCGCAGCATGAAGCCAATCAGAGCAAAAGCGCCGTGCAGGGCGACGAATGCCCACAGACCGCCGAGTTGGCACCAGCGGGTGAAGTCCCACTGCGCTTCAGGACCCCACAAAAAGAGTAGGGAGTGTCCGAGGGAGTTAGCGGGGGTAGACACCGCAGCGGTCAAGAAGTTGCAGCCTTCTAAGTAGGAGCTTGCGATGCCGTGGGTGTACCAGGAGGTGACAAAAGTAGTGCCAGTCAGCCAGCCGCCCAGTGCCAGGTAAGCACAGGGAAACAGCAGAATGCCTGACCAGCCGACGAAAACGAATCGGTCGCGCTTGAGCCAGTCGTCGAGGGCATCGAACCATCCTCGCTCTGCTCGCGCTCTCCCCATTGCTATGGTCATAGCTTAATCTCCAAAAACAGTTATATAGGTAGGAATGAGTTCTGCCGCTCTATCTGGTTGCAGTTGCCAAGTTTCCCTTTGCCGTAAAGCGCTTGAAAACACAGAACGCAACAGATTGTGAGCAGTGTTTACTTTTCTTTACTGTGTCCTCATTATAGTGAGAGTCTTCTCGTTTTTCATCGTTAAATTTAAAAAGAATATTGTCACCTATGAAAAATGCTTATCTCTGCTGTTCGAGTCAGAAAAGCGTAAATTGGTATAAGTAACTGGGTTTTCGGTATCAGTCCTTATGTTTGTAATTGACGTAACTTTAAAGCATTCTCCAATCACGCTTTCTGTTCAGCGCAAAACCGCAGAGGATGCAACAGCGCTGTATCAGCAAATCTTGGAAGCGCTGCGCTCAGGAAATGCCACGACTTTAGAGTTGACCTGTGAACAGCAGGCGGGCAAAACGATTGGCGTCTTAGTGAGCGAAATTGCGGCGGTGCAAATGGCAGAAAAATCGGGTACGGCGACGGCTTCGGGCCGACCTCCCGGTTTCTTTGCGATGAGCGAGTCGTAGATTAAAACAGATTAGAACCTCAAATCATCCTTGGGATTTTTGGATTTAGATGACCGCAGCGATCGCCGTTCGAGATTTAGAGTTTCAGTGGTCGAAGGAAGCTTCTGTCCTGAAAGCTTGCAGCCTAGAAGTGCCCAAAGGCGAATTCTGGATGCTTTTAGGCACCAATGGGAGTGGCAAGTCAACATTGCTGCGAGTCTTGGCAGGGCTTTTGGCGGCTCAATCTGGGCAAATTGAAGTCTCACCTCCGGTAGGTTTTGTGTTTCAAAACCCCGACCATCAGCTTGTGATGCCCACTGTTGGAGCAGACATTGCCTTTGGGCTTGTAGCAGAACGTCTTCCAGTTGCTCAAATCCGACAGCGAGTTGAAGAAGCCCTCAGCGCCGTAAATCTCCTGCATCTGCAACGTCGCCCTATTTATGCCCTCAGTGGTGGTCAAAAGCAGCGGGTGGCAATTGCAGGGGCGATCGCTCGTCATTGTGAGGTCTTGTTGCTGGATGAGCCAACTGCCCTGCTAGACACAGATAGCCAATTCACCTTAGTCGAGCAGGTTCAGCAGCTTGTAAAGCAGCGAAATATTACCGCGCTCTGGGTGACTCATCGCCTAGAAGAGTTGAATTATTGCGATGGCGCATTTTTGCTAGAGTCTGGGCGGGTGGTGGACAAAGGCGAACCTGCTCGGTTGAAACAACGATTAATGCAGCATCACTCGATTGCTTCACAGTAATTTCTAGGAAAAATTTCTAGGAACAAATTGACTGTGCTGTCGATTTCAGTTGTGCTTAACCTACAAGTTGTGTTTAACCTACAAACTAGCCAAGTAGCAGTGTAATTGAAACACAGACCCCTACCCATCCACCAACCTGAACGTTGAGATCAATCGAAATGCTTCAACTGTGCCCAGCCTAGAAGAAATTAGATGAGCGTCTAGTTTACACATCGCAACAATGGGAGGGATAATAGATAAGCAGAAACAATGTGTTTCTATTAAGTATGGCTACTATTCAAATCGTGAACTCTTAGCGCAGTAAAGACCAGTAAGACCATGCCTGCCTCTATCCCTCAAGCGATTCTACTCGTCGATGGTTACAACGTCATTGGTGCATGGCCTGATCTGACTCGAATTCGGGATCGAGATGGGTTGGAGGCAGCCCGTCGAGCGCTGCTCGAAACGCTGTTGAGTTACAGTGCTAGCCAAGACTATGACACGCAGCTTGTGTTTGACTCCCAGTACCGCGATACACCCGGCAGCCGGAGGTGATTACTCGGTCGCTCTGCGTTTGTTACACCGAGCCAAGGCAAACCGCAGATTCCTACATTGAAAAGATGTGTGCCGATTTTCGCCAAGACTCGCGCAAATTCTCGCAAAGAATCATTGTGGCGACCTCTGACCGCGCCCAACAGCTTACAGTGGGTGGCTATGGCGCAGAATGGATCTCCGCTCAGCGACTTTGGGTTGAGGTGGAACTAACAACAGAACAAATACGCCGCAAGCAAAGAACCCTGAAAAAGCAAGAGCGCGCCTCTTCTAAGCGGTTTCTAGCCAATGCGCTTGATCCGGTAGCTCAGGCAAGGCTAGCCAAACTGCGGTTAGGGCAAACTGATTGACGCCGCTCCTGCAAGATCAGATTCGAGAAACCAGATTAAAAAACAGAAAATCCTAGCAGAAAAAATTCGCTGTCCTTGTCAAAACTCCCTCTCTGTAGTTACAATAAGATTCGCGTTCCTCAGTAGCTCAGCGGTAGAGCGATCGACTGTTAATCGATTGGTCACTGGTTCGAATCCAGTCTGGGGAGTTCTATTTTAAGTGTTTAGGTTCGGGTGGTCTGCAATGGATGTCCAAAGCTATAGTGACCATTGGACGCTTGACCCTAGCATCACGTTTTTGAATCATGGCTCATTTGGGGCTTGTCCGCGTGCCGTGTTGACCGCACAGCAGATTTGGCGTACTCGATTAGAGCAAGAGCCTGTCCGCTTTTTTTCCTTAGAACTGGAAGCACTTTTGGATGCAGCCCGACAAAAGCTAGCGGCATTTGTGGGAGCCAATCCAGAGCAGTTAGCCTTCATCCCGAATGCAACAACGGGTGTGAATACGGTCTTGCGCTCGCTGCGGTTTCAATCTGGCGATGAACTGTTAACCACCAATCATGAATACAACGCCTCCTGCAATGCCCTAACTTTTGCGGCGCAACAATCGGCAGCGAAGGTGGTGGTTGCTGAAGTTCCTTTTCCGCTTGAGTCGGCAGATCAAATCGTTGAGGCAGTTTTAGCCAAAGTGTCTAGCCGCACCAAGCTCGTGTTACTGGATCACGTCAGTAGTCAAACTGCGCTAATTTTTCCGATTCAACCGTTAATTCAGCAGTTAGCAACGCAAGGAATTGATGTGTTGATCGACGGGGCCCACGCACCCGGAATGGTGGCGCTAAATTTGCAGGAACTCGGCGCAGCCTACTATACGGGCAACTGTCATAAATGGCTTTGTGCTCCCAAAGGGTCGGCGTTTCTGTATGTTCGGCAAGATCGGCAAGCGTTGATTCGTCCGTTGGTGATCAGCCATGGAGCCAACTCCCCACGCACCGATCGCTCCCGCTTTCGGCTAGAGTTTGACTGGATGGGAACTAGCGATCCATCGCCCTATCTGTGCATTCCAACAGCGATTCAAACCATCGAATCCCTGATGCTAGGCGGCTGGTCGGCGGTAATGGCTCACAATCGGTCGGTTGCTTTACAGGTAAGGAATGCCCTTTGTCAGCAGTTTCAAATTCCTCTACCCTGTCCGGATACCATGATTGGCTCAATGGCTGCCATTCCTTTTTTCTCAGGGTCAGCAGCAGCACTACAGACCGAATTATTTGAACGCTTTCAAATTGAAATTCCGGTCAATGCATGGAGCAATAGCGAGCGGTTAATCCGGTTTTCAGTTCAGTTGTATAACCAGCGAATCGATTATGATGTTCTGGCTGAGGCCCTTACCGTCTTGCATCTCGAAGAAGCAAGGCTGGGTCTTCGGGCGTAAGTTTTGCCCCTAGAAACCGTCTTGAAGGCATTGCTTCAAGGTCAGACGCACGAAATCAGACAAATTGGAATGACCCACGTGTGGGATGACATCCAAGCCGTTGGTTTGCCAAACTAGACAGCATTCAGCCACCGCTTTAGCAGAATTCGATACAATTTGTCGATCCTCATGCACGATTTATCCTGATTAACGTTAGTATTCAGGGTCAAGCTACCTAGGTTTGATTGTATAAAAACGATGAGACCACTGTTTAACCAGACTTGCGTTTGGTCTGCTGCCCTCCAAAATTGGGGAGGACAGACGGCGTGAAAGCTGCCGCTCGTAACAATTGGCTGCACATTCTGTTGCTGTTGCTATGGATAGGGATCGGTCTGAGCCTACGTTTGACTAATCTCGCAGCTAAACCGCTGTGGACAGACGAATTTTCTACCATCGTTTTTAGCTTGGGCAACAGTTTTCTGCAAGTTCCGCTTGATCAGCCGATTTCATCAGCAAGCTTGTTAGAACCTCTCAAGCTAACTCCAACTGCTGGAATTGAGTCCGTCGTCAGAAATTTATTTCGAGAGAGCAATCATCCGCCGCTCTATTTTCTCCTGACTCATTTCTGGCTAAAGCTGTTTCCCATAGCAGATGGGTTTGTTTCGGCTTGGAGCATCCGTTCTTTATCGGCAATCATCGGAGTGGCAACCATTCCGGCAACTTTTGTGCTGGGCTGGCTGGCGTTTCGCTCTCGGCTAGTGGCTCAAGTCGCAGCCGCTTTCATGGCGGTTTCTCCGTTTGGCATTTATTTAGCCCAAGAAGCGCGACACTACACCTTGCCGACTTTGTGGGTTGTAATTTCCCTCTGTTGCTTAGTAGTTGCGGCGCGGCGATTGCGGGATCGGGAAATCTTGCCGCTAGGTGTTTGCATCATCTGGATTGTGATTAACGGGTTGGGAATGGCAACTCACTATTTTTTCACCTTTACGTTGGGTGCAGAAGCGATTGTGATTGCCACCTTGGGATTGGTGCAGAGTTGGCGAGAACGCGGCATTTGGTATCCTTCTTCCCACTGGCAGCGCATGTGGATTGTTGCAGCCGGCACACTGGCAACGAGCTTAATTTGGTTTCCGAAACTGCAAGATATTCAGGGCGGAGAACTGACTCGCTGGATCTACCAATCTGATCGAGTTGGGCTGGCATGGTTAGAACCGCTTGGGCAAGCTGTGGCGGGTTGGATCACAATGCTTTATCTGCTGCCGATTCAGGCGGAAGAGCAAACCACCGTCTGGGTTTCCGGTGCAATTCTAGTGCTGTTGGCGCTCTGGACGGTTCCTAAGCTCTACCGAGGACTCAAAGTTCAGTATCTAGATCGAGATTCTCGGCTTGGCGTGATGACATTAGGCACGTTTGTAGCAGGCGCAATTGTCCTATTTTTCAGCATCACGTATTTTTTTGAAGCCGATCTCACGAGCGCTTTTCGCTATAACTTTGTTTACTTTCCAGGTGTCGTTGTGTTGATTGGGGCAGGGGTCGCCAGCGGTTGGAATGTCGCCACCCGAATTGCTCAAACTGAGCCGGTTCACGTTCCGAGTGCGCTGCTGAGCCTACTGCGGATCAGCAATCGCAGAACAGTAATTCTGATTTGGCTCTTGAGTTTCATTGGAGCAGTCACCGTTGTATTGAATCTGAGCTACCAAAAAACGCATCGCCCTGATCTGGTTGCAGACGCAATTCGTCAAGAATCTCAAAATCCTGTCTTGGTTGCCATTCCTTATCAAACTCACGGGCAAACTGGACGCCTGATGGGAGTTGCGCTCGATTTGCAGCAGTCTCCCGGAAGCCCAGAGCCACTTTTTCTGCTAGCCCCTGCAACTCAAAACCCTCGATCGGTGATCTCTACCTTACGCCGGGCGGTCACGCAAGCTCCGCGACCTCTCGATCTGTGGTTGATCAATTTTGATATGGACAAACAGCCTTTGGAAGAGATGTTAAACCAACAACGGTGCGCGGCTAAAACAAAATCTCAAGCTGTGGATGGCTACCGCTACCGGATGTATCGCTGTACGCAACGCCCTCCAAGAGCGACACCGCCCCAAGATGATGAGTGATTGAGCGAGGTTTCACAGTTCAGGCCCAGTTCAGGTACAGTGCAGGAAATTGATTCGGCATCCCTTCAGCGTCCTGATTTGCTCAGTCCTACATTTGCTCAGTCCTACATTTGCTCAGTCTTACATTCTTGATCTGTAGATGGGGCTGCTGACGATGAAGGTGCTTGAACTCGCTTGGATTCGCGTGAATTCGCTTAAGGAGATTTCTAGGAAAAAGTTGTTGCCACGTTGGGGCAGATTTGGACTCAGTCTCGCGTCGCCCAAATGATTGATCTGCAAAACCTGCCCGTACCAGGGTAGAGGGTTTCCCAGAAATCTCCTAAGAAGTGTAGGAACGCAGTTTCTGCATAAGCTTGTCGGCTGGCAAAACGCCTTCGATCCGCAGGGCAGGTTCACCTTCCATAAATAGCACCAAGGTCGGCAGCGACCGCACCTGATACTGAGAAGCAAGTTGGGGATAGTTTTCGGTGTTAATTTTGACAATGCGGACTTGCTGCTTCATCTGAGCATTCACCTGCTCTAAAATGCCTGCCATCATTTGGCAAGGGCCACACCACGGCGCATAGAAATCAACCAGAATAGGAACGTTCGACTTGGATACTAAATCCTGAAAGCTGCCAAACTGCTTTTTAGTGGACATAGACTACAACTCACGAGTTTTTCACCTCATTTTATTCAACAAATTTGATCGCAGAATGCTCCCAAACCGAACCTTACAGTGCGGCTAACCCCACCCGCGTTTGCCCTCCGTCCCTTTCTGCTGTAGCGTTAATGATGCATTGGACAGTTAGAGATAGCTAGAAACGGTAGAGCAGGTAGAGCGATCATGGCAGCATTAGAGGGATCACAGCGGTTGCAGGGACAAGTTGCGATTGTAACAGGGGCTTCGCGGGGGATTGGGCGAGCCGCCGCTTTGGCACTGGCTTCAGAAGGGGCAACCATTGTCGTCAACTACGCTAGCTCCAACCAAGCGGCAGATGCGGTCGTAGCAGAAATTGCTGAGATGGGTAGCCAAGCGGTGGCGCTGCAAGCCGATGTCGCTCAAGCGGGTCAAATTGATGCGCTGTTCAATACCGTGATGGAGAAGTGGGGACGGGTCGATGTGCTGGTTAATAATGCTGGGATTGCCCGCGACACGCTGCTCTTACGCATGAAGCTAGAAGATTGGCAAGCGGTTATTGATCTCAACCTGACCGGCGTGTTTTTGTGTACCAAAGCGGCTAGTAAAATCATGCTGAAGCAGCGCTCTGGACGCATTATTAATATCACTTCTGTGGTGGGTGAGATGGGCAATCCGGGTCAGGCAAACTATAGCGCCGCAAAAGCAGGCGTGATTGGTTTCACTAAAACGGTAGCGAAGGAAGTTGCCAGCCGGGGAATTACCGTGAATGCGGTCGCTCCTGGATTTATTGCCACCGATATGACGGCTGATTTGAAGATGGCTGAAGAAATTTTGAAACTGATTCCTCTCGGTCGCTATGGTCAACCGGAAGAAGTGGCGGGCCTAATTCGATTTTTAGCTGCCGATCCAGCCGCGGCCTACATCACAGGGCAGGTGATCAATGTAGATGGCGGCATGGTGATGGCATAAGAGGTGGCGGAGGAATGGCGCGCGAGGGATAGCGTAATCACGGTAATCCTGATTTTTTGGGGTCTTTAGACGAATCAACCGGGTGGAGGAGGGCATCGTCCTCTCACCTCACTATGCTGAGAATAAGAGGAAAAAGTGATTCTACGGCAAACCCCTGTCTGTTGCTAACCCTCTTCATTTTTGCCCGGTTTGTTCAACGTTTACTGAACGTTTAGAATATGCTAGCTTTAGAGTTAAGTAATGTTAAGAATTCACCTGAATTGAATCCGCTGCTTGAGCAAATGCATTTTGTTGAGGAAGTTGGGCTGATGTTCGAGATGGCTGGCTTGCCGCGAATGTCAGGTCGAATTTTTGGTTGGCTGCTCATTTCCAATCCGCCTCAACAGTCGCACGGCGAGCTAGCCGAAGTTCTGCAAGCCAGCAAAGGTTCGATCAGCACCATGACACGATTGCTGATCCAAATCGGCTTAATTGAACGAATTAGCTTACCGGGCGAGCGGCGCGACTACTTTCAGATCAAGTCTCAGGCTTGGTCGCAAATGACGAAACAGCGAATTGCCCAAATTACTGCCTTCCGTCAGCTTGCTGAAAAGGGTCTAGAACTGTTGAAGGAAAATCCGCCGCGACTGAAACACCGCTTAGAGGAGATGCGCGATATTCATGCCTTTTTAGAACGCGAACTGCCGCTCCTGGATGAACGATGGGAGCTAGAGCAAAAACAGCGAGCTTTGGGCGAAAGTAGACGCTAGCCTCATCGGGTAGTTGAGTTTGATTGAAGACGCCTCTGTGCGGTTTGGCTCCTGCGTTCCTGCTTGGTTCAATTGTTCGTCTGTCGCTACTTTTTATTCTTCAGGTTCTATCTTTTCTTTCATCCCTTTTCCAACCATGACCACGCAACCTCTATTTGGTAAAGCTCGTCAGCCGAACCCCTGGCTGATTGGGCTTGTCGCAGCCGGACTCATTGGCACAGGTTCCCTCACCTATGGGCTACTGCAACGCCGCTCTGCGGGGCCGGATTTGAGCACAATGACTGTTCCGGTAGAATTGCAATCGCTGCAAGTGCAAATCACAGCCAGCGGTACGGTTCAGCCGATTCAAACGGTTAACCTTAGTCCCAAAAATCCTGGAATTTTAGAAGAACTCTTCGTTCAGCAGGGCGATCGGGTCACTCGCGGTCAGTTGATTGCCCGAATGGCCAATGACGACGTAGAAGCCCAAATGCTGCAAGCCCAGGCTAGGGTGGCGCGAGCCGAAGCTCGTCTAGCTGAAGTGCGGGCAGGCAACCGTCCAGAAGACATCGCCCAAGCCGAAGCCGGGTTCGACAAGCTGAGGCACGGGTTGCTGAAGCCGAAGCCCGCCTTAACTTGGCAGAGGAGCGCGTCCGCCGTAACCAA
>JAAUQT010000147.1 GCA_012033495.1 Cyanobacteria bacterium RM1_2_2 | reverse complement strand
TTGGGGGATCGGCTGTTAACAGGATTGAACGAAGATCCCCCTAATCCCCCTTAAAAAGGGGGACTTTGACCAGAAAGTTGCACATCGCGTAGCATGACAATCACCGAGCAAAATCATCACTGAGCAAAATAATCACTGAACAAGAGGTATGACCGATTCATCTGGCAAAGTTTACCTCGTAGGAGCCGGAACGGGAAATTTGGCTCACCTCACCCTTCAAGCCCATCAGCTTTTGACCCAAGCCGAAGTGCTGATCTACGATGCGCTAGTGGGAGAAGCGCTGGTGCAACTCGTGCCGCTAACCTGCGAGCAAATTGAAGTGGGCAAACGCGGCGGACAGCCCAGCACGCCCCAAGCCGAAATCAATCAACTGCTGGTGAAACACTGTCAGCGGGGCAAGCAGGTGATCCGGCTAAAAAGCGGCGACCCGTTTATTTTCGGGCGATCGACTGCCGAGATTCAGGCTTTAACGGCGGCAGGCTGTGCCTTCGAGGTGGTTCCCGGACTCTCTTCTGCGTTGACGGCTCCCCTGCTTTGCGGCATTCCGCTCACCGATCCGGTTTTGAGTCGCTGCTTTGCCGTGATGACGGCTCATGAACCTGATGCGCTGGAGTGGGAGGCTTTGTCTCAACTGGAAACGCTGGTGATGCTGATGGGTACTCAGCAACTTCCTGAAATTGTGGAGCAGTTGTTGCGGCATGGTCGCTCGCTGGAAACTCCGATGGCAATTATTCGGTGGGCAGGCCAACCGCAGCAGCAAATCTGGACGGGGACGCTGGGATCGATTCTGCGCCAAACTGAGCACGAAGCCCTCTCTCCAGCCGTGATTGTGGTAGGCGCGGTGGTGGCGTTGCGTCCTTATCTACAATCTGCAAATTCGCCCTCTGCGAGCTAATCTTGATTGGCTTTTGTTCTACATCGCTCGTTCCCATCTCCCCCTTACAAGCCTGTGAATTCTTCTCTTCCGCTGACTGGCACAACAATTTTGGTGACTCGCGCCGCCGGGCAGTCTAGCCAGTTTACAAAATTACTGCATCAGCAGGGCGCAACGGTGCTAGAAATGCCTGCCATCGAAATCACGCCGCCCTCCAGTTGGGAGAATCTCGATCGAGCAATTGCTGAGTTGCAGCAGTTTGATTGGCTCATTCTCACCTCTGCGAACGGCGTTGAGTTCTTCTGCGAGCGGCTAACGGCTCAGGGCTACTCAATTCAAGCTCTCCAGCATCTCAAAATTGCCGTGGTTGGGCAGAAAACCGCTGCAACGCTGGCACGCTACAATCGAGTGCCCGATTTTATTCCACCCGATTTTGTCGCTGATTCGCTGGTGGCTCATTTTCCAGAAGCCGAACGGTTGCCCGAACTGAAAATATTGTTTCCTCGCGTCGAAACAGGCGGGCGAGAAGTTTTGGTGAAAGCGCTAACGGCAAAAGGCGCGACGGTGGTTGAAGTGGCTGCTTATCAATCGGGTTGTGCTACCAAGGTTCCGTCAGAGGTGTCCACCGCGCTCGAAACGAACCAGATTGACATCATTACGTTTGCTAGCTCCAAAACGGCCCAGTGTGCATCCCAACTGCTGGAGCTACCTGCCAATCTGTGTATTGCGTCAATTGGGCCGCAAACCTCTGCGACCTGTCACCACCTATTCGGGCGCGTTGATTTAGAAGCAGAAGACTATACTTTGGAAGGATTAACGCAAGCGATTGTGCAATGGGTGCTAAATCAGTGATATGAGCGATGCCACCGACCCAACAATCCCGCCGCGCCCAACGTACCTGCTGCCGCGCATTATCGGGCTTACTGGGGGGGTTGGGATGGGCAAAACCACGGTGTCTGACTATCTACAAAATGCCTACGGTCTTCCGGTTCTAGATGCGGATCTCTATGCGCGTGAGGCTGTTGAGCCAGGTTCACAGGTGTTGGCTAAAATTATGGAACGCTATGGCACGAGTATGTTGCTGCCCACAGGCCATTTAGATCGGACTCGGTTAGGTGAAATTGTGTTTGGTAGCGCTCCTGAACGGCTGTGGCTAGAGCAGCAAATCCATCCCTATGTGCGGGATCAGCTAGAGGCAGGACTGCGGCAATTAGCAGCGCAAGGTCAGACTACAGCCGTTTTGGTGATTCCTCTGCTGTTTGAAGCTCGCATGACCGATCTGGTGACAGAAATTTGGGTGGTGCATTCGGCAGATGGACAGCAGGTAGAGCGCCTGCAACGCCGCGATCAGCTTAGCCTACAGCAAATTCGGGCCCGCATTAATAGCCAGATGCCGATCGCCAAAAAAATTGAGCAGGCCGATGTTGTATTGGAGAACTCCTCAACGCCAGAAGCCTTATTTCGACAAGTCGATCAAGCCCTCGGCTTCTCCTAGCTCAACTTCCCGCCTCAGAGATAACGCTACAGTAGATAGATCTGCGACTCAAACGAATTAGGCATGAGCAGTTCCCAACATCCCGATAATTCTCAACCCAACGACCCCCACCAGAAGCAACCTAACCCAACCGATTTGGCGCGTCTAGAGCAAGAGTTAGAAGAAGCTGAAGCCAGCCTCACCTATTCTGCGTCCACCTCTGGGACGGCTGCATCTGCTAATTCTGCTAATTCTGCCTATGGGCGAACGACCGCGCCGCCTTTGGCAATGGTGGAAACCGCGTTTTTGGCCAGTACGGCTAGTTTGCTGTGGTTGGTCAGCTACTATCTCAGCGTTGGGCCCTGGATGCGGATTTTATTTCCTATTCCAATTGCCCTGGTCTATTTGCGCTGGGGACTACGAGCGTCTTGGATGGCTGCTATCACCTGCGGGCTGCTGCTGTCGGTGCTGATGGGGCCTTATCTGAGTCTGCTATTTTTCATCCCCTATGCGCTTCTGGGCGTGCAGCTTGGGGCAATGTGGAAGCGCCGTTTGCCTTGGCTGCCGTCGATCAGCATTGGCACATTGATTGCCACTTTCGGTTTTTTTACGCGCATGTGGATTCTCTCGGTGTTTGTCGGTGAAGATCTGTGGAACTACGTCACCAATCGAATTGCCGATTTGCTGCAATGGGTGTTGACGAAACTGGTGGACTGGGGACTGCTCGGTTTTGAGGTGTTGGGGCAAACGAACCTAACGGGCGTGCAGATTGCCACAGTCGGGATGATTTTGTGCAGTGATTTTGTCTATGTATTCACAATCCACTTAGCGGCTTGGCTGCTGCTAGAACGCTTAGGCAACCCCATTCCTGATCCGCCTCGTTGGGTGCAGGTGTTGATGGAAGAAGAAAAGTCATGATCCGCATTCATACACAATTTGAACGGGCTAGGCAATGGCTCGCCGCTTTTCGATCGCAGCCGCCAATTTTTGCGTGCGTACTGGGCTTCACCGAAACCGGACTCATTCCAGGCATTTCCGCAGCAGGCGCGACTCCAGCAGATCGACAATACACTGCCCTAGCCGACGCTGAGTTTTTGAATCAGGGCGTGCAGCCTCATCCCACATATGCTTTGCCCCCTTTGCAGGCAGGCGCTTCACCCGTCCTGATTACTCGTGCTGTTGTCACCGGACAGCATATTCCGGTCTTCTTGTTCAACGCCGGGCTTCCTGCTCCTCCATCCGTGCCTACGATTGATTTGGGAGGCGCTCCGGCTCGCTGTCTCAGTCAGGCTCAGGCGCTGGATGGGGCAATTGTCGAGCATCTTTTTCGGCAAGGGCTGCATTGGGGCACGAAGCTAGCGGCTCAGGCTCCTATGAGCTATGTAATTCTCTCAGAATGTGTGGTGGGCGGCACGACAACGGCGCTGGCAGTTTTGAGCGGTTTGGGCTGGAATGCGGTGGGCAAAGTGAACAGCAGCCACCCGACCTGTAACCATCAGCAAAAGTGGAAAGTGGTGCAAATGGGGTTAAAACGCTTGACGGCAAAAGAACCGACCCGTCAACTCCTCCCAGCGTCCGTGCCCTTACATCCTTTTAAGCCCTTACATCCTTTTAAGCTAGTAGCCGCAGTCGGCGACCCGATGCAGATCGTGGTAGCAGGAATGGCGCTTGCCGCGAGTCGCAGTGGCGGCGTTTTGTTGGCAGGAGGAACGCAAATGCTGGCAGTCTACGCCTTGATGGAGGCAATTGCCGCCGCTGAGCAGCTAAACTGGCAGCCTGAACAAGTCATCGTTGGCACAACCCGCTGGGTAGCAGAAGACTCGACAGGCGATGCCGTTGGACTCGCTGAACTGGTTGGCGCACCCCTGCTAGCCAGCCAACTTAACTTCACAAAGTCTCGCTATGCCACTCTACGCGCCTACGAGCAGGGCTACGTGAAAGAAGGAGTTGGAGCCGGAGGAAGTGCCATTGCCGCTCATCTTTACCAAGGCTGGCAGCAAACTGAACTCCTAGAAGCAGTTGAAACCCTGGCTGATCAGCTATCGCTTGCAAGTTGAGGAAAAGCGAGGGGAAGTGTCTAGGACAATACAACGTGAATCTGTCAATCTCGGTAGGTTCTTACCAAGGCTAATCGGTCAGTTTGCGAACTAATGGATGCGTTTGGCAATCAGTTGTTCTTCGAGAGCCGCAATGCGGTTATAGGCAGCAGTCAATTGGGCAGTCAGACGTTGAACTTGCACTTCAGGAGACAAGCTTCGCTCGCCGCTTTGCGCTTCTAGGTCGGTATAGCTAAGATCAGACAGGATGTCTTTGTGCTCCATGTCGATGTCGAGCACACTGCGTGATAGGACTGATAGGTGGGTCGGCTCATCGAGGCATCAGGCTGGAAGCCGCTATTGCGTTCTACTCCCATTTGTTTCAGCGTCAACAACATTTCCGTCGTTTGATAACCAAACTGCTCAAACATCTGATGCAGCGCGTCAACTTTCGTATGCAGTTCAGAAACTTGGCTATGGAGTGAATCCATTTGACGCTCTACTTTCGTTATAAATGTTCCTCATATATTAGATAAAAAATTGTCCTTACTACCAGATATTCCTGAATCATTTAACTTTTAGTCGAGTCGCTTATCTAGAATCACTCTTCTAGCATTCTGAAGCACCTTAGCTATCGTCATCACACCCATCAGGGAGAAGATAGAAACCTACTTGAAGCCGTATCTTGAAATACTTCTTTGGCAAAACAAAATTAATTAGCGATCAGAGCGATAGATGTTTCAATCAGCGACCTGAGTACAACTCAACTTAGGCTAAATGTATTGCAGAAGTCGCATTCCTAAAGCATTATATCTACCTTAGACCTTCACTCTCTGGCTAAAATTATTAATAGCAATCGCTTGATTTCCTTGAACTTATTCCCGTTCAATAGAAGCTTTTAGTTGAAATGTAATGATTTAGAGGCAAAAAAGATTGAAAATCTCGCGTTCGCTTAATCCATTCATGAATTGATTACCCTGCCGAATACACGATAGAAAAGATTTTGCTTAAAAGCCGCTTGTCACCTCGATTCCCAACCCAGTCATTCTTGATTCGATCTACCGCGATTCAAATTTGTTTGAATACAATCGATATAAACTTTAAATTCGCTAAATTAATGACGCTTTTTCAGCCAATTGGCCGAATCAATCTGAAATGATGACGCCACTTAAAATCATTATCAAATCTAGTCAAAATTCCATTCAAAATTTGGTTAAGGATAGAGATCTAAACAAAAGATGATGAAGATGATGAATCGTCGATCGCTATTAATCACGGCAGCAGGGTTGGCACTGAGTCCGCTGATGGGAGGCTGCCGGGGAGCAAACAACGCCACATTGCAAATCCGGCTCCTCGAAAATTCAGTTCCGGCTCAGCTTTTGCAGGAATTTCAGCGGCGGACTGAAGCAGGGCGCGTCAGTTTTTCGGCTAGCCCCCAGTTGATGGATCTCTTTAATCTGCTGCAAACCTGGAGCCAGCCGCAGCCTGACCCAAATCCGTCCCCGTTTAACCTGCCGCTCCGCAGCCCACAACCAACCCGACGCGCAGACCTCGTGACGCTGGGGGACTATTGGCTATCTGCCGCTATTCAACAGCAACTCATTCAGCCCTTGAGCCTAGATGCCCTTGCCGGGTGGGAGCAAATTCCACCGCGATGGCAGCAGCTAGTCCAACGTGATCAGCAAGGTCAACTCAGCCCGGATGGAGAACGCTGGGCGGCCCCTTACCGCTGGGGCAGTTTGGTGATTGCCTACAACGTCGAAGCCTTTGAGCCGCTCGGCTGGACACCCACCAACTGGGAAGACCTATGGCGACCTGAACTGCAAGGCCATCTTTCTTTGCTCGACAGCGCTCGTAGCGTCATTGGGTTGACCTTAAAAAAACTCGGCCAGTCCGTGAATGCCAGCGATTTGGCAGCTATACCGACTTTGGCTACGGAGTTGGCAGCTTTGCAGCGTCAAGTCAAGTTCTATGGCTCTGAAGATTATCTGCAACCGCTGCTGCTGGGAGACAGTTGGGCGGCAGTGGGTTGGTCTACCGAAGTGCTGCCTGTGCTCAAACGCGATCGGCGGATTGCAGCAGTTGTACCGACCAGCGGCACGATTTTAACCAGCGATCTTTGGGTGCGCCCTGCCACGGTTGCTGGTTCCGCTCCTCCCGAATTAAATCGCTGGCTCGAATTTTGCTGGCAGCCTGCCGTCGCTGCTCAACTTTCTTCCCTGAGTTTGGCAGCTTCGCCCATTCTTGTCACCCGCGACCGCTCCCAACTGCCCGCCGCCGTTCAAGCCAATTCGGTGCTGTTGCCGCCTGCCGAGGTGTTAGAGCGCAGCGAGTTTCTCTTGCCTGTTCCTACCGAGGATTATCGCCGTTTGTGGGAGACAATGCGTCGAATGGGTTAGTTGCACCGCGTAGCGCACTGCGACCAAACGGATTAAGAAAAATTTGACAGTCTGCCTGGCTTTGACAAAAGTAGGCGCCAAGCAATTCGCCATTCGGATTAAAAACGCGCATGTTGTAGCCGAATTGCCGGGCTGTCGTGCCAAATTGATTGATAAACACATAGCGGTTGAGGTAATTGGTGTCATTCCAAATGTCCTCATTTACCAGTAGATCAACCCGTCCTGAGTTGCCCTCACCATTGGGAAAAGCAAACCAGTTTTGCAAGATCCTTTGCCCAAACTGTTCATCGGCCCACCACAAGCTGGGATCCGTGAGACCCGTTTCAGCCGCCCCTTCTTGACAAATCGTTTGCTGCGTCACGACTTCTAGATCTGTTCGAGAAAGGCAAGGTGTGGGAGGGGCGGTTTCGAGGGGAGCAGTCAGAAAATTGATCATTTCTAGGTCAAGCGCTTGGGCAGGCTCACGGTTGCTTAGCCCGATGCTGATAGCCAACCCAATCGCTAGTTTAATCAGCTTGAATCGATCATGTATGGGGTTATTCATGGGGTTGCCTCACCGAATGACCGTCATTTTGGATTAACCTATACCCGTTTTGCGTCGGTAATCTGTGGTAATCCCATTGTTACTCTTCTACAGCGTTCACAAGTTGGTTGTGAACAGGGGGTGGAGGCTTCGCCCCCACGCAGGGGTTTTACCTCTGCACCCCGTTCAGATCCTATGAAGGATTACTGTAGTCTCTATGCTGTTTGATTACAGGTTTGCTTTGTCCACCTTTTCGTTGCCGTCCCCGGCTTATGGGAAGATGATGAGTGAGATTTTTCTGCTCTGCGTAGACGATTGCACAAACCAGTTTAGGAAGGAAGTATGGCTGTCGGGACATCCAAAGCTCACTCTAAAAGATTGCTTGCTCTGCGGAGAATTTTACAGGCAGGGCTGCTGACACTGCTGTTGTTTTGCCTGAATGTGGTGTGGAGTCCGGTGGCGTCTGCTCTGCCGCCGGGAAATGCCATTACCGACGGAAAGGCTCTGCTGCGCTACGCACTACCCATTGACAATAAGCCCATTCGAGACATCCAGCTTGATCTAGAAAATATCTCAGATGCTTTGCGGGCGCGGCGCATTCCCAGCATTAATCGCACGATTGATACTATCCAAAATTACTGAATCGCAAAGAAGCAGCCATTCTAGCCAGTGTGCCTGCCGAACGACAGCCACAAGCCCAAACGCTGATCGCCCAACTGCGAACCGAACTAGAAGACATGCGAGCCGATGTGACAGCGGCAAACAAAGCCGCCATTTCCGCCAAGCGTCTAGAGGTGCTCGATACGGTCGGTGAACTGGAATCGCTAATGGTGGGCGAGTTTCCGTTTGAAATTCCTGAAGAATACAGCAACCTACCGCAACTTAAAGGGCGAGCCACCGTCGAGATCGAGACCACCAAAGGCACAATGCAGCTTGTGGTCGATGGTTACAATGCCCCTGTCACCGCAGGCAACTTTGTCGATTTGGTGCAGCGCGGCTTTTATGATGACTTATCTTTTACTCGCGCCGAAGATAACTATATTTTGCAAATTGGCGACCCGCCCGGCAAAGAAGTTGGATTCATTGACCCAGACACCCAGCAATATCGCGCTATTCCCCTAGAGGTAATGGTGCAGGGCGACAAAAAGCCCACCTACGGCATCACCTTAGAAGAAGCAGGTCGCTATTTAGATCAGCCCGTGCTTCCGTTCTCTGCCTTCGGCACTTTGGGAATGGCGCGTCCGGGCGAGAATGTCAACGGTGGCTCCTCCCAGTTTTTCTTCTTCCTCTTTGAACCCGAACTTACTCCAGCCGGGCTAAATCTGCTCGACGGCCGTTATGCCGTGTTTGGCTACGTCACCGAAAACAAAGACGTATTAGAGAAACTGAAGCAAGGCGACAAAATTATTTCAGCTAAAGTCGTGGATGGGTTAGAAAATTTAGTTGAGCCAACATAGGGGCAGGTTTTGCAAACAGGTAATTTGCAGAGCGTTGGTAGGGGCGGGTTTTGCAAACAGGTAATTTGCAGAGCGAATCAGATATTTGCCCAACCCGCCCCAACAAAAATTCCCCCAGCAAACAGGTAATTTAAGATATTTGCCCAACCCGCCCCCAACAAAAATTCCCCCAGCAAACAGATAATTTTCAACTTCAATCATTGCCCAACCCGCCCACCACAATAGTTTTGATGAATTGATAAGATTTTGCGAGTTTACGAAATTGGCGAGCAAGGGTTGCTGAAACGGCTACAAAGCTTCTGTCCGGTTGATATCATCGGCGATGATGCTGCCTTGCTTTCGGTGTCTGAGGGATATTCTCTCGTCGTTACGACCGATACGTTGGTGGATGGCGTTCATTTCAGCGATCGCACAACCAGTCCTGCGGATGCCGGATGGCGAGCCGCTGCTGCAAATTTGTCCGATTTGGCAGCAATGGGAGCGGAGCCGTTGGGTCTCACAATCGGGCTAGGGTTGCCCGGAGATGTGGAAGTTTGCTGGGTCGAGCAGTTTTACCAAGGCATTACTGATTGTTTACAGCCTTTCGCCACCCCAATTGTAGGAGGTGACATTTGCCGCTCTCCCATCATCACCGTTTCAATTACTGCTTTGGGGCAAGTCCTACCCGATCAAGCCATTCGTCGTTCTCATGCCCAGCCCGGCGATGCGATTGTGGTGACAGGGGTTCACGGAGCCTCCAGAGCCGGACTCGAACTGTTGCTTCACCCAGAGCAGGGGCAGGGGTTATCTGTAGAAGATCGGGCAACCGTGATTCGAGCACATCAACGCCCTCAGCCAAGATTGGATGCAGTGTTTTTACTGCGGAAAATTCTGGAGCAGGCAGCAGGCAGAGTTGCCGGAATGGACAGCAGCGATGGTCTAGCGGATGCAGTGCTGCAACTCTGTCGAGCCAGTCGGGTGGGGGCCCAGCTTGAACGTAATTTGATTCCACTGCCATCTTGCTTAACGGCTTGGGTTTCGGAGGCGCAAGCCATTGACTGGGCGCTTTATGGTGGCGAAGATTTTGAACTGGTCTTGTGTTTGCCGCGCTTCATTGCTCAAAAGTTAGTGGAACAACTGCACGAAGCTGTCATGGTGGGAACGATCACGGCTGATTCGGTGGTGGTGTTGAAAGACAGTAGCGGACTGCATCCCGACGAAATTTTGAGTCTAGACAAAGGATTTCAGCATTTCGGACAAATCGGCTAAAAATCAGGCATTTTGCTGCCCTTCCCGATCCTGTGGAAGTTTCTCAATTTGACTGTCTAGCGATTGATTAGCCTTCAATCAATCACCCGGAATTCCTCGATAGTGAGGGATAGAACAACATCTTCGCCAATGACTTGAATCAACCAACGGTCGGTGAGCTGCCCGTCGGCAAGTTCTTCGCGGGCTACCACAATGCCAATGGCATCAGCAACATAGTCTGGCTGAAGGATTTCGACTCTTGCTCCAAGTTGAATATTTTCGGGAGAATACACAGCTTTAAACGATAGTCCAAGCTTGCCTTAATCTTTTCTTAATCAGAAAAGCATCATAGCTTTGAAAGAGGTTAAAAAAATGTGGAAAAGGGGAAGATTTTATCAAGTAACGGTTTAATTTTCTGGCGTCTCTTTGCGGCAGGTAGCTTTTTCAGGCAATTTAGTAAGATTCTGGTATCCTCTCTAGAAAAATCAATAAATTTGACAAAAGTGGAACTCTGGTTTGTGAGTGGTTAAGCAGCCTTTCCGGATGCACTGGCTATAGAGCCGAGTAGCTCAAAGTAGGACAGATGGAGTAGTCGCTGATCTCACCGATGTCCAAATCTCACCGATGTCCGAATCTCACTGATGTCCGCTCGATTGTAATTTCTGTAAGTTGAAAGCCAGCCAGAATCACGTCACAATAAAAGAGACATAACTTAACCTTTTTTGAATACAGCTTTTTTAATGGAGTGAGGTTGGTTTTCAGGCATGGTACTAGCTCTTCAAGCAGCAACTTCTGATCTAGTTGAACGTGATGCAGTTGAAAGGACGCCGCAACTCGATTATGACGTGACCATTGCAGGTAGCGGCATTGTAGGGTTAACGCTGGCTTGTGCCCTGAAAGCATCGGGCTTACGGGTAGCGCTGCTCGACGCAAAACCGCGCACCGCTGGGTTACATCAACGGCGAGCCTACGCAATTACGCTAATGTCGGGGCGGATTTTTAGCGGGCTAGGCATTTGGGATCAGATTTTGCCCCACATCACCACTTTTCAACAAATTCGCCTCGCCGATGAAGACTGTGCTGCTGTGGTCAACCTCCAGCCTGAAGATTTGGGCACTCCAGAATTGGGCTATGTAGGCGAGCATTGTGTTTTGGTGCAGGCCTTGCTGGATGCGCTAGAAGATGCCGAAAACCTGACGTGGCTCTCTTCGGCGGAGGTACTCCACGTCAATTATCAGCCGGATGCGGCAGAACTCACGATCTCGATTGACGGAGCGCAGCGGCAGATCCGAACACGCTTACTGGCGGCCGCAGACGGCTCGCGTTCCTCAATTCGGCAAGGCGCAGGCATTGGAACGCAGGGCTGGCAATATTGGCAATCTTGCGTAACGGCGGTGATTCGTCCTGAGAAATCGCACGAAAACATCGCCCGCGAGCACTTCTGGACAAGCGGCCCCTTTGCAACGCTGCCTTTGCCTCACAACCGCTGTCAAATCGTGCTAACGGCTCCCCATGCTGAAGCCCAACGGTTGCTTGAAATGAGCGACGCCGACTTTTTGGCAGAACTGGATCGACGCTATGACGGGCAGTTGGGCAAGCTGGAGTTAGTTAGCCAGCGGGCGCTGTTTCCGGTCAGGCTGATGCAGAGTCGAGCATATGTTCAGTCGCGGCTGGCGTTGGTGGGCGATGCGGCTCACTGCTGCCATCCGGTGGGGGGGCAGGGTCTTAACTTGGGGATTCGAGATGCGGCGGCATTGGCACAGGTGATCCAAGCGGCGGCTCAGCGGGGTGAAGAGATTGGCGATCTGGCTGTTCTGAAACGCTACCAACGCTGGCGGCAGATCGAAAATTTGGCCATTTTGGGCTTTACAGACTTGCTGGATCGCTGCTTCTCTAATCGCTGGTTGCCCCTGGTGGTTTTGCGTCGGTTGGGGTTACAAACCATGCGAAACGTCCGTCCGCTTAAGGGTTTGGCCTTACGGTTGATGACGGGTTTACTGGGTCGGCAACCTGAGTTAGCCCGTCGCTGAAAAACTTCTGTGCAAAGAATGATCCCACAATGTCAGCCTGTCTTAAAAATTAAGGATAATATCCTGTATCACCGCTCACTCTCTGAGATGGGTTCATGGTTAGTTCTGGGTCATCCTCAACAAAACGCAGCCGGTTGTTGACTTGGTGGGATTCGCTTTCTCCCTTGTCTCGTTTTCTGGCAATTACCCTTGCGGCACCGCTGACCGTCCTCAACGTTTGGTCACTTGCCACCATTTTTAGCTACTTTCAATCGCTGCTCGTCATCTTGCTGGTGGCGGCGCTGCTCTCTTTTCTGCTGAATTATCCCGTTAATTTTCTAGAACAAAGCCGACTACGCCGGGAACAGGCAGCCATTCTGGTGTTTTTCGCAACGATTATTCTGTTTGCGGTGCTAGGGGTGACTTTGTTACCGTTGGCGATTGCTCAGGCGCAGCAGTTGGTTGCCCGTTTGCCGGAATGGTTCGACTCTGGCCAGCGGCAGTTGATGATCTTGAACGAGCGGATCGACTCGTTTGGCTTACCGATTAGCCTGGATGGATTAATTGTGCAGATCAACGATCGGTTGAAGGCGCAGTTACAAACCATCGCTGGACGAGTGCTCAACCTTAGCGTCAACCTAGCTGTATTTACTGTCGCCAAACTGCTGGATGTTATTTTAATCACCATTTCTACGCTCTATCTGCTGCAACACGGTCGAGATGTTTGGGCCAGTTTGATTAGCTGGTTGCCAACCCAAATCCAGCAGCCTTTTTCGCGGACGCTGCGATCGAGTTTTCAAAACTATTTTCTAGGGCAAATTATTGCTGCAACCTTTATGGCGTTCGGGCTAACGTCGGTCTTTTTGCTGATGAGAGTTCCGTTTGGGCTGCTGTTTGGCTTAACCATTGGGCTGATGGCGTTGGTTCCGTTTGGCGGTACGGCAGGGATTATTTTGATTACGCTGCTGGTTGCCCTGCGGGACATTGGCTTAGCGCTTCAGGTGTTGGCTGCCTCGCTGGTGGTACAGCAAATTGTCGAGAACGGGATCGCCCCTCGGATCTTGGGCAGCGTCACAGGGCTGAATCCGTTTTGGGTGTTTGTGTCGCTGCTAGCAGGGGCGCGAGTCGGCGGTTTGTTGGGCGTGGTGGTAGCAGTGCCCACGGCGGTTGTGGTCAAAGAAGCTTTAGTCGCCATCCGATCCACCCGCAAACCAGAGGAAACCGAGTCCCAAAATTCGATAAAGTCTGTAGAAGCAAATTCTCCCGTCTCTCCAGAACGGTTGCGATCGTCTAATCCAGATTCGGATTTAGATTCAGACTTAGATTCAGATTTAGATTCAGAACGCAATCCAGACCGATCTAACCCAGACCGATCTAACCCAGAGTTAGC
>JAAUQT010000146.1 GCA_012033495.1 Cyanobacteria bacterium RM1_2_2 | reverse complement strand
TACATTGGCACGGTGGGAGATGGCGTGAACAGTGAGATAGTTAGGCGGTACATCCAGGAGCAAGGGAGCGAGGAGGAGCAGGCTAGAGCCAAACAGTTGAAGTTATTTCCTCTCTTCTAGATACCCCCGCAGCTTGCTGCGGTTGGGTTATTCATTTATCCTTGCCTGAGGTCATCTTCCCTGTCTTCTGCTGCTCTACCGTGTACACACCCGTTGAGATTCGCTTCGTTGCAGACTTTTTCGCCCCCTAAATCTCCCATTCTGGGGGGACTGCTCCAAGCCGATTGGGTCTTCAAAGTTTCCCACGGGTGGGGATGTAGGGGGCTAAGAGGAGTTGGGTGTACACCGTAGCCCCTACTGCTGGATGAAGAACTTCAATCTCACGGTTCACGGTTCACGGTTCATTAGAGCAAGCGGCAAAGCAATTTGGAAGGTTGAACCTTGCCCAAGCGTGCTAGTCGCGGTGATCTGGCCTGCATGAGCTTGAACGATTTGTTGAGCGATTGCCAATCCCAACCCCAGCCCACCTGACGCTTTAGAACGCTGTGGATCAACGCGATAGAACCGCTCAAAGATGTGAGGCAATGCTGCGGGTGGAATTCCAATCCCGCTATCTTTGACCGTCACAAATGCTTGGTTTTCTTGTCTCCAAAGGCATAGTTCAATGGTTCCTCCGGCAGGCGTATAGCGACAGGCATTGCTCAGCAAATTGGCGATAGCCTGCCGCAATAACGTGGCATCGGCGCTGACGATAACCGCGCAGTCTGGAAATTGGGCCGTCATTTGTAAGCGATCAGCTTTTGCTTGAGGCAACCAGTCTGTCATCATCTGACCTAACAGGGTTGTCAAGTTAACCGCCTGTAATGCATTGGGGTCTAGCAGCCCATCGTGACGAGCTAGAAACAACAACTCATCAATCAGCGTGCTCATTTGTTTGGTGAGGGTGACAATCTTTTTCAGGCGGTTACGCAGTGAAATGGATCCGTCTTCGAGGTCATCTAGATCCATCAAGCCAACCTGAGCGTTGCCCATCACAGCCGCTAGGGGCGCTCGCAGTTCGTGAGACGCATTAGCCGTAAAGCGCTGAAGCTGACTGCAAGCGACTTCCAATCGATCATTGGTCTTCTGGAGGCTAATTTCTCGACCGACTAATTCCCGCTCCAACTGCGAGAACAAGTGAATGGCAAACAAGGCTCCTCCTGTACCGATTGCCCCAGAGCTACACAGGACAAGCCAGGTAATTTGTCGATAAAATTCTTGATGCTGTTTCCGTTGAGTTAGCAATGCTTCTTCGGTTTGAGTGAAGCGCTCGATCGCTTGACGAGTTTCATTCATTGTTTCTCTGCCTTCCTCTAACCATTCATAGATTGAGGTCGTCGGCATCAAAATTTCAGTTTGCCCGCGAATCCGCCTTAGTTCTTGCTGGAGGTTCAGTTTTTGGTGCAAGATCGCCAAATTTTCGTTCACCAGTCTGCGAATTTCTTGAATCCGTTCGGACTGTTGCGGGTTATCACTGACCAGGTTTTGCAGTTGATCTAACGATGAGGGAATCACCGTTTTGGCATTGTCATAAGGCGCCAAAAATTGACTGCGTTGCGTTAGTCCATAGCCGCGGACTCCGGTTTCAGCGTCAATGAGGGCGCTGAGCAAGCGTTTTGTTTCCAGACGCACCGTTTGAGTATGCAGCACCCAGGCTTCATCTTCCACCAAACTGGCTTTTAACCAGGCAAAAGCGGAGAGTGCAGTGAATAAACAAGTGACGGGAATAGCAATGATCATTGCCCCTCGAACTCGAATGGGCAAACTATGCCAGCGTTGATGAATGCGTTGAGCGAGATGGGCCATTGCTTGGAAAGGAGAGATGAAGGTAGGAGGCGGGAGAGTAGGCGGTTTTCTATCTTTTTGATTGCTGAAACTCAGTTACGGCAGTTTTGTTGAACTCTTGTTAAACTCCAAAGTCGCCAATCTAAAATCCAAAATTAGGATCAAATTTCAGGAGGCTCTAAGCGATAGCCTATGCCATAAACGGTTTTGATCCAAGTGTCTAGACCGATTTCACGCAGTCGTTGCCGCAGCCGTTTGACGCGAGAGGTGACAGCATTACTTTCTGGTTCTGTGCCCCATTCCCAAAGTGCTTGCTCAATCTGATCGTGGGTAAGGATTTGTTGCGGATGGCGCATCAGGTATTCGAGTAGCTGAAAATCGCGGCCAGAAAGCTTTAAGCTCAGGTTGTCCCGTTCTATGCGCATGGTGTCAAGATAGAGCACCAGATCGCTGACTCGTAGCTTATCCCCAAGCCATTGCGGTGAGCGCCGTCGCAAGGCCCGCACACGCGCTAGGAGTTCTTCAATATCAACGGGTTTCACGAGATAATCATCTGCTCCAGCATCCAGCCCTATGATTTTGTTGGCAATGGTATCTTTCGCCGTCAAGATTAGAATCGGAGCCGCTTTGCCTGCCTGACGGTAAGACTGACAAAGAGAAATCCCGTCTTCTCCAGGTAGCATCCAGTCGAAAATCAGGAGTTCATACTCCTTTTCACCCATCAGCCAGCGAGCAGTGATCCCATCGCTCACTGCGTCTACAACGTGTCCTGAGCGAGTGAGGGCAGCGTGCAAAGGTTCTTGCTGTTCAGGATCGTCTTCCACAAGTAAGATCCGCATAGGTTGCTAACTGATGATTTTGATTTGCAGATAGGCTCTGATTTTCAAGTCGTCTACAGCCTTTTTCAGATTGGTGAAATCCATAAAAGTGGGGTGCAGGAGCATACCTTACGTGAGTGAAAAACGCTATAACTATCCAAAAGGTAAAAGAGGATAGAGAAATTCTCTACCCTCCAGGAGTATCACACACTGCCAAAAGGCTGCATGAATTGCAGGATCACTACCAACGCGGACTAGAGGGCTGATGGATCAACAGAAAACTCCCGCCCCGACACAATATCGGTGGATTGGAGAAAACTGCGCGGCCCACCGGGTCGTCCTGCCCAAGGTGGCGGGCCACCAAAATCGCGGTCATCTCTAAAATCGCGGTCGTTTCTTCTATTTTGAGGCCCACCGGGTCGTCCTGCCCAGGGTGGTGGGCCACCAAAATCACCGTCGTTTCTATCTTCTCTAAAATCATCGCCTCTACGAGGATCGCGCGATGGGGATGGCTGGGATGCCACGATTGACCCATCAGGTCTGCTGATTCTCAAAGCGTCGAAATCTCCATCATCTAAGTCTCCCACTACAGTCAGACGATCGCCAACGGCAATGTCGAGGTTTCCGCTTCCTCGCCGAATGCCATCAACCAGCACCTGTCCGGTCTGATCGCGCAGCACAAATTCGTCTTGTCGAATCTGAGTGACAGTACCAGAAATGGTCACAACAAAATCATCCCGAACTTGCAAGTTACCAATATCTACTCGCGGTGCAGATCCGATATTGATCGGGCGATCGTCAACGGGTCTGCCGTTGCCAGGTCTGCCATTACCGGGTCTGCCATTACCGGGTCTGCCATTACCGGGTCTGCCATTGCCCGGTCTGCCCTTGCCAGAAGGCTGTCCAATCACTTCAGATCCATCAGCTCTCACAATCCGAGTTGCATCAAAATCTTCTCGATCGTCTAAGTCTCCAGTTACCGTAACCCGTTCACCAATGGATAGATTAAGCGTTCCTGATCCTTCCCGATCTGCGTCAACCCAAATTTGTCCCGTACCGTCTTGAAGCAGAAACTCATCCTCACGAACACCGACTACCGTGCCAGCAATGGTAACGATAAAATCTTCACGAACCTGTAAGTCACCAATATTCGTCACCATTCGGAGTACCTCTACCAAGGATTCAGGGATTTATCTCGAACGGTGCTAACTTATCAAGGAATCATGACCAGAAAATGACCAAAAAATGATGTCAATCTAGAATTTAGAATTTTGAGAGTTACGATTGTGACGATTGAAAATCATTGATAGATGGATGCTTTTTCAAGAATTAGCGTGACTGAAACAGCATGAATCTTATATATGCTATTGGGCAACAGCAATGTTATGAGAGGCTGCCCACGCTTGTAAGTCTTGGCGATTGATCGCAGATGCCATCAGGTCAGGAAACAGATCGGGTGTACAGCCAAAGGCAGGGATACCGAGGGCTGCTAGGGCGTGAGCGTTGGTATGGTCATAGGCAGGGGTGCCGTCGTCGTTCAAGGCAAATAAAGTAATCACCTGTACGCCGCTTGTCACCAGCCCTGCGAGCCGTTTAATCATCTCCTGGCTGCCTGCTCCCTCATATAAGTCAGAAATCAGCACAAAAATGGTTTCCTGCGGGCGATCAATTAACTTCTGGCAGTAGGCTAAGGCTTTGGGTGTGTCATTGCCGCCGCCTAACTGAGTACCAAACAAAACCTCCACCGGATCTTGCAGCAAATCAGTCAGATCAACGACTTCAGTATCGTAAGCCACGAGGCGAGTGCGAACGGCGGGCAGCGATGCTAAAACTGAACTAAAAACTCCGGCATAAACCATCGAAGCCAGCATGGAACCACTCTGATCAACGCAAAGAACGATATCTTGCAGCGAAGAGCGCTTGCGTCCGTAGCCAATCCGAACGTCAGGAATAATGGTGCGATAATCAGGCTGATAGTGCTTGAGGTTAGCTCGAATCGTGCGATGCCAATCAATTTCGTTGTGACGGGGACGCCGGTTGCGAGCGGCGCGGTTGAGGCTGCCCATCACGGCTTGGCGCGTCTGGTTAGCCAGCTTTTGCACTAATTCATCGACGACGCGGCGAACCACAATCCGAGCCGTTTCCTTGACTTTGGCAGGCATGACGCTCTGAAGCGATAGCAGGTTAGCAAGTAAATGAACATCTGGCTCGACCGCTTCCAGCATTTCGGGTTCCAGCAATAGCTGTTGCAGATTTAGCCGTTCCATCGCATCTTGCTGCATCACCCGCACCACAGAACTGGGAAAATAGGTGCGAATGTCTCCTAGCCAGCGGGCAACTTGAGGCGACGCAAATCCTGCTCCGGTGCCGCGCTGGCGGTCATAGAGGGCAGCGAGGGCTTTGTCGATGGCTTGATCGGCTTCGCTTAACCTCAGGTCAGAGCCAGTTTCAGAGCCAGAACGCTCGCCATCAGAACCAGTACAAATGCCGTCCGCTGCCCCGCCGCCGAGAATGAGTCGCCAGCGTCGCAGTCGTTCTTGAGCAGGGTCGGTGGGAGAAGCGTAAGTCATCGGAAAATAAAATTAGCGACTTCTATAAACGAATGAGTGATACCGATCTGATGAGTGAATGTGGCAGATCCCCTTGCTTCCGGCATCCTGGTTAAGGGGGACTGAAGAGAATCGGTTTAGATCAAAGTCTGTATTCAGACTCTGATTTAGCGGCATCTTAATTCACGACTTGATTCACAAAATAATTCACAAGGTAATTTACGATATAATTTACGATAGAACAACCCCAAGCAACTGAGCCACTAGCGGCAAAACGGCATCAGCGCTGTCGGTATCTAACTCGCCTGGCTGCCCGCCATTTTCCGTTCTGCCTGCTTGCCGCACCTGCTCTCCCATCTGACGCCGCTCCGATGCCGCAAAGGTGGAAAACGTGCGTCGCAGTAACGGCAGCAGGGCGGTAAACGTGTCGGCAGGCAACAGCATTACCCAATCATCCAACAGTTGCCAAAGGGCCGGATTGTGCAGCAGTAGCAGCCCGCTGCCAGAAAGAAAGCCTTCAATCCAGGCGGCGGCTTGGGGCGGGTCGGTGGCAGTAGAAAGCGCTAATCCCAGACGGCGAGCGGTATCGGTCATTTCAAACACGCCTGCCTCAAATAGCAATCGACAGCAACGACCCGCTAATAAACCATGCAATCCCTGCTGGTCGGCGAGCTTGATGAGCACCTGTTGCCACATTTCTGAGACTGGCGGCTGTTGAAGTAAGCCAATCGCTCTGTGCAGCGAAATCATTAGCTCATACATATGGGCAGCAGCAGCCTCGTCTAATGCCGCCGCCGCGACCGGAAGCCCAATGCAGATTCGGGCAACGAGCCGATGGATCATTTGCTCAACCACGGCTGTTTCCAACTGGCGCACCGTACCGTAGCGGATCACGTTAACGAGTGGGGGCAGCGCCGCCATCAGATGAGTGATGTCACTGGCAATCGCCGCTTCGGACTGTAAACGGTTAAGTAAATGCGTGGTTGCTGTGGGTAAATTTGCTAGAAGCGTTTGGTCAATCAGTTGGGTTAAATCGGGCAGCGTGGCTTGATCAGCACGATGGCACGTCCAAGCAGTGGCGGCGCTTTCAATCGTGTTGCCCCAGATCCCCACCTCGATCAGCCGCAGCGCAAATTCGGGCTGCCAGCGTAAACGCCACGCTTCCCGAAAAGTGCCTTTGCCGCCGACAGACTGCGGTTTGCCCCACGGAAGATGCAGCAGGGCGAGCCGATGCAGCAGATGGGAGCGTTCCAAATCGAGCGGCTTGCGTAGATCTAAATCTAAGGTTATCTCGGTGGCTTCGGGCTTGAGGCGCAAGCGCTTTTGCTGACGTTGCAAATCTTGCTGAAGCGGAACCATCGGCGTCTCTTCCGGAACGTTGCCCAGCCGTTCGCCGACAATTAACTGATCCTGGATTAGCTGCATCGGTAACGGATCGCCAAAGCACAGCACCGTTTGGGTGGCTTCGTTCAGTTCGGGCAAACCGGGCAACGGACGATTGCGCAGCGCTGCCAGCGTTTCAGACAACCGCACGGCTTCAATGACACTGGCTGAGGAGGCATCTAAATCTTGTTGTCGCAGCAAATGAGCCACTTTGGCCAGCCAGCGAATCGAGGTTTGGGAGCGCAGACTGAGCGATGGAGCCGCTAAAACACTAGAAGTTAAAGTACATTCGTTTCTATCCTGTTCACTGATTAATTCGGTTTGCTCTCCCACTTCCCATAGATGCTGATACCACCCAGGCGATTCCACTCCTGCTCCATAGCCGCTATTCATCAATAAACGGCCGTGCGTCCAAGGAATCCAGGTGGCTTCTACTTTGAGTTTGGGCAACCCTTTGAGCAACGCATGATCGGATTTCGCAGGCGGCATTTTCACCAAGGCGGGAGTGTGCCAAGCACCACAGACCACAGCAATGTTTTGGAAACCCTGCTTTTCTGCCTCGCGGATGGTCTTTCGCATATAGGCTTCCCGACAGGCTTCTAGCGGCTCTAAACCATCAGCCTGCTCGACTTCGGTACGGAGGACGGTCATCGCCTCTAAAATGGCCGCAAACAGTTCTGTACTATCTTGCCGCTGTTCTACGAGATGTTCCCACCAGCGTTCACTGTCGCTATATCCGGCTGCATCGGCTAACAAGCTCAACGGATCGGAATAAGTCGGAGATGCGGGCTTGGATGCCAAAGTGCCAGCTAAAATATCAGCTAAAATATCGACTGAAGGATCGGCATTTTCTAAAGCAAAGCGATGGGTTTGGGGCAGATCCATAAACCGTACCGGAATCTGCTGCTGAAGTCCGTAGTGAATTGCCTGCCATTCTGGAGAAAAAACGGCAAAGGGATAGTAAACCGCCTGCTGGGGATGATCGGGAACATACACTAACAGAGCAACCGGAGGACGCATTTGAGAATCCGCAAGGAGAGGCAGGACGGATTCTGCATCGGGTGGACCTTCAACGAGAACAATGTCCGGCTGGAGGGCTACCAACGCTTGCCGCAAACTGCGAGCCGAGCCGGGCCCGTGATGCCGAATGCCAAACACATGAACTGACATAATCTGCGCTCCTACAGCATTTCTCGACTGGCACGATACAGATCCGCCCAGCCTTCTCGCTCCTTCACCACTGTTTCTAAATATTCCTTCCAAACGACCTGATCTTGAATCGGATCTTTGACAACTGCACCTACCAAACCAGCCATCAGATCGCTGGCCTTGAGCGAACCATCTCCAAAGTGAGCCGAAAGCGCCATGCCGCTGTTCACGACTGAGATCGCTTCAGCCGGACTGAGCGTGCCGGTGGGCGATTTGAGTTTGGTTTTGCCGTCGAGGGTGACGCCGTTCCGCAATTCCCGAAAAATGGTGACGATGCGCTGAATTTCTACGAGCGCAGGCACTTCGGCCGGCAGTTCTAACGCCCGCCCCAAGCTTTCCACCCGTCGATGCACAATCGCAACTTCTGCTTCGATAGAGTCCGGGACGGGCAAAATTACCGTGTTAAAGCGGCGTTTGAGGGCGCTAGAAAGTTCGTTGACACCTCGATCGCGGTTGTTGGCAGTCGCAATCACGTTAAAGCCTTTGGTTGCCTGAACTTCGCTATTCAGTTCGGGAATGGGCAACGTTTTTTCAGAGAGAACCGTGATCAGCGTATCTTGTACATCCGAGGGAATCCGCGTCAGTTCCTCAACCCGCGCAATTTTGCCAGCAGACAGGGCACGCATCATCGGGCTAGCCACCAGCGCTGCCATTGACGGCCCTTCTGCCAGCAAACGCGCATAGTTCCAGCCATAGCGAATCGCTTCTTCGCCTGTGCCGGCTGTGCCTTGAATGAGCAGCGTCGAATCGCCGGAAATTGCCGCTGCCAAATGTTCAGACACCCAGGATTTCGCGGTTCCCGGTACGCCATACAGCAGCAGGGCGCGATCGGTCGCCAGCGTTGCAATTGCCACTTCCATCAGGCGACGATTGCCGATATATTTAGGCGTTACTTCAAATCCATTCTCCAACGTTCCCCCTAGCAGATAGGTTGCCACTGCCCAAGGTGATAGTTTCCAATTTGGCGGACGTTGTCGTGTATCTGCTTTAGCTAATTCCTCCAGTTCATTCGCAAACTGATATTCGGCGTGTTGGCGCAGCAGCGAAGGCAGAGAATCGGAAGAGTGCATTGGTGTAGACGGTGTGGTTTTAGAATTAGTCGCTTTAGACTTCGCAGTGGTCATATTTTTGAGTGCTTTTCTCTGAAACGATAGGAGTCGATCAATCTATCCGTGAGTTATTCTGCCCGAAACGACTGTTCCATTTCCGTCCGAAACTGTAGAAGCGACAAAAACTCTTCAACGCTCTGTCGCCAAGCTGATTCATGACTGAGCCGAGCCTGAAGTTCCACGGCTCTTCCGGTTAATGAGACGGGCATAAACCGGGCAAACTCTTTCAGCGCCGACCGCAGTTCCCAAGCTAGATTCGTTGGAGCCGGATGATCGCCAAAATGAACTTCCAATTGCTCAAGCACCATCTCCCCCAAGTCTATACTCCATGCCTCTCGACTGTGACGCAGCAGCCAAATGGTGAGAGAATCTGCAATTCCGCCCTGCCCAGACTGGAGAAAGCCCGTCAGAACAGCACTTTGGCGATCGGCAGGCAGCCCATCTAGCAGCGCTTCCAACCCCAACTCCGGCAGCAAAACCGTTCGTGCCACCGTACCCTTGGCAATCCAGCGAGCCAGCAGTGCTTCCAGCCAAACCGCATTTTGCTGTCGTGTTGCTGCCAGTGCCCACCCCTCCAACAAAACGGCTTCCCATTCATGGTGTTTTGCCAGTTGCATCAGGGTAGCGGGCGTTATGTCCTGATGCCAGCCATGCGTATGCCACGTATTGAGCGGAGTTGCTCCCAAGATTTGCAGCAGCCACCACGCTTTTTCACCCAGGTTCGCGGATCGTTTCGGCGGTTTTGGCTCGATGCCGCACCGAATCAAGACAGGATCGAGATCAGGTGGCAAATCCACCCGGAGGCACTGCGGCGGTTCTGCCTGTCCGGTTTGGGCGTCTGTCGTCAAGGTGAGGTAGCGAGTCGCGTAGTCTGCCACCGTTTGGCATAGGCGAGACTCTGGCAAACCCGACAGCAAATCGGCAGCAATTCGGCGCACTTCCCTACTGCGGTCGTTCAGCACCTCCATCAAAAACGGCTCATCCGCCATGCTCAACCCCGTACGCAAAGTTTCCAGAAATTTAGCCCGATCGCTGGCTGCCTCTTGGCTCCAAGTGGCTTGCAGCAGTGCTCTAGCGCGATCTGGATTGGGCCCTCGCAGTTCCAGCAAATACAGCAGTCGAACCGAGGCACTGCCCGTTTCCCAATTTTCCTCAGTGGGTAGTTCCGCCGCGTAGCTCCAGTCTGGATTCTGTTGAGCCAGCCACCGTCCGCGCTGTCCCAAAACAGGCAGGAGGGCAGCCCGCAAGCCGCGCTGTTGCCTTCCTAAATCAAGCAGTTCGGGTAAATAAAGTTCGGGAACCCGCTGTCTGGCGCTGGTCGCCAATGTTAACCATTCCGGCAAGCATTGGGCATATTGTCCTCGCAGAATTTGCTGCAAACAGGCCACCGCTCGAACGCTACAGCGCGGCATATCACTCGGCAGCGCAGCTTTATCTGATTGCTGAGAAGAGAGAGATGATTCCGGTAGCCAACCGGCTCGTCGGTAAAGCGCAAGCGTGGCGGCTGTGAGGAGCAGGCTTGCTTCAGGTGATTGCTTAGGTGATTGCTTAGGTAATTGCTCAGAAGAGTGTTCAGGTAATTGCTCAGAAGAGTATTCAGAAAATTGGGCGAGCAACTGCCCTAGTTTGCCTGTTGCGGTCGGGCAGGTGAAGGGCTGCCGTTCGAGACCCACCAGCGCTGCCGCAACCACCGTTTGCCATTTATTATCCAAATTATCCAAATTATCTACATTATCCAAACCCATAAAAGCTGTCCTCCGCCCAAACGCCCAGCGGCAGTAATGTTGTGCCGTTCCATTCGCCAAAGATGCTCACAGGAGCACCGCCGCTCAGCGACAAAAGCTGCCAGCTTTGCCGCAATTCTAACCGCTGAGACAACGGCAGCACCGTTCCTTCTGTTCCCTGAATCAGCCATCGTTCTCCGGTTCGCATTGGCACAACGGCTTGCAGCAACAGCGGAAATTGTTCCAGCCACGGACAGGCGGCATAGGCTTGGCGATAGGCTGCGAGCGCTGCTGTAATCTCGGCTCCGGGCGCGGCTTCGGAAGCTGAAATGCTTCTTGGCGAGTTTTAATCAACGCTCGCAACGGAGCCGCACTAGGATAAAAAACGAGTTCGGCTTCTAAGCAAGTTCCCGGTAAAAGGGTGTGGGCAAACGGCTGCTGTCCGGGGGCAAAATCCAGCAGTAGGGCAAAAGTGGTGCGGTTTAGCCCTAGAAGCCAAGTCCGACGAATTCGCAGCCGATCTTCTGTTTCGGTACGCTGCCCCACCACCAGCCAAAGGTCAGAATGAGCCTGACCAGACAGCACTTCCTCTTGGCTGATTGTCCAGCCGATTTGAGTCCGTAAATCAGCTTGCATTGCCGCAGGAAGCTGCTCGATGCGGGCAAATCCTTCTGTGATTAAGTAAAGCTGTCCGAGGTGTTCCAATAGCCGATCCTGCCAGCCCGCGCCACTATGGGCAATGCTGGGCAACTCGCGCAGATGTCGAGCTAGTCCGGGTGCTTGGGCATCCACCATCCGAGCGGCAATCGTTTCCCAAAGCTGATACGACTCCTGAGGCACAGTCGCTAACCCTTGGCGCACCCGATCCTCTAGCCAACAACGCAACTCCGCAATTCCCGCAGTCACCTTCTGCTGTCGTGCCGCCGCTCGTTTTGCTTGAGCCACCGGATTCGTCGTTGGTTCTGCCTGATTGCCTTGTGCTTGCGCCGCCTGCTTCTCGGCTCGTTGGCGGCGGCTGAGGAGCCAGTCTGTCACCCAATCGGGCGGAGATGTTGCTGTAAAATCATTTGACTGCTCGGCTAGTAGCAGAAACAACCCCAAACTATGCTTACAGGGAAACTTACGGCTCGGACAG
The DNA here is from genome assembly GCA_012033495.1 of Cyanobacteria bacterium RM1_2_2. GTDB lineage: Bacteria > Cyanobacteriota > Cyanobacteriia > Elainellales > Elainellaceae > Elainella. The sequence continues at coordinate 1,719 of JAAUQT010000146.1, read as the reverse complement.
CTACAGCGAAACGCTGGTTCACTCAAATCGATCTGCGTTCGGTAAGGATCTTTGCCGCTGCCTTGGCATTCGCCCCAAATCACAGACTCGTAGCTTCCCAAAGTTGCCCACTTCCTCACAGACGCCAGTCCTCGTCCGTTTTTAGCAACTGCTGCATCTGGGGCAAGCGCTAATACTTGTTCAGATGTCCATTGAGCAGATACAGACTGAGCAGACATAATAACTCCAATCGTCACTTTAAACGCATTGCTTGTAGGATAACCGCCCATCGCTGTGATATCCTCGCTCCCTACCCGATGTCATCCGTGGGACACCAATCCCCCAAAACAATCAGCCTTCTACAAAATTCCTAGCGGTTTCTTCGATTTCCAGTACAATTAATTTTGCCTCTCTTGTGCATTTTGTTACTCTAAGTTGCCCATAACACAATGCCCATAACACAATGCCCATAACGCCAAACCTGTAGAGCTAAATATGATGCTGGTTGCAGTATGAATGCCGCAAATGTTGCCCAAACGATTCAACTGATCATTGGCCCAGTAGTCCTGATTACAGCCTGTGCAATTATTCAAGGCGGCATTCTAGGACGGTTTCTCTACATAGGGCAGCGGCTGCGCTCGCTAGCGAACGAACGTTTGGGGATTTTGCATACGGGCAACATGGAAGATGCTTTCTCTCTGGAACGCTTACAAGAAATTGACCGCCAGCTTCCGTTGCTCAAGTATCGTCATCGGCTGCTACAAAGGGCAGTGTTGCTGACTTACGGCGCAATCTCGGTTTTTCTCGGCAGTATGTTCGCCATTGCTTTATCAGTTGCCTCAAATGCAGGTGGAATTGCTTCCCTGGCGCTCCTATGTTTTTTGCTGGGAACTTGCCTGCTGCTAATCAGCGTGCTGTTTGCAGGACAGGAAATCCGCATGTCTCATCAGGCGATTTGCTATGAAGTGAATCGCATCGCCTCTTTGGACAAATTTTTTCAATAGCAATTGCAATACTCTACGCCGTGCGACTTCAAATTAAGCGTGAGTGCAAACAAAACGTGGAATAGAAATGAGTGTAGCTATTTCTACTACTTCTACTACAAAGCCAGCCATAGGGTTGTGCAAGTGTCTCTAGCGCAGGGCGCATCGATGTGGGTGCTTCGCACTAATTAGGTAGGAGAGTATGATCTGAACGTTGAACCTATTTCACCCATTACGCTTGAATTTACTCAACATCAACGCTTATGATTCGACATTTTCGATCGACCATTTTGCCTGCCAAACCCACTCAACTTCTCATCCAAACAGGGCTGAAGTGGGATCGAGACAATTGCCCCGGTATGGCAGCCGCCTTATCATACTATGCGCTTTTCTCCCTGTTCCCGCTGTTATTGGTGCTTCTGAGTGTGCTTGGTTGGTTAATTGGGCCGAATACGGAAGCATTTGAATCGATTCAGACAGCCGTAGAACGGTTTGTGCCGCCGGAAATTCACGATCTGATCAAGGGTACGGTGATTGCCCTCAACGAGAATAGTGTTGGAGCGGGAATTGTGGGGTTTGGCTTACTTTTATTTGCTGCCAGTACCATTTTTGCCATCCTAAGGAGTTCAGTCAATAAAAATTTGGCGATCCCCCAGTCGAGCCTCCGAAGCCGGATCAATTCTAAAGATGGTGCTCTTCTCAGTGATCAATAAACTATTTTCTTTTCTGCTAGTTCTTGGAACGGCCTTATTGTTAC
>JAAUQT010000145.1 GCA_012033495.1 Cyanobacteria bacterium RM1_2_2 | reverse complement strand
CAGACGTGATTTTGGCGATGGCGGCAACGCGGAAAGAATCAAACTGGATTTGCTGGAGGTAGCGCCGCAGTTGGGTAATGGTTCCTTCGTAAATCAGTTGGCGCACCGTGTCGTCTACATTCAGTAACTCAATAACGGCTTCTCGTCCCAAAATAGCCCGACTGAAAGCAATGGGCGCAGCCTTTGCCCACTCGCCAAGCTGCCGGATTTGCCGTGTCTGCTGTTAAGCCGAGCAGCTTTAGATCCTCTGAAGTGGGCGTGTAGGGTTCAGCGCAGTGAGGACAGACCTTTCGCACGAGTCGTTGAGCCACAATGCCGAGCAACGCATCGCTGATCAGTCCTGGATCGGGGCCAATATCTTTGAGGCGAGGAATCACGCCAATTGCGTCGTTGGTATGCAGGGTGGTGAGCACCAAATGTCCGGTGAGGGCGGCCCGGATTGCGGTTTCTGCCGTCTCGCTATCGCGGATTTCGCCCACCATGATGATGTCAGGGTCTTGACGTAAAATGGCTCGCAGCCCAGCCGCAAAAGTCATTCCGGCGATTTCGTGAACTTGAGTTTGGGTGATGTCGGGCAGCACATACTCTACCGGATCTTCCACCGTCACGATATTCACTGACTCTGTGGCGATGGACTGCAAGCTGGTGTAAAGGGTGCTGGTTTTGCCAGACCCAGTCGGGCCGGTGAAAATAATTACGCCCTGCGGTTCGCGCAGCCAGCCCTCATAGATTTGACGAGTTCGCTCTGAGAAGCCCAGATCAGCAATGGTCGAGAAAGTGTTTTGCTGCCGGAGCAGCCGCAGCACAGCCTTCTCTGCGGGTTCGCCTTTGCGGTTAGAAATGCAAGGCAACACGCTGACCCGCAAATCTAAACCCTGCTGCTCTTGCTCGACCATGTACTGTTCGCCAATTCGACCATCTTGCGGGCGGCGGCTTTCGGCAATGTCCATGTCGCACATTACTTTCAAGGCGACGATCAGCTTGCGGCTGACATCGGGGGCAAGCGTGGTGACATGGCGCAAAATGCCGTCGATCCGAAACCGGACTCGCAAACCGTCTGAGGCAGGAGCCAAATGGATGTCGCTGGCTCGGTTTCGCAGTGCGCTGGCAATCAGGGCTTTGATCCGCTCGATTTGGTTATCGACCTGCGCCAAATGCAGTTCGGCAATTTCGGTGATGTCTTCCTGCTCTTGCTCACCCGTCAGCGGATTGATTAGCCTTGCTGCGCTGATGTGTCCGGCTTCCAGTTCTTGAATCCGACACCAGTAGCGATAGCTTTTTTCGGTGATGCTGATGATTTTGATGCTGCTGTTCAGCCGCTCACCCAACTGTTGCGCCACTAAGGGCGACAGGGCAACCGGACTGCCCAAATAGTAGCAATTGCGCCACAACAGCAGCGGAATCACAGGTGGCAACACATCCCGATCGCTAAAGTTACGCCAAAAGCGCTGATGCACTTCTCGATCCAGCAGATGAAGCTGTACGGTTCCGCGTTCATCAACCAACTGTTCGAGGGCATATTCACAGCTAATTTGCTGTTGTTTTAACTGTTGCCAAATGGAAAGTGGCAGTGAAGAAGCTTGCATTGAATAGATCCCTTGGATACTTTCACCAGTCGAACGTAAATGAATCAAACTTGGAATAAAATTGTGAACGAAATTACAAACGAAATCCTAACGGCTCGCTGCACAGGGGCGGCCTTGTTCGTCAAACAGAAAGCAGCCAGCCCCCTTTGGCACGGGCGACGTGGGAACCACAATAGCGGGGGCAGGTGCGATGGCAGACGGGTCAACTGGAGTCGATGCCGTCTGCTGTCGCCGAATGCCGTTGCCGCAAAGCCGGGTTAAATCCATCAGTTCACCGTTTGAGGTTTGCATGTAACAGAACGGCAGATCTTCAGCGACCAGATCAGCGACTAGACCCGTTGCAAAACTTTGATCAATTGCGGGTTGTTCTAGCGACAATTCACTCAGCGCAACTTCAGTCATGCTGTTGATCCACATACACGAAAGCACAATTGTCAGCCCAAATGACCTTATCATAATTCACCTACCTGATTCTAAATACCTGGTTCTCAAGGGAACACCACTTTTTGCGTTTCAACTTTTGCATTTCAACTTTTGCATTTCAACTAAAGTCCGACTTAAGTGCTGCTGACCACCTGCATGAAAGCTCGTGTCGAAATGCTGAGACCAATCACAGCAATCACGACAGCACTGAGAATGGGCAGAAACCGGATGGGGCGAATCTGCGACGGCAAAAATTGAAACACCTGTTTTGCGTAAACCAGCGCCAGTCCCATTCCGGTCAGGACTCCCGCCAACCCTAGGCTGAAAGCCAAGACAAGCAGCAATCCTAGCCCAATATTCCCTAAGGCAATGCAGCCTAATAGCAAAACTAATGCTGCCGGACAGGGAATGAGTCCGCCCGAAATGCCTAACGCTAGTAAGCTTTGCCAGGTTACAGGAGCGCCATCTGTTCCGGGAGGCAAATGGTGATGGTGAGAGTGGTGTTCATGGTGATGGGAGTGATGGTGAGAGTGGTGATGTCCATAAGGATGTAAGCCATGACCTAAGCTGTCATGATGATGGGTATGACAATCGTGATGGTGGCCGTGAGATTTAATACAAGTATGGTCATGACTGTAATGATCATTGGCATCAATTACAGAATGATGATGAGAGTGGTCTGGGTGGGATGCTTGTGACGGTTCAACCACTTCAGAGTTAACGCTACTTTCAACGGAAGCAATCTCAAACTCAGGAGGCTGAGGATCATGAGAATGCACTAGGTTTGAGAATGGAAGTGCGTGTGCCCATCAGCATGATCAGAATAATTAAGAGAATGAGCATGATGATGAGTCGAGGCAAGTTTGAGCCGCGACTGTAGAAGCCGAACACCAATTGCGGCGATCATCAATCCAGAAATTAAACTCAGCCAGCGATAAAGCTGCTCTGGAACGATATATTTTGCTGCAAACAAGGTGGCAAATCCGAGCGCAAACACCCCCATTGTGTGAGTAATGGTTGTTGTTGCCGCCAAAAACAAAGCATGTTGCGCGGTGGCTCTGCCGCCCACCAAATAAGCCGCCACAATCGTTTTGCCATGTCCCGGAGACAGCGAATGGATCGCGCCCCAGCCAAACGCCCCGACCAGCGCCAGCCCTAAACCGCCTGCCATGAAGCCAGGCAGCCCAGAAGTCAGCCCTAGAGTAGGCTTTTGGGGTGTAAACACATGCGTTTTTAGCTGGTCAGCTTGCAGAATTGTGGCGAGACAGCTTGCCGTTGGCACACCGGGCAAAAACAGATTGTAGCGAAGCGTTAAACCTTGCACAGGCTGGAGCCAAGCATAAATTAGCTTGAGTGTGCTGTGGGTATTGGGGGCTGCCTGACCGGTCAGCGGCACGGCTCCCCGCTCAACAGGTTCAATCCGCAGGTCTGCCTGATTGGAAGCCGAAGTGAACTGAATGTGCGCCGCCAAAAAAGCCTGAAGCTGGTCATAATGTTGCTGCACTTCTGAAGCGGCAAGCTGCCCATTTTGGTCGGTATCAGCGAAGGCAGCTAATCCGGTCGGAAAGGTCAGCGTCATCTGCGTTTCGCGTTCTCCCACCACAATCTCCGCCGCCGCCATGTCTGCCCAGTGAGCTTGACTAGGAGCCGCTGTGACAAAGCAAATCAGAATTGCCCCAATCAGCGAAAGTAGCCCTAAACCACCATAACGAGCCAATCTACGTTGCATTGATTTATCTCCCTCTTACTCACCCATTCCTACGCCTAAATGCATTGCCTGCCGCGCTCGCTCATTCAATTGCCGATCAAGCTCTTGCGCCTTGCGGAGGTAGGTTTCAGCCTGCGTTGCGTTGCCCAGTGCCGCTGCAATGGTGCTGGCTCGATCGAAAATGGCGGCATCGCCTGTCCCTAAAGCAATGGCTTCCTCAATCACCTGGTTTGCCTGCTGAAGATCGCCTGTCTGCAACAACGCCCAAGCGTAGGTGTCCAGCGTGGCGGCATCTCGGCGCAGGTTGGTTTCGGCTGCCATTAGCGCCACGGCTTCGGCTCGATCTTGCGGTCGTGACCGTTCCAAGAGCAACCGCGCCAAATCTCGACGATGCCCAAAGCTGTCGGTGCTGCTCAATCCTTGCCGCAGCCGCAGTTCTGCTTCTGTCCAAAACGGTTCGGCTGCCGCCAAATTGCCCTGCAACTGCTCAATGCGAGCCTGACCGCGCAAAATCAACGCCGTGTAAATCGTGGGATTGCCATTTGCTGAGGCTTTGAGTTGGGTATAGCGTCGATTCGCTTCAGCAAACTTGCCTTGCCGGATTTCCAACTGAGCCAGATTCAGCAACGCTGCCGGATAGCCTGGCAGAATGTGTAGCGCTTCTCGGTAGAGGGCTTCGGCTTGTTCAAGCTGCCCGCGCTCATAATAAAACCGTCCCAACAGCGTTCTCAGTCGCGCCGACTGGTTCCAATCTCCGGCTTCTTCCACATCTAAGGCATAGCGAAAGCTTTCTAACGCCTTCTGATCGTTGCCTTGGGCATGGCGGACAACTGCCTGCATCGTGAAAGCCGCCGGACTCAAGACCGCATTCACCCATGCATCAACCGCCTCAGTTGCTTCTGGAAGCTTGCCCATCGCCAAGTTTGAGGTTGTCCGAATCGCGGCAGATTCCTCCGGTTTCAGGTCTTGCGCAGCCAGTTTCAGAGCGGTGGCAAAATCATGTCGCGCTTCCGCCACACGAGCCAACACGCCAATCGCTTCCCGGTTCTCAAACGGCAGTTTGGCCAACGACTGCTCAGCGGTTTGTTCAGCCAGCAAATACCAGCTTTCTTCGCCAGTCAGCCGCGCCATTTTCAGGTAGCTTGCTGCCAGTGCCGCTTGCTCTAAACCGCTGTCTGGATAACGCTGCACCTGCTGCTGATAAACTGCAATCTCGCGCTGCAAAGCTGGGACAGGATTGCGGTTTCGCGGCAAGGATTCGTCAAACGGATATCGATAAGCCACCTCGATTGAACGGGAGCGCACCCCCCATTCAGGCTGCCAGCCCGTCGATTGGCTGATCAACAGCACTGCGCTGGTTATGGGTACGCCCAACAAAAACACCAGCAATCGGCGCTGCCAGCGTTTGGTTAAGCCATCCTCTAGGTTGATTGATTTCATGGGTGATGCTCCCAGTTAGTTGGGCAGTGCTAGGTAAGGGAAACTCGGCACGAGCGGATCATGTCCTTGGGCGGAGTTACCGGGTGTGCCTTCATAGCTCACGTTATCGGTCGTCACTGCGCCGTTGGTTAAAACCGTGAAGGCAATGTCTACCACATCATCGCTGAGCAGCCGTCCGCGAATGGGAGACCCCTTGGCGTTGAGGGCATTAGCAAAACCGCTCGGTTGGGTGGTGTCGATCCGCATCACGTCAGGCAGAAACGCGCCAAAAATTGAGTTAATTCGCGCATTGCTGTTGCCCAACGCCCGCAGCACGGTGGTGGCTTCCCTCGCAATGGGAGCAATCTGCGGATTGTTCGTACTCGTCGGCATAATCCGGTTGTAGAGGGCGTAAGTGGGTTGGCTGATCACCAAAGCTTCGTTCACTGCCGGACGGGCCAACTGCTCAGTTTGCATAAATTGCCCAGTGCGCGGATCGGGAATCGACAATGACAGCCACGTATCAAAGGTGGTGGTGCGCGTGTTGGCTTGCAGTAACTGACGGGGAACCCGTAGCACAACGGTATTGACGTTATAGCCTGTAGCAAAGTCCACCGCAGTTGCCGGATCACGGAAACCAACCGCCGGCCCGCGCCCTAACAGACCTGCCCGCACGCGGAAAAACTGCTCTACGTCGAAGTAAAACGGATCTTCGCGCAGCCCGGCAAACAGGGTGACATTGGAGCCGCGCACATTAAGCTGATTCAAAATGGGGCTGTTGCCAGAGGCGAGACTTGTTGTGGCGATCGGTCTACCGTTGCTGGTGCGGCTGATGGTGGTGGTTCTACCGTCCGCATCGATCATGCTCAGCGTCACCAACTGCCGCCGAGGAGTGCCAGTTGGGTTACTGAAGGTGAGGCGAAACGTCACATCAGGCGTGGTTTTGACCGGAGCATTCACGTTAGCGGCACGCGAAATCCGAAACTCATAGCGGGCTTCTGTGCTGAAAAAATACTGAATTCGCGCCACCGATCGCGGGTTGGTGTTCATCACAAAGATTAAATCATCCGATTTTGCCGCCGGATTTTGGTCAATTTCGCGGAACACATAGAGGTCAGTCAAGCTGAGGGCGCGGCTTCTCACATCAATGTCGCCATCGTCATGATCGGAAGCTTCGGTGATTTGAGGGCGAATCAGCGTGCTGGTTCCCAAAGCGGTCAGGGCAACCATAAACGCAAGGGCCGTGATGCTGAGCACTCGGCGCGGTTTGGATCGCGTGCAGGATGCAAGAACCGATCTAAAGCAGTCCTTCAACGGAGGCATTCTCATTTACATTTCTCCCTGAGTTATATCAGTATTCACTCATCTGTTCTCACTACTTTCACTCGATCTTGTCATGCTGATTTTGACATGCCAAAATCAACCCCAAGCGCAATCTGGCATTGACGCAAACGGCAGCAAGAATTCAGTGAGCGGTGGCTAAGTGCTTTCACAGAGAGATACGCTCATCCCCCCTAAGTGGATTGCTGAAAGTTAGAAAAAATTCAAAATAAATCTAAATTCTGCCAATCTGGTTGATTTGCAACGATCGCAGCCGATTGATCACTGCTGCCAACTCGAATGAGCGAAACAGGGTCAAATCGCCTTGCGAATAAAAAGTCAGGCTGTCCAACGACTCGGCCGTGATTCGCTCCATCAGGGCCGTCAAGAGATCCACTAAAGTTCGCTGCCCGTCAAATTCTGCCTGAAGTTGCGTGATGGCGGCTCCAATTGCCCGCAGTTGCCCCGTCTCGACAATTTGTTCAATCGCAGATAAATCGATCGCCTCAGCGCCAAACACTAGCTCATCCACATCTCGCACTTTGATCCGAGGATTGCGAGTAGGATCAGCATCTTCCCAGCGCTTGGGCTGTTGTCCTGATTGCAGGCTCAATTGAAGACGCGGAGCCTCTAACCGCTGGAACATTGGCATCCGAGAAGGCAGATTGCCAAACGTTTCACCGCCTTCTTTTTGCCGATCGGTTGGATAGGCTGCGGCAATTGCTTTAGCGTAGGCTGTTACATTCTCAGGCGTGAACTCGGTCATTGCAATCACTGTATCCGCAACATCAAAATAGTCACCGCTGCCGCCCATCACCAAAATAGTCGAGATTTGATGATCTAAATAAAGCTGGCGAATTTTGTCGATCAAAGGTGTAATTGGCTCTTTGTCTTTGGCGATCAGAGCTTGCATTCGCCGATCGCGGATCATAAAGTTGGTGGCAGAGGTGTCTTCATCAACCAGCAGCACTTTTGCACCCACTTCCAAAGCTTCCATAATGTTGGTGGCTTGCGAGGTGCTACCGCTGGCATTCTCAGTTGAGAACGCGATGGTTGATCGATTTTGCGGTAGGTGATTAATGAACGGAGAGATATCAACGCTAACAACGCTGCGCCCATCTTCAGCCCGAATTTTGACAGCAGTGGAATCAGTAACAACTTGCTCTCGTCCATCTCCAGGAACGTGATTGTAAACACCTAATGAAATCGCTTTGAGTAAGGTTGACTTCCCGTGATAGCCACCGCCTACAATTAAAGTGATGCCTTGCGGAATCCCCATTCCAGAGATTTTGCCCTGATTGGGACGATCGAATTCAACCCTCAGCGAATCGGGCGACTGAAACGGAATAGCATCAACTAGCGGCGAATCTTTGACTCCACTTTGGCGCGGCAAAATCGCCCCATTGGGAATGAAAGCAACCAGATTATGATCCGCTAACTGCTGGCGCAGCCAATCGGCATCTTCGACAGTTTGCACCTGCCGCAGTATAGCCGCAGCATCCAGCGATTCATACTTCAGCGCCCGATCAACAATTTCTGGCAAATCTTCACACAGCAGTTCTGCTGCCTGCCTGCCCAAAATCGTCCGTCCGCGAGCCGGAAGCCCAACCGCAAACCGCACTTCGACCTGCTGATCGGTGATCCAAACTGCCGATCGTTCCAAAACCTGCTGAGTCGGGCGGGCAATTTCAATCAGCCCACTTTTGCCGCTGCCGCGCTTGGCTTGAATCTGGTGGGCGGCTCGCTCAAACTGGCGGTTCAAATAATCGCGTAGGGCAACGGCTCGGCTCGGCGACTGATACAACATCGGCGGAAAGGCTGCCTCAGTTTGCGGGATTTGGATTCGCAGCCGACTTGGTGCAGCAAACGGATCACCCTGAACGTGATCAATCATCAGCCGAAAGCCTGGAAACTGATAGTTTCCCGCAATGTCTTTGTAAGCTTTATAGCTGCGTTGATCCAGCCGGATGAGCGTCTGATCAAGGATTTGCGCCGTCGTCATATGCACTGCATCTAACCCAACAAAATTAGTCTACTGCTCTCTTCTGCCCTCTCTCTTGCTTTCGTTGCTGTTGGGTTTCGGCTGCGCTCAACCCACTGATTACAGGAGAATTCATCCCGCATCGAGCGTTGAGCGCAGCCGAAACGCGCCGACTCATCACGTCAGGGATGTTTATTAAGCAAAGATGTTTATTGAGCAAAGATGTTTATTGAGCAAAGATTGCTTAAGTTCTGCTACAAATCCCTTACCGGGTACTGTCCAAGATCGGGATCTTGGCTGAAGATAGACCCATAGTTGATGAAAGTGAGTCAGGAAAAGGGAGATCGGTCTATGACTGAATTTGGCCCTCAAGTTTGTCCAGTTTGCAGCGTAAAAATCCTGAAAATGATTGGTGGCGATCGGGTTGAGTTTGCAGCGGGGCCGCCCGGAACTCGCGCCATTTTGTGGAAGCGCGTTTGCCAATACACCAAAAAACCAGGCTGTATCAACCAAGAAGGCGGTTCAGCCAATCCAGGAGGTTCAGCCAACCGCATCTAGGCGAAAAGCGGCGGCGACAGTGTGGAACTGCAATTCCAATTCAGCTAGCGTCAAGACGGCGTCTTTATCATAGAAGAAGTGTGAGTATACTGGATTACTTGTTCAATTCGCAAGGATTGCCCCAAGATGCAGCATTACACGTTCTCAACCAAAGGAGCCGATCATCAGTCAACCATGCATCAAGAGGTTTTGCAGAGCAAAGACGCTGTTCGGGGACGCGCCCTGTTTTTAGGGGAACGTCTTGATTTGAAGGCGCTGGAAAAAACAGATTATTTAGCAAAATTACCGTTGGTTGTCACTGCCGGAGAACAAGGTTGCGCTGTCTTGTTTCGGTATGGGGCGGTGGTTTTGTATGGCTTAAGCCCAGTTGAGGAAGCTTCCTTTCTCACCTATTTGAAGCCGTCGGTGGTAGAGCCTTTTGCTTCTCCTGAAACTGAAGAAGTAGTGCTTAAATTAGCCGACACTGAAGGGGCAAGAGTCGAGAATGGCATCATTTGGCTGCATAGCTTTAGCATCGAGTGTTTGCAGATCGTCTCAGACATTTTGGCAAAAAGCGTGGTGTTGGCTCAGTACGAAGTGGGAACCGGGAAAATTTTCGACCAAATTGAGCCATTTGCCCAAGGTTTACAGCGCACCACCCGAGACGAGCAATGGGGCAAAGAGTTGCTGCGGCAGTTAGGACGAACCCTCTCAATTCAGCACAAAATTGTAGGACGGGTAGAAATTATTGATAAGCCAGAACTACTGTGGGACAACCCCGATCTAGAGCGAATTTACTTGCGCTTAGAAAATGAGTATGAGATTCGAGAACGGCATTTGGCGCTAGAACGCAAGCTAGATTTAATTTCTCGTACCGCCGAAACCGTTTTGGGACTGCTGCAACACAACACAGGCTTACGAGTTGAATGGTATGTTGTGATTCTCATTGTGGTTGAAATTCTCTTGTCGTTTTATGATGTCTTTTTCCAGGTGTAACCCGGCTTAATTGCCCAAATTTTGGTTAAATTCTGGCCTCTAACTTTTTAGCAGCCCACAAAATCAGCACGGTTGCAACAGCACCCACCAAGCTCATAAACCACAAACCGCATCCGGCAGCAGTACCAAGCGCCGCCGAAACCCAAATTGCCGCAGCAGAAGTTAAGCCTTGAATTTCAACTCTTTCTGAAGTGGGGCTTGAGCCTGATTTGCTGCGGGCTGTAGAAAAGATTTCGCCTGCTCCTACAAAGCCAATTCCGGCGATGAGTCCTTGAATGATGCGGCTAATGGTATTCGGTTCTGCCTGCACCACCCCGGTTTGGATACCGATCAAAACAAACAAAGCTGCGCCGAGACTGACCAGCATATGAGTGCGGAAGCCAGCAGGTTTGCGTTCAACTTCTCGCTCAAACCCAACCACACCCCCCATCAAAACAGCAAGACCGAGGCGGACAACGACGCCAACCCAATCGGTCGGTTCAACCAACTCCAGTCCCGTGTTCAACATACTCGTCAACTCCAATCTTCGCGTTGGTTTCCTTTCCCTCGATAAACTTGAGCCGTTTGATGAATTTGGCGAGTTTTGGCAAATAGGTCTGCTTCGGTTAGCTGCCACTGGGCTAATACCCGATCGAGATCGGTTTGGATGTCTCGCGCACCCGGAAAGCCCCGATAGCGAATCCGAAGTCTGGCCAATTCTGCCAGATTATAGTCGGTGGGTTGTCCCTCTAGCAGCGTATTCACAACCTGACGGTCGGTGCTCCAGAGCGGATGCTGTTGGTCTTTAGGGGAGGAATCTGAACTGGCAGCCATAGGAGAAGCGGTTTTCCTTCAGGGGAGAAATGCGTCATCCTATCCTACCTGCAATTGAAATTTCTGCAACATATAGTAGAGAGCAGGAAGCAAGAAGCAGGAAGCAGAGGGGTATTGCAGCGGTGCAGCTTGTCCTCAACCTGAGAACTCTGAGAACTACAGAGATTGCAGTGCGCACAAGATCCCCGGAAGTTTCAGGATTCTGGATGTCTGAATGGCTAAATTTCATGACCCACATTGGATCGTCCCCCCATCGGATTGCCGTACATCAAGTCTCTTCCAGGAAGGCTGCACCTTGTCTGAAATTCGCAAAAGTGAAGAGAAAATCAAAAAGTCAAAAAGAGGGACAGATCACCTATCCCTCTCAAAAATTGAGGAGCGTTATTCACCGTTCATCAGGGAACTTAAGGGAACTCACCATCAGGGAACTGATTCCGGTTCGCTCAGCCGCCCTACATTCCAGGGGGAATGATCACCTGATCGATCGCGTGGATGACGCCATTCGACGCTGTAATATCAGGCTGAATCACGTTAGCATTGTTGACCTTGACGCCGCCTTCGCTGACAGTAACCATGACAGGCTGTCCTTCTACGGTCGTCACTTCGCCGGAAGATAAATCTTCAGAAGGATAGGCTCCCGAAACCACGTGATATTGCAGGATTTGCACCAACATGGCTCGATTTTCAGGCTGAAGCAACTTTTCAACGCTTCCAGGAGGCAACGCTGCAAACGCCTCGTCGGTGGGTGCAAACACGGTAAAAGGTCCTTCGCCTTGCAACACTTCGGTTAGTTCTGCTTCGGTTAGGGCAGTCACTAAAGTTTGGAAGGATTCGCTAGCGGAAGCCACATCAACGATCGTGTCGCCAGTGGTCGCTTCAGGAGCAGTTTCAGGCGTGGTTTCAGGCGCAGCTTCAGGAGCAGTTTCAGGGGAAACCGGAGTTTGCATTTCCGGAGTTTCAATTTCCGGGGTTTGGGTATCGGGAGTTTCTGTACCTGGAACCTGTGCATTCGGAGAAGTAGGAGCCGACATCTCGTTAGTAGAAGGCTTCAGTTCGCTGGAGGTCGTCTCAGCCGGTATTTCGGTCTCAGGCTGCATCTGAGCAACAACGGGTAGGGCGACTGCAACACTAGCTGCAAGAATGCCAACTAAACTAGCAGACCGCTTCACAACGTTATTACGGTTTGGTGATTTCATGCGTATATTCTCCATACTGCACACTGTGAAGGAAATATGAATTTCCTTTGCACACCATGACGTTTCGATTAAATTTGGGTTCCTGCGATTGACATAGGAACTTCATATGGCTATCAACCTCTTTGATCGGAATTTCGGATAGCCCTATTCTCTTCTTCTAAATCTCTGCCTAAAGGTAGAAGCTGAGGGCAAGAGTTCAGGATGAACTGTTTCAAATCGCTGTAGCCATTCGGTTGAGGACAAGCTGAACAACTGCAAGTCCTTCTAACCCGTCACAGACCCTCGCCCTCTGCGTGGTTAACCCAAGTAAAATCGAGCCTGGGTGTTCCCTACGACGCTCCTATTCTGTAGAGATCTGCGGTAACTTGGAACATGCGAGCGGCAAAGAATTTTGTTTCGTTAGGAGCAGTTAGGAGCAAGCCATGCTGGAACTATATCAATTCGAGTTATCCCACTACTGTGAAAAGATCCGCCTGATTTTGGACTACAAAGGCTTGCCCTATCGCAAGATTGAAGTGACCCCTGGCATGGGGCAGCTTGATTTATACCGCATGTCAGGACAGCGGCAAGTTCCGGTCTTGAAAGATGGCACTGAAGTGATTGCCGATTCCACCGCCATTGCCCTTTATCTCGATAAAAAATATCCAGAACTGCCGATTATCCCGACTGAGCCAAAACAGCGGGCACTCTGTTTGTTGATGGAAGAGTGGGCAGATGAGTCGATTGGCATGAACGCCCGCAAAGCAATGCTAGGAGCTTTTAGCCAAAATCCGGCATTTCGTACTGCTCTCTTGCCTGCCTCGACGCCCGACTTTTTGAAGAGTATCGTTGAATCGGTGCCGCGCGAGGCTTTGGATATGTTGGGGATCGGTGCTGGCTTTGGCCCTGATGCAGTGAAGTCAGCACGTACCGCAATGCAGCAAAATCTAGAAGCGCTCTGCACCTTGCTGGCAGAAAGTTCTTATTTGTTGGGCGACCAGCCGACCCTAGCCGACTTCGCCGTGGCAGGACTTACGATGTATGTGAAGTTTCCATCCGGAGACTACCTCGATTTGCCCGCAGCCCTCAAAGGACAAGGCGTGCCTGGCTTAGCCGATCATCCCGACTATGGGCTGTTTTGGGCTTGGCGCGATCGGCTCTACGCCACCTATCGCAAACTGCCCTCCTTTCGAGTGGATCGAATCCGGCATCTGGTCGTCCAACTTCGATCGACATCGAGTAGGGCGGTTCAGTAAGGCTCCGTGTACACTCGTTGAAGTTGCTCTGCTTAAGACTTTTCAGCCCTCTCAATCCCCGATTCTAGAGACTTTTCCGAACCAATCTTTTCTCAAAGTCCCCAAGTTTGGAGAATTGAGGGGGTAAAGCAGACTTAGATATACACGCTATCTAGCAAAAAAGGGGAGCCGAATTCAGTGTGATCATCTCCAAAAACTTTAATACTTGACGCGATGTGCAACTTTCTGGTCAAAGTCCCCCCTTTTCAAGGGGGATTTAGGGGGATCTTCGTTCAATCCTGTTAACAGCCGCACC
>JAAUQT010000144.1 GCA_012033495.1 Cyanobacteria bacterium RM1_2_2 | reverse complement strand
AGATCCTTCCAGAATCCAGGCATCTTGCGCTCACAAATCATCTATCATTCCAATGCCGTGCTTCGACTGCGCTCAGCACTCAAAGACGCTCAGCACTCAAAGACGCTCAGCACTCAAAGACGCTCAGCACTCAGAAACCCACTGGGTTGAGCGCAGTCGAAACCCGATCCCAATGGTGGGGATTCATGTTGCCGGTTTAATAGGGCTGCTACATATGACTTTACAGATTCTGTAAACAAGAAAAGGGGAGAAAACCTCCCCTCGCCTCACCTGTAGTCCAAATTTGTAGCCTGAATTTGCGTAATTCATGAGAGGAAGGATGAAACCTCCCCTATCTCAACTCATTTCCACAGTAATTAGACCTGCAATCCGGCTGCAATTGGATTCGCCGCAAACGAGAAGCGCGACACGATGGGGTCATGATCGCTTTCCTGTTGAGCAAATTCAGAGTTGATGTGAACGATATCAATTTCGGCAATTGACCGCAGGCTTTGGCTGACCAAAATGTGGTCAAGCACCTGAGAATTGCCTTCAAAGTTGAAAGTGTACTGATCGTTGGCGGGCAGCGTTTCAATCAGGTTGACGAGTGTGCCGCCTTGGGTGAGAATGTCGAGCGGTTGGGAGAACTGGAAGTCGTTCAAATCACCAACGACCGCAATGTTAGCGTTGGGGTCAGCAGCCAGCAAATCATCGACATAATCGCGGACAATTTGGGCTTGCTCTCGACGTTGCTCTTCCGTGAATAGAGTGGGCGGCTGGAATCGTCCAAATAACGGCTGATCGCCTCCCTTCGAGTTGAAGTGGTTGCCGATCACATACACGGTTTCACCATTGAAGACAAACTCCCCAACGAGCGGTTTGCGGCTGTCCTCAAAGGCATCTCCATCACTGAGGTCAGTGTCCGTTAGGCGACGGGGGCTACCTGCCGGAGTATCAACAAAATCCACCCGCTCTGGATTGAACAGGAAGCCAACACGAATGTTGCCGCCCGGTTGCCCGCCGTCTTCACCTTCCACAGGAGGCAAATCGCGGAACTCATAAGTGGGGCCGCCAGCTTGTGTAATCGCGTCGATCAGGGTTTGATACGTCAACGAAGCATCTACGACTCCATCATTGATTTCGGCTCCGGTATTGTCCTGTATCTCTTCCAAAGAAATAATATCTGGCGATTTCAGGTTATTCACGATGCGATTTGCCAGAGCGTCAAATTTGCCGTCTCCCAAATCATCATCAACGTTATTGGGATTCTGTTGATTCACCTTGCTTACATCTTCTAGTTTTGGATCAAGGTTTTCGACATTGAAGGTGGCAATCGTCAACTGATCTTCGCTGCCGACTAACTCAGTCACTTCGCGTTCCAGGTTCCCAGAGGTGAGGCTGAGTGGTTCCGTATTGAGTAACTTAAAGTTACTAAAGCTGTAGTCGAGCACGCCTGTAATCGCGTCATTAAATTGATCGCCAACGTTCACTCCTGGCTCATCTCTGACAATCGCATCATCGACAATGATCCGTTCTGGGTTGAAGTCATCAGGGCGGATGTAGATGCCGCCGCGACTCGTGCGTTCACCTGCATTTTCGCCGTTGTCTGCCAGCACCGGAATTTCGCCAAAGTTGTTGGTTGGACCAACTGCAACTGCATTGTTGACCTGCACCCGCATTCCTTCCAAGCTTTCGTAGAAGTCGATGCCGTCTTCGTCTGGATCGAAGGGGTTCTCATCGTCAATCGCATCGTTGTTGATGATCTGGTTGGGGGGAATGCGTCCGTCTTTGCCAATCACCGTCGCATCAGGTAGCGCATTGCCGCTGGAAAACACCTTAAAGCCGCTGTTAGCGCTGGTGGCAGTAATTTGGGTAACGGAAAGATCGTTGTTGCGAACGGGTGCGCCGCGAAACTCACTCACGGTTCCAGTCACGCTGACCGAATCGCCGACGACAGGCTTGCTGCCTGCCGAACCCCGGAAGACAAAAATCCCCTCAGAGGTGGCAATGTCCGCATCGGGAGTTGGGTCTTGCAGGTAGAAGCCGTTTGACGTAACTGCCGTGACAATTCCACTCGTGTTCACAACTTGATTCACAAATGGTGAAACGTGTCCTACACCTTGAATGTCACTAATGCGGGTCGGTAGCGTAAACTCAAATACCGCAACAGTTGCACTAACTTCATTCGTCACAACCAGCAACGACTTTCCATTTGGGCTGTTGTCGGCGCTGATGAAAGTCAGTCCTTCTGGAGCCACATCGCCGTCCGTGAGAACATACTCGACGAATACAGGCTGGTCTGGATTTGTGACTTCATACACCATCACTCCGCCTGTGCGCTCTAAACCAATAAACGCATAGGTGCGATTATTCACCGTACCAATCACGACGCCTTCTGGCTCTGGGCCTTTGTTATCGCTGCGGCTGTCAAACTCTTCGGGCAACCCCTCATCAGAGTTGAATAGTTCTGGCACTGCTTTGGCGGTGATTTGCTCCAACTGATCGCCGCTGTCGAAAACGAGATTGCCGTTGGCATCCCAAATCGAGAAGGAACGAGCGCCAAACATATCGATCCGGTCGTAGTCGCCGTCGCCATCCGTGTCGCCAGAGGCAGTCGTGACGATCAGGCGTCCCAGATTCGCGTCTGCTTTCAGTGCTTCAGCGTTGGGGAAGCGAGTCGGATCAAGCACATACTCTTCGTCACCAACGCGGATTTCTTCCTCGAAACCATCATATTCGCGGGCGTCGCCCTCGTTAGCAGTGACGAGGTAGGTTTGACCGTTGATGCTGAAGCTGGCGATCGCGTCGGGCTGGTAGAGTCCAAACACAGGCTGAAACTGAATGTTGATCGCAGGTTCGCCGTCTACGCCATCCCGATCGCTGGCATCCAGTCCGTTGCTTTGGTTGAACTCAATTAAGCCAATTTTCACCGGAATGTCGCCCAACCCGCCGATTGTGCCGTCACCGTTAACGGTCGCGCCGGCTAAACCAAAATCGTTGTCGTTGATCACCGCAATGGTGTTGGCATCCACGAGCGCCAAGCCTTCCAGCTTCTCAACGCCTGTGTAGCCGATGGCAGCCGCATTCGTAACCAGTCGCTTGCTCACCGGATCAAGCCCCAAATCGCTCAGATCTTGCACCGACAGTTGCTCCAAGGTTTGATCGAGTGTGACTTGACCGCGCAGTTCGCCCATCGGATTCCTTCGGGTGTGCAGGTTCACATACAAGCCGTTTGCCCGCGCCACTGCCACTTCCTCATCGGTGAGGGTAAAGCGTCCCGTAAAGCTGCCAGAACGGTCGCCGTTGTCGGTTACAGTCAGGGCGCGAGCAATCGGGCCGTTGGTTCCGGCTCCACCAATGTGAACATGGGCTGCACTTCTGCGATTACCTTCCACATCGGTACGTGGGCCGACTCGCCGCAGCCGACTGGAAAGACCGCTATAGGAGCCGCTGATTTCCAGCACGTTGTCCTTCAGCACCGCGTTAAAGCTGCCTGTCGCAGGCGTGTCGGTGATCGGCGGAACTTCCTGCGCTTCGGCGAGTTCCAGACTCACCCCTGCTGTGACATCACCGCTAATTTTGGTCGCGCCCGTCAGGTCGATTTCGTAGATGAGCTTATTAGAGCTTGCCGTACTGCGGTCGTCCCGTTCTGCCACCAGAAACTTGCCGCCGCCCAAAGACACCGCATCGCCGATTTTGTCGGTTTTGGCAGTGCCGCTGCCGCTGATGTCGTTGAGGATGTAGAGATATTCGCCCGTCACCTCTTTACTGACGATATCGAATTCGAGGATGCGTAGATTGCGAGAGTTGCGCGATACGGTATCACCTGTGCTGTCAGGGTTGTCGATGGCGCTTTGGATAAAGGCATAGAGCTTGTCACCCTCTAGCGCAACTGCCTCGAAGCCACGATTGGCGCGGCGTTGGGCATAAACTGCGGGCAAAGCAGGCATACCAAATTCGCCGCCTTCAGTGGGTTCGCCTTCTGGAATGAATCGCTCGATTAGCTTGCCGCCATGGTCGAATGGTAGATCGCCGGACGGTACTCGTCCACCATCCAGAAACTGCCGTCGCCTGCTGTGACGATGCCTTCCAAATCTGCGCCCAGCGGGTCGTTTTCTAAGCGGTTGCCAAACAAATCGACCGGAGTTTCATCGGTGTAAGCCGTGCCTGCCACGTCGGTTTGCAGGTTGGGTAAGCCTGTTAACGGCGTGCCGTCTTCACGAGTCAAGCCGATTTGGTGGGTCAACTCAATTTCGCCGCTGACTGGGTCGAGTTCAAACCGGATGATCTGGGGCTGGAAGTCCGGCAGGGCAAAGGGGCGCTCGTCTCCGGGCACATCGGGCAGCAGGTCGGTAGGTTCGCCGTTGGGGCCGCGATCGGTGTGGGTGACGAACTTCAGCTTACCGTCGGCGGTTTTGCCTTCAAAAAATAAGCCGGAAAAGCCGCCTAAGAAGATTTCCTGACCGGGAACCGTTTGTTCTGAGTCAGCAGGATTGCTGGTGGCAGTCGTACCCAACACAGGGCGGTTGTTCCATTCGTAGGTGGTGACGGTGGGCAACCCTTTGCTGAAGTCTTTGAGTCCGAGCGGCACAATTCCGGTCACGGTGGCAGTAGCGATGTCAATCACGCCCAGCGCGTTGTTTTCTTGCAGCGTCACGTAGGCTGTGCTGCCATCCGCCGAGAAAGTGATGTACTCTGGCTCCAAGTCTTGGGCAACGGTGGCGTTGGGGCCAAAGATGCGAACGCCCTTCGCTTGCAGGTCGGCTTTTTGGTCGTTGAAGCTCTCAAATCCGGCTGTGCTGACGGTTGCCTGCTCGATGCCGTTGCTGAGGTCAATAATGCTCACAGAACCAACTGGATCAACCGAATCCGGCTGATCGTAGCTGCTCGGTTCACCTTCGTTCGCCACCAGAATTTGCTTGCCGTCTGGCGTAAACGTCAGCATATCGGGCAGTGCGCCGACTTCCACCGCAGCTTTGAAGTTGCCGTGCGCATCGAAAAATACAACCTGCCCCGGATCGGTAGCCGGATCAGCCGCAACCGCAACCGCAACGATGCCATTTTTAATCGCCACACTGTTCGCGCCGCCGCCATGCTCCGAGACATCAAGCGTTTGCGCGAGGGTCGGCTGACTCGGATCGCTGAGATCCAAAACTTCTAGTAATGTGCCGCCCGAAATCACGAACAGGCGCTGACTCTCTGGATCGTAGGCAGAAATTTCCGCACCTTCCCCAGCAAAATTTCCGATTTTCTTCAAAGTTCTAGCTTCATCGGTCTTCGTGATCGAATCAATCACGTTCTGGGCGTTGGGATCGATGGGGCTGAATGTAGACATGAGTTACTCCTTGGATTGTCTTTTCAGGTGAAATGTTGAAGATCCCCCCCCAGCCCCCCTTCCGCAAGGGGAAATCAAGCCAGGGGTTTGAAGTCCCCCTTTTTAAGGGGGATTTAGGGGGATCTCGCTGGGTCAGAATTACAGCACGGGCGTAACCTCAAACTGGCTGACCACGCGGGGGCTGAGTCCGGTGATGGCACTGGGGTTGTTCAGCAGGTCGGCTTCACTGTAATTGTTGATGCCGTAGGTGGT
Source organism: Cyanobacteria bacterium RM1_2_2 (assembly GCA_012033495.1). Classification (GTDB taxonomy): domain Bacteria; phylum Cyanobacteriota; class Cyanobacteriia; order Elainellales; family Elainellaceae; genus Elainella. Next base: position 7,980 of record JAAUQT010000144.1, on the reverse strand, counting down.
GACGGTCAGCTTTTGGGTTTCCTGATCGATGTCGAACTCTGTCCAGCCGTAGGTGTGGGTGGAAACGTAGTCGCCTTGCAGCAAAGTGGCATTGATCAAACCATCGGCTTCCGGCAGGTTGTTGTTTAAACCGACCGGATCGTAGCCCAGCGGCTCGGTTGCGCCCACCAACAGTTGCTTGATGAAATCGTCCTGATCGTTGACCAGATCGTCAGCATCGGGGGCGATCGGCAACTGGTCGTAGAAGGCGCGCTGCTCAGGGGTGATCAGTCCGGCTTGGGTGGAAATGTTGGCAACCGCGCGACCAAACACGCCATCAAAGAAGGCAGCCGGCCCTGTGACGATTTCAAAGGCGTTGGTGGCAACTTGCGGCTGTCCGGGAGCGGTTTGATAGGTGAGGTTGTTGACGATCGTGCCGTGGAAGTCGCCAGACATAAACACCACATTATCGATGTCGTTGTCATCAATGAACTTCAGCAATTCAGTACGTTCGGCAGCGTAGCCCTCAAACCGATCTTCGGCATTCAACACGCCAAAGTTTTGGATCGGCTCAGGAACCGCGACAAACTTCCAGGTGACACCTGCCTGATCGGCCGTCAGCAAGTCGTTTTTCAGATCGGCTAACTGCGCTTTACCGAGCAGCGTCCGCGTTGGGTCAAACGCTTGCACCAAGAACGGAATCGGATTCGTCGGATCGACTGGCGCCAACTGAACATCCCGGAAGGAGCGCGTATCCAGCACCATCATCGCGGCATCTTTACCGTAGGTCGTGTAACGATACAGTTGCCGTTCTCCGGCTGTGCGATCATCGCCGGTTTCGCCGTAGAACTTGTCTTGAATCGGGTGATATTCCTGGAATGCCTGCAATGCTTCCTCATAGGCTCTTGTGTCGTTCACATAGCGTACATCGTCTGTAAACAACGGATCAGGAGAAGAGCCAATATCCGGCGCATCAGGAGACTCGTCCGGACGCGCACCGCCCGCAAAGTTGTCTACGACTTCGTGATCATCAATGGTGGCAAAAATGGACGTTGACGCATACAGATCTTTTAACGTATTTAAGCCAAACCGCTCGCTGACATTCTCGGCGTGTTTGGTGCGGAAGTCAGACAGTGTGCGGGCTTGGGTGACTCCGGGCAGGGCAGGCGTTTCAGCGTCGGCATAGATGGTGTCGCCCAACTTCAGGAAGAACGCCAGATCTGCCTCGTCTGCATTCGATAGCGAGGGGAACGGCGGAGCCTGCTGCCAGTCGCCTGTAACCCCAAAAGTTAAACCAGTTTGCTGGTCGATCGCGTTGGGCGTGGTAAATTTGCCCGTTGCTACATCTCCGGCGGCATCAATGGCGCGATAGTAGTAGGTTTGTCCCGGTGTGAGTCCGCCAAAACTCACTTTTACAGGCTGAGTTGGATCAGTCACGTTCCGCGTGTCGTAGCCAAAGATAAAGTCAAATTCGGGATAGATCGAATACTCAAATCTCACCGCACCTGTAAACGTGCTTTGCGCCCAAAGTACCGTCGAAGTTTGATTGGTATCACCGCTGGCAACGGCAAGTAAAGAGTTTGGTGTCGGGTTACGCGGATCATAGCTGGTGGTGTCTACTTCTAGGGCAGGCTGGAACGACTTGGCGACGCTATCCCACGACACAAACTTAAAGTTGGTGTTAAAGTTCTGCACTTCGTCCTCATCCAGTTCGATCGCTGCCGGATCGTTAGAGCCGTCGTGTACCACCAGCAAGCCGTTGGGGAATTTAGAGCCGAGGGCAACGCTGACCACATCTGCGCCGTCGGATTCTTCCACGCCATCAATGCCGTCATCGATCACGAAGCTGCCGAGATAGTCGTTGTTACCTTCACGGCTAAAGGCGGCATAGCTGCTGTCTCCCTGGCTCGATGCCAGTAAATAGCCCTTGCCATCGGCTGCATAGTAGATCGTGAGTCCTTCCACATCGGCTGTGATTACATTCCCGTCCGGTTTCACGGGTTCAATTAATCTACCTTCTACGCTGGCGTTCACTTCTGCCTGGAATTTCCAGATCCCAACTTTCTCCTGCCCGACGTAGAAATATCCCAGTTCCCGATCGGCAACCATTCCCTCTACTTGTGCATCTTCGAGTTCACCACCTTCTGGAATCGGAACCGTCAATGTTCTCACCAGCTTCGCGTTAACTTGTCCCTGTCCGTTATCAACTAACTCTAACTGGGCAATCTGATCGCCGTCCCGCTGGCTAACAAACACATAGGATTTGCCATCAATCGGGCTGGTGTAGGTGGCGAGTCCGTAGGCGGTTTGCTCACCGTCGTCAATGCCGAAAATCGAGGCGGAGAGGTCGCTCAGCGCTGTAGAAGTGATGTTGGTCAACCGCTGCTCTGGATGAATCGACCAAACTGCTAGCGTATCATTGCGGCGATCGGTAGCAATTGCCAAATCAACCGATTTGCCGTCCAACTCGAAGCCGTAGACCACATCGACATTGTTATAGCGAATCTCAGGAGGCGAAATCCGCTGCACCTCTTCTGCATCTAGATTGTAGACTGCTAAGCCGCCATCTTTAAGGGCAGTGATGACGAGGCTCTTGTCGCCATCGGTGGGATGAACGTAGATTGCCGGATCATCTGCATCGGCGTTCGCGTCTTCCTCAGTGCGGAGCAAACTTGGCGTTTCGGCAACCGGGGCAACCGCAGGCAGCGTTTCAGTGTCGAGGGCAAAGGCGAATACTTGCGTAGACTGGGTTGGGCTGAAGTTGTTATCACTCGTGACAATCAGCGTTTGGCGACCATCGGGCAGTTTGTCTCCCAAGGCGATCGCTTCCAGGTTGTCCAGCGGGATGCCCAAATCGGCAAAGTCGAGCAGCAGGCGTTTTTCAGCCACGGCATCAACTTCTAAATCGGCAAGCGCATCAATGTCTTGCAGGTCAGTGGTGTTCTGCACCCGCACTTCGTAGAGCTTCACCGCATTGCCCACTCCCGCCGAGAAGCTGCGCTCTAGCGCCAGCAAGTTGCCGTTGTTGTCGAGGGCGAGCAGTTCGACTAGACCGTTGGTTTGGAAGCCGCCTGCCGGAACGCTTTCTGCCGCTACCGGATCGGTGATGTAAAGAATTTCTTTGTCTACTTCTCCGGTTTGCAAGTCATAGCGGACAATGCGCGTCGGGCTGCCGTCCTCCAGCGTGGCCGCATCACCGTCCTGATAGAGCGCGTTTTCGGTAGCGGTGTAGAGGTAGCGGTTGTCGGGCGTGATCGTCAAACTCTCGAAAGCCAGATTATTGCGAATGCCGCTCGACTGGTCTGCTGTCGGCAAAAACTTCTCGTCAACTGGCAGTTCTGAAAGTTGTTCACCTGCTAGGGAAAACTGATTTACAAACGGATTAATCAACCGATTCGCGTCACCTTCTGAAGAGATATACAAATTACCGTCTTCAGTTAGTGCAATCGCTTCGGGGTCAAGACTCAGCGCTGCAAACGGCTGACCGGATTCATCCAGTAATGTCGTAACGTTCTCAAATTCGACATCGCCATCGTCCAGCTTGCCGTCACTTAAATCAATCGACAGCGTGTAATATCGTGCCGGATCTCTTTCACTACGATCATCCGAGATGGCGTAGTAAACTTCGTTCTCGGCGTCGTAGGCTAACCCCGACAAGCCGCCAACTTCTGTATCTTGAAAACTCAGCCCGGTCGGGAAGGTGACTGCACCCAGAAACTCAAGGTCGGTCACGGTTTTGCGGCTCGCGTCCGTGAGGGGCTGCACATCCACCCAAACCAGCTTGTGGTCGGAGCTAGGGAAACCTTCCGGTGGAAAGTTGCGGTCAAATTCGCCAATCAACCGAAACAGCGGATCGTCTTGTTTCGGCCAGAAAATCTGCGCGTCGGTGATTTTCAAATTCTGTGACGGCAATACATAATCGGCGCGTAAGTTACCGGGTGTGACATCGCTAAAATCTGCTGTATCGAAAGCGGGATTGCCCTGATGCTGGTCGTTAATATTGTGCTGCCGTTCGGCGGCTTCTACGCCACCTCGCTGCTCGGCGTAACTGATGTATTCACGTAACGATTATCAAGCAGTTGCAGAATCGCGTCATCAAAGCTGTCACCATCAAACGGATCAGCGTTCTGATCACCCATAATCACAAAGCTCGATCCGGCAGATAGTGCGCCTGTGCGGCCCTGATCGTCATAGATGTAATCGCCTGCTCCGGGCGTGACGTAATCTGACCAGAAGCGAATTTCATCGTGGTTGCGTTTGCCGTTGCGGTCTTCGGGGCCGTCGAATACGGGAGGTGTGGGGTGGCTGACCAGCGCGTGGATGGTCTTACCGTTGACCTGAATCGGCACATCCCAATGGCTCTTAGAAGAAAGTCTTAAAGCAGCCTGCTCTTCGGCAGAATACCAGGGATCACTATCCGGTGCGGCAATGGTGGGCAGCAGCGAATCGGGCATATCTTGCCAGCGGAAATTCTGGAACGTCCGCACATTTTCTGTATCAATTGGATATTTAGACAGCAGCAACATGCCGAACTGTCCTGGAAAGTTCCCAAATCCAAACGCATCGTTGCCATAGCCGGGTGCGCCAACTTCAGTCACAACCGAGCCGTTGTTGTCTAAATCAAATCCAGACGCGACGCCTGTATTAGAAGGTGCAATATAGAAGTAAGGATATTCAACCGGATCAGCCCCATTTTGGCTAACACCGAGGAAATTCTGCTGAAATAATTCGACTGCTTCAGTCGGATCAGCCGCGAAATAATCAAACTCATTGATCAGCACCACATCAGGACTGGTGCGCTGAACGATCTCGGCAATGGCTTTTGCCTGATTGGTTCCCGCAGTGGTTGCTGTGGGATCAGCGAGATCTTGAACCAATTGCCCTTCCGTTCTGCGATTTAAGGAAGCGTTGAATTGGGCAAAACGAATCGTGTCAGTTGTATGAGTGATATCAGTAGACATGTAGACTCCCATAATTCAGCGGGTGATAGTGGCCAGCCCAAAGCGCCCGATCGAAGGAAGCCCGATCGGGTTGAGCGCATTAAATTAGGGCTTCTAACCAACAGAAGCGCTAAGCATCACGCAACTACGAAGCTGGTGTGGCAACGGAACTGAACCTGTCCTGTTCTGAATCGAGTGTTCAGCCGATGCAGTCCATGAAAAAGCCTTAGGAACAATTACGGAATTCTTGAATGAATCTCATCATTGTTTACACCCTGCCTTGCAGCCTACCACTGATAGTTAAAGGTTTGGGTATGAGAACGTTAATGATTTTGTATGAAGCCTCGGACGTTTAGCATAAATTGCTGCAACACAAACGGCATTTTGGTGTTAATGCATAACTCAACCCAGAGAAGCATTTACTAAACCTAAAATAATTCTTAATCTATTTTTAACCAGCCTTGTGAGGTTGAGTGTTACAGATCAAAGGGTAGGCAAGAAGAGGCGAGTTGGCTCATGTCCATTCGGCGTTGTGATCGTCCTGATTGTGATCGTCCTGATATTGTGTTTCTGGTGCTCGATACCCAGCGGGGCGATCGGCTCTCTTGCTACGGACACCCAGAAGAGATTTCGCCCCATCTCGACGCCTTTGCCGAAACAGCCACTCAGTTCAAAAATGCGATGGCGGCAGCACAATGGACGGTTCCGTCTCACGCTTCTATGTTTACGGGGTTGTATCCGTCGGCGCATCAGGTGGTGCAATCTTACTCAGTGCTGCCACCCACATCACCACGCTGGCAGAACGGCTGAGCGCAGGCGGCTACTACACGGCAGGCTTTTGTAATAATCCGCTCGTAGGGGTCATCAACAACGGCTTGCGGCGAGGCTTCTACAGCTTTCTCAACTACAGCGGCTTGCTGACTTCCCGCCCGAATCAAGCGGGTGTGGCATCGGGGCTAGTCGGACGCTATCGACAATCGTTTAAGCGACTGCTGGCAGGCATGTTGAACCAAGTGCAGGATTCTTTTGCTCGCTCGGATGCGCTGCTGGCGTTCTCTTTTACACCGCTGATGGTTCCGATCTGGCAAACGGCTCTGAGCTTCAAAGGCAACACGCCCAAATCTCTCAGCGATGCTGCCAACCTCCTGATCGATCGCAAAGGGGTAGAAGCTAACCAGCCGATTTTTAGCTTCATTAACCTGATGGGAACCCACATGCCCTATCACCCGCCCCGCTCTTACGTGGAACGGTTTGCCCCCCATGTGTTGCGCGACAAGGCGGCTCAAACCTACCTGAAACAGTTCAACGGCGATGTTTACGGCTGGCTAGCTCCGCTGGCTGGCGAATTAGACGATCCGCAGAAAGCCACGCTCGACGGCATGTACAACGCTGAAGTTGCCTACCAAGACGATCAGGTGGGGCTGTTTCTCAACTCCTTGCAGGAAAGCGGCGCCCTCGACCATACGCTGGTGATTATCTGCTCTGATCACGGCGAACATCTAGGCGAAAAGCAGTTTATCGGTCACTCGATCTCGCTCTACAACGAATTGGTGCAAGTGCCGCTGTTGATTCGTGATCCAGCAGGCGATTTTGCGGCGGGCACAGTCCGAGAAGATGTGGTGTCTACCTGCCGCCTGTTCCACACCGTTCTGACTGCCGCCGGACTCGCCAACGAAATGGAAGAAGCGCTCACTTTAGCCACCACTGACCCTGCTCTCGACCACACCAACTATGTCTTTTCGGAAGCCATTCCGCCTCAAAACGTGCTGAATCTTTTGCAAAAACGCCAGCCCGAACTGGTTCGCACCCATGCTTGCGATCAGCCGCGCCGTGCAGTGTGGGTGGGCAACCATAAGCTCATTGAAACCGGCAGCGAGCGGCTGGAACTCTATGACGTAAACAGCGACCCCACCGAAACCCTGAACCTGAGCGACATCTTTCCTGAAAACGTCGAACTTCTGCAAGAGTGCCTGCAAGTGTTCTCCAGCCAATCTCATGTCAGCGACTTCTCGACCGATCGCGCTCCTGGTTTCGATGATCCTGAAGTGCAGCGGCGGCTCAGGGATTTGGGATACTTAGAGGACTGAAAATTTGAGAATAAAGAGGGAGACCTGCCAACCCGCAACAAGAAACCCAAAACGTTAGACAATAACGTTAGCAAGGTCTACACCGTCTTGCGCCCTCTTCCCCATCTCCCCCACCTCCCCACTCATGTATCCTCCCTTCGATCCAATTCTGTTTCAATTTGGCCCGTTCGCGCTCCGCTGGTATGGGTTACTGATGGCGATTGCCGTTGTCGTCGGTGCTCAAGTTGCCAGCCGGGAAGCTGTGCGTCGTGGGCAAAAGGCAGATGATTTCTGGGATCTATTACTGTGGGTGATCATTCCCGGCTTCATTGGCGCTCGGCTTTACTATGTATTCATTCAATCTCCTCGCGATCAGCTAGGCGCATATTTTAGTAATCCTCTACGGATTCTGCAAATTTGGGAAGGCGGCATTCACATTTTTGGTGGTTTAATTTTGGGAACAATTGCCCTGTTCCTCTACTGTCGCATTCGCAGACTACCCGCGCTTGTGTTCCTCGATTCGATTGCAGTAGGTTTACCCTTAGCGCAGGCAATTGGCCGCTGGGGTAATTTTATTAATCAAGAACTGTATGGCCCGCCGACTACGCTACCGTGGGGATTACGCATTGATCCACAACACCGGATCGCTCCCTACAACGATCTCAATCTCTATCCTGAATCAACACGATTTCAACCTTTGTTTCTGTATGAATCGATTTGGAACTTCATTGGCTTTGGTATTCTGTTTTGGATATCTCGTCGATTTAATCAGCAGCTTCGGCATGGAGATCTTGCCTTACTATATTTAATTTGGTATCCGTTAGGGCGGTTCTTCATCGAATTTCTTCGCACCGATTCCTGGTTTTTTCCTGGCACGCCGTTCAACGTTGTCCATATCCTCAGTGCGATTGCCATTTTTGCTTCCGCAATTACACTCTATTTACGACACCGCAACCCCGAAGTAGCAAAGCCGCGCTGAATGATGTAAAGCTGAG